>CALXNX010000028.1 GCA_944389865.1 uncultured Succinivibrionaceae bacterium
ATACACGTGGTGATCCATCGCCAAGGCTTATCAGGGTTTAGCGTCTGCAGCATAAAGCTCCTTACCCTTCAGAGCTTATTTACCACAGACCGCAGAGCGCGGAACTTGGATCAACATTCCGCGGTGCCTGTTTCCTGATAAGCGCAGTCCCCTGCGGGACTTAGGCTGGTCAACCTGGGCTTAAAGCCTTTCAGCTTCAAGCCCCCGCCTCTTTAGGCGGGGGTAGTTGACGCAAAATCCTGTTTAACTGCCGCGCCGACATCAATGCGGCGCAAAATCATTACAGCTCTCAAGCTTAGAAAAAAGCGCGGGTGAAATAAAGCGGCGCATCTGCAGAACGGGACGCAATTAACAAAAAATCTGCGTGCTGCGGACCGCGTTCGGTTAATATTGAGTAAAGTTTACAGATCTGAATCTAAGGAGCGAATATGGAGGCAACTCCGGTTTTAAGCAGTCATACGGTGCGTTTAGTCGAGCAGGAATATGCCAGGAGTCACGGCGGACACTGCTATACCCTGATGGAGCGCGCGGGAGCCGGAGTACTGCGCCGCCTGCTCAAGGCCGTGCCGCATCCGCATTTAGTCTGGATCTTTGCAGGTAAAGGCAATAACGGCGGCGACGGCTATGTAGTTGCGCGCCTTTTAAAAGAGCAGGGCATTGCACATCGTGTGTTTGCAGTCGGCAAGCCGCATCCGGGCACTGAGGCCAATGCGGCCTGTGAGAATTTCCGTCAGGCAGGCGGCTTTATTGAGTACGGTCTGCCTGAGGACGGCGCGACCCGCCCCGATGCCATTGTGGATGCCTTATTGGGTACCGGCATTGACAGTGCGCCGCGCGCGCCCTTTGACGAGTGGATCTTATTTATCAACCGCACCCATGCCTTTACGCTCTCCGTCGATGTGCCCTCCGGCCTCAATGCCGACAGTGGGCAGGCTCCCGGCGACTGCGTCAGCGCGCAGCTGACGGTGGCCGCTTTGGCTCTAAAGCCCGGGCTCTTTACCGGGCAGGCTCCCGATTACTGCGGGCAGGTAGTGCTGGAGGATTTGGGCCTTAACTTAAACTCTGACCCGGGCTTAACTGAGCTGATCTCAAGGAGCGGGCAGCTGCCCATGCTGCAGCGCACTTACGAGGAGATTTTGGATGATCTCCCGGTGCGCCAGCCCTCCAGCCACAAGGGCGATGCCGGCAGGGTCTTAATCATCGGCGGCGCTGAAGGGTATGGCGGCGCGGCCGTTCTGGCCTCAATGGCGGCTCTGCGCGCAGGCGCGGGCCTCGTTAAGGCGGTGATCGATCCCGTCAATATTCCGGCTTTAAATGCCGCCTGCCCGGAGATCATGACCGCTGATGCGTCCGATGCCTCAGCCGTCAGTGCGGCCCTGAATTGGGCAGACTGCATTGCCATAGGTCCGGGACTAGGACAGTCTGAGGCGGCCCTGTCCTTAGTCAAGCAGGTGATGGCCCAGGGCAAAAGCACGGTTTACGATGCTGATGCCTTAAATTTAATGGCCCGGCATCAATTGCGTCCCGAGGGCAGTCTGCACATCCTGACCCCGCATCCGGGAGAAGCTGCCCGTTTATTGGGGCTGTCAGTGCCGGAAATTAACGCTGACCGCCTTGACAGCGCCCGCCGGCTTCAGGACAGGTACGGCGGCTGCGTCCTGCTCAAGGGAGCAGGCTCCATTATCTGCGACGGCCGGCGCCTCAACATCATCCGCGAAGGGTCGCCTGCCATGGCCTCAGGGGGCATGGGCGATGTGCTCACCGGGCTTACTGCTGCTTTCCTGGCGCAGGGACTGGCTCCAAAGATGGCCATTTTAGCTGCCGCCTGCGTCCATGGGCGGGCAGGCGCGCTGGCAGGTCAAAGCGGCATTATCGGCACGGCCGCGTCCGATCTGCTGCCCTTTATTAGAAGACTGGTCAATAAGCTTCCGGCAGCTTAAGCAGACCCGGCGCAAAGCTTTTGCAAAAGCGCCGGGGCGTGTTATCCTACAGGCAGTTATAAGAGTAAAACAGCTTGTGAGCCGCTGCGGGCAAGGCGGCTTTGCATATCAGGATCTTACACTTCATGACCATCACCGCCGTCAGCGTTAACTTATCCGGCGAGGCTGCCACCTGCGCCGCCGCGCGCGCCGCTGCGCCTGCCTTATGTCAGGCCGCCGCCCGGCTGCCGCATGCGCTTACCATCTTTCTGCAGGGCGATTTAGGGGCCGGCAAGACCGCCTTTGCCCGTGCCGCCATTATGGCCGCAGGATATCAGGGCTTGGTCAAATCCCCGACCTATACCTTGGTGGAGCCGTACGATGCCGACACCGGTCTTAAGATTTATCACTTTGATCTCTATCGCTTAAGCTCGCCTGAGGAGCTGGAGTTTTTAGGAGTGCGCGATTATTTTGCCGCCGCGCCTGCCTGGTGCTTAATTGAATGGCCGGACAAGGGGGAGGGCGCACTGCCTGAGCCTGAAGCGGTCATTGAGATCAGCGGCAGCGGGGATCAGCGCACCTATACCCTTAAGACGGGAGATCGCGTTTTGGCGCAGGCAATAGCCTCTGCCTGGACCTCCTTTAATCCTGCTGTCAGCACTGCAGAGGAGAGCTTATGTTAGGGGGCTGGAGGCGGAGGCTTTTCCTTGCGCTGAGCGCCTTGAGCCTGACGGGCTTAGGACTGACTGCGCCTGCTCTGGCTGACAATATTGACAGCATCCGCGCCTTTGCCAATCAGGATAAGACCCGCGTGGTGCTGGATTTAGACTTCAATCCGCACTACTCCACGGCCTTAAATAACGGCGGGCATACCTTTATTGTCCGCGTAAAGGACGTCGATAATTACCGCCATGCCCCGGCGCGCATCACGCTGCAGCAGGGCAGCGCGGTGACCGCTTTAAATAAGGTCTTAGACGGCCGGGATGTGCGCTACATCTTTACTCTGCAGGGCTCCGGCACCCCCAATGTCTTTGTCTTAAAGCCCCAGAACGGCCGCGATTACCGGCTGGTGATGGACTTTCCGCACACCGGCACCAAGCTGGTTTCAACCGGCAGGCTGCAGGTACTCTCGCCTGAGGCCGCGCAGGCGCGCTTAGGCACCGGCCAGGGGTCAGGCGGCATTCCCCCCACGCACGTCATCACCGTGGAGGATGCGGATAATGCTGAAAATGCGCTGTTAAATTCATTAAGTCAGGTAGGGGCGGACGGCATCCGTACTATGACCCCGCAGCAGGCGGAGACCTACGAAAAGCGGCTGCAGGAACTGCGCCGCGAGCAGGCTGCCGCCCAAAGCGCCCCTAAGAGCCAAAGCGCTGCAGCAGCTGCGGTTGAAGAAGAAGTGCTGGATACCCAGGCCCCGCCGGCCCCGCAGCTGATTCAAGCAGTGCCTGATCCCTTCATCATTGCGGTCGATGCCGGTCACGGCGGCAAAGATCCCGGCGCCATCGGCAGGCGCGGCGTGAAGGAAAAGAACGTCACCTTAGCCATTGCCCGGGCGCTGGCGCAGTACATCAATTCCAATAAACAGTTCCGCTCGGTACTCATTCGCTCCACCGACGTATTTGTGGATTTAAACCGCCGCTCGGAAATTGCCCGCGCTAAAAAGGCCGACATCTTAATTTCCATTCACGCCGACTCGGTGGCTTCGGGCAGCTCGGCGCGCGGCGCCTCGGTGTGGGTTTTGTCCAATAACCGCGCCGCCCGGGAAAATAAGAAGCTGCTGCAGGGCTCCAAGAAGGAACAGCTCTTAGGCGGGGCCGGCGATGTGATCTCGCAGGCCGAGCAGAATCCGTACCTGGCTGCGACCATCCTCGATATGTCCTCGGATAATTCGCGCTCTGAAGGCTATACCCTGGGGCAGGAGATCCTGGCCAAATTAGGCGGCTTTACGCGCCTGCACAATAAAAAGCCCATTCATGCCTCTCTTGCGGTATTAAAGAGCCCGGATATTCCTTCGCTTTTGATTGAGACCGGCTTTTTGTCCAATCGCTACGAGGAAATTCAGCTCAATCAGCCCAATTATCAAAAGCAGATTGCCTACGCTGTCTATCAGGGCATTGCCGCCTATTACGAGAAATACCCCAAGCAGCGCTTTAAGTCCCGTCAGGAATCGGCGCAGCGCGTGCTTAACCATGAAAAGGTGCATACCGTCGCCAAGGGCGAGTATTTGGCCAAGATCGCCAGGCAGTATCAGGTCAGTGTGGCGGCCATCAAAGCGCGCAATCAATTAAAGTCCGATACGCTGCGCATCGGACAGGAATTGGTGATCCCTTAATGCCTATTCATCAGCTCTCGGTGCAGCTGGCCAATCAAATCGCCGCCGGCGAGGTGGTGGAGCGCCCGGCATCGGTGGTAAAAGAATTACTGGAAAACGCTGTCGACGCTCATGCCTCCAGGATTGTGCTTGAGGTGTACGGCGGCGGGCGCACGATCATTCGCGTGCGCGATAACGGCAGCGGCATCCCTAAGGATGAACTGCCTTTGGCCCTGGCTCCGCACGCCACCTCCAAAATCTCCTCAGTTGAGGATTTAGCGCAGATTGCCACCCTGGGCTTTCGCGGCGAGGCTTTGGCCTCGATTGCGGCGGTATCGAAGCTCACCTTGACCTCGCGCCCTGCAGGGCAGGAGCAGGCTTACAGCGTCCATACTGAAGGCCCGATGATGGAGGCGGTAATTGAGCCTGCCGCCCATCCGCAGGGCACCACGGTGGAGGTACGCGAGCTCTTTTTCAACACTCCGGCAAGACGCCGCTTTCTGCGCTCGGAGCGCACGGAGCTGACCCGCATTAAGGATATCTGGCTGCGCACGGCGCTGTCCTGGCGCGCGATTGCCTTTGAGCTGATTTTTGACGGCAGGACGGTCGCGTCCCTGCCGGCGGTGCCGGAGGGCAATGATGAGGCCTATCGGCGGCGCGTGGGCAAGCTGATCGGCGCGCCCTTTGTGCAGGAGGCCCTGGAGCTTAAAGTTGAAGGCGGCCCTCTGACGCTGCACGGCCTGCTGCTGCCCCCGCCGCAGGATTATGAAAGCGCGCCGGAAAACATCTATCTCTTTTTAAACGGCCGCGCAGTGGCGGATAAGCTTTTAGTGCATGCTCTGCGCGAGGCCTATCGCGAGGCTGCGGGCAGTACTGCAGCGGTGCGCGCCCTGATCTTTGCCGGCTGTGATCCGCGCGAGGTTGATATCAACGTGCATCCCCGCAAGGATGAGGTGCGCTTTCATGATGCCCGTGCGGTGCACGATATTCTGACCGACGCCGTGGTCAATCTGCTGCTGGCGCAGCGGGTCAAAAAAAATGAGCAGGAGCAGTCATCCTTATTCCCTGCTCAGAGCGCCGCGGATCCTGCAGCCAAAGGGCTGGAAGGGGGAGCGGCTGATCCTGGATCGGCTGACGGCGCCCCGCCGGCGCAGGATTTTACTTTAACTGGTCAAAAAGCAGAGCCTCAGGCGCCGCAGCTGCCCAAAGCCCAGCCTGCGCCTCAGACCGGACCGTCTGCAGCAGTCCCCAGCGCGGCGGCCATTGCCCAGTTCAACTCTGCTGCAGCCGCCGCGGCCGGAGAGCGCGCTTTATCCGGGCTGTCCTCCAGCACGCTGCAGAAATTGAGCGCCGCTTTAAAGCAGCGCAGCACGCCGGTGCAGCCGGCTGAGATTAAACCATCGCCGGCTGAGCCTGCAGCTCAGCGCCGGCAGGGCGAGGAGCTGCTGGCTCCCAAGGAGCAGCTGGCATCCGAGGCCGAGCGCCTCAGGCAGCAGCTGACTGCTCTAAAGCCGGCTCAGCCGGTGCTCCCGCCGCTCTCTCCGGCCTTGAGCCTATCCGCGCTGCAGGGGGCTGCGCTGCAGGACTGTCATGTGACTTTATTGGATCGGCCGCAGCCTCAGGTCCTGCTGCTTAAAGCTGACGGCCGCTATTTTCTGGCCAGACTGTCTGCGCTGCAGCTTTATGTCGGCGCGCGGGCGCTGCAGGAGCTTGTGCAGACCCAGGATCTGCCCGGGCGCGATTTGACCCTGCCCTTCAGGCTGCGGGCAGATGCAGAGCTGGTGCGCGCCTTAAAGCTGCTGCAGGGCGTGCCCGAGATGCTGGGGTTTAAGCTGTCCCTCAAGCGCGAGAGCATTGAGCTTTACGCCGTACCGGTGCAGCTGTCATCCTGCGATCTGGCCTTGGAGGGCAGCCGAGTGCTGCATTTGGCGGTTGCAGCCGGCAAAGACCTGCAGAAAAGGCAGTGTCCCCGCAGACTGGCTGAGGCCTTAGTTAAAGCAGCAGGTTTTCCCCATGTGGAGCCTGCCGCCTTAACGGGGCTTCTGCAGCAGCTGCCATCAGCTGATCTGCTGGCCGGCATTGACGGGGTCAGTGAATTATTAATCGTGCAGTGGGCGCGCCAGCTTGCAGGAGAGCTTTAATGACGCCTGCAGTGGTCATCATGGGGCCGACCGCCACCGGCAAGAGCGCTTTGTCCATTGAACTTGCCAAGGCTCAAAACGGCGAGATCATCTCCATGGACTCGGCCTTAGTGTATCAGGGCATGGATGTGGGTACGGCCAAGCCTTCCCTGGAGGAGCGCGCCGGCATCCCGCATCATTTAATTGACATCTGCGCGCCCTCGGAGAGCTACAGCGCCGCGGCTTTCAGAAGCGACTGTCTGCGCTTGATAGGTCAGATCCAGCAGCGCGGACATCTGCCCATTATCTGCGGCGGCACCATGCTCTACTACAAAGCTTTAACCCAGGGGCTGTCTCCGCTGCCGGCGACGGATCCGAACGTGCGCGCCCGGGTGCAGGAGGAGGGCGAGCGCCTGGGGTGGCCTGCCCTGCATCAGCGGCTCAAGGACATCGATCCCCCCCTGTTTGCCAAATACGCTCCCAATGACAAGCAGCGCATTGCGCGCGCCTTAGAGGTCTATTATCAGACCGGGCGGGCGGTGACCTCGTTTTATGCAGAGCAGGGCGAGCGCTGTCCTTATCCTTTAGCGGAGTTTGTGCTCCTGCCCCCTGACGATCGCGCAGCGCTCAGGGTGCAGATCCGCAGGCGGCTTGAGCATATGGTTGAGCATGGACTGCTTGAGGAGGCGCAGATGCTGCTTAATTTACATCTGCCGTCCACTGCCCCGGCGCTGCGCTGCGTAGGCTATCGTCAGGCGCTGGAATATCTTAAAGGCGAGGTCGATTACCCGACCTTCATGGAAAAGGCTGTGGCGGCCACGGCGCAGCTGGCCAAGCATCAGATGACCTGGCTGCGCGGGGCGCTGAAGGATCCCTCCCGCATCCGCTTAAGCCCCGGCGATGCGCAGAATCTGCAGATCATCCTTGAGCGCTTAGGATCCTGCCGGCCCTCACAGAATTCAAAAATAAGTGCAGATTTTTTTGCAAAGATCTAGGCTGCAGCCTGCTCTCACTTTATAATGGAATATCAGGGCTAAAGCCGACTGCTGCAGCTGCTGCAGCTTTGCGCTCAGGTCCGCATGTGAGCGGAGTACAGGTCCGAAAAAAAAACTCTCGGCTTTACTGCAGCTGCAGTGCCGGGAGCTGGGCAGAAGCGTGATAACGCCGGCAGTCACAGTCCGGATCTCGAACATAGAGGAATAAAGCCAATAAGGTACATCCTCCCGTTAAAATTAGAATAACTTAGGGATAAGACAATGGCTAAAGTACAATCATTGCAGGATCCGTTCCTGAACGCACTGCGCAAGGAAAGAGTGGTCGTTTCAATCTATCTGGTCAACGGGATCAAGCTGCAGGGACAGATCGAGTCTTTCGATCAATTTGTGGTCCTGCTGAAAAATCAGGTCAGCCAGATGGTCTATAAACACGCCATTTCTACCATTGTGCCGTCGCGCGCAATATCGATAAATCAGCCGCAGGCTGAAGAAGCAGCGGACGAGCAGAAGTAAGTTTGCCGCAGATTTTTGAGTCTTAAGAATTTTTCATCCTCCTCCTTCTCTTCAGGCGCTGCGGTCGGCTGCAGGCTGCTGCAGCTGGGTTCAGCGCATGGCCGTCTTATTCTATAACTTGTTAGTTATGCTCATTTGTAAAACCAGCATACAAGATACATCATGTCATGGCAGAAGCAGTATTTGAACCCTTAGGCCCCGTGATCCTGATGCACGTGGAGCTGCCGCGCGAGGAAAATAAAGAAGATTTGGCAGAATTGGAGCGCCTTGCCGATGCCGCCGGCGGTCAGGTCAGGCAGGCCTTGGTCTGCAGACGCGATGAGCCCGATGCCCGCACTTTTGTCGGATCCGGCAAGGTTCAGGAGTTAAAGGCCGCAGTGGAGGCGCAGGGCGCGCAGACCGTGATCTTTAACGCAAGGCTCAGCCCGGCCCAGGAGCGCAATTTAGAGCGCGAATTGGAGGTGCGCGTGATGGATCGCATCGCGCTCATCCTTAACATCTTTGCGCAGCGCGCCCGCACCTATGAAGGCAAACTGCAGGTGGAGCTGGCCAGATTGGGCTATGAGCAGGCCCGCCTGGTGCGCGGCTGGACCCATTTGGAGCGCCAGAAGGGCGGCTTCGGTCTGCGCGGCGGCCCTGGCGAAACCCAGATTGAGCTCGATCGCCGCGCCCTGCGCGAGCGCATTGCCAGGATTAAGGCAGAGCTCAGCACCGTAGCCGCCCGCCGCGAGCAGAACCGTCAGAAGCGCCGCAAAAACGACGTGCCGCTGATCTCCTTAGTGGGCTATACCAATGCAGGCAAATCCAGTCTCTTTAACTATTTAACCCAGGCTGAAGTTTATGCGGCCGATCTGCTGTTTGCCACCCTGGATCCGACCTGGCGCGTCATTGAGCTGCCCTCCGTCGGCAAGGCGGTGTTAGCCGATACCGTGGGCTTTATCCGCCATCTGCCCCATGACCTGGTGGCAGCTTTCAGGGCCACCCTGGAGGAGAGTGCGAAGGCTACTCTGCAGCTGCATGTGGTCGATGCGGCCGATCCGCGCTTTGAGGACAACATCAAGGCGGTAGAGTCGGTTTTAGCGCAGATCGGCGCTTTGGAGGTGCCGCGGCTTTTAGTGTTTAACAAGGCGGATCTGGTCGAGGGCATGCCGGCAGGTCTGGTGCGGGATGAAAACGGCCGGCCTGCGCGCGTGCACGTCAGCGCCAAAACCGGGGCGGGGACGGCGGATTTGATTCAGGCGATAAGTGAGCTTATCGCAGTGGATTTATGTGAATTAACTGCTAAGATATTACCGCAGGACGGCAGGCTCCTGGCCGCACTTTACGAGTGCCGGGCGGTAGTCAGCACCTCTTACAATGACGACGGCTCACAGACCGTCAAGCTGCGCCTGCGGGCGACCGATGCCGCGCGCATTGACAAGAATATGCGCGGGGCTTTAGCGCAGGCCTGTCAGGAGCAGCCTGCGCCCTGGCTTGCACCCGAGCTGCCGCAGAATTTAGATTTAAGCGCGTTTCTGCAGCAGTCCTGAGCCGGCCGGAGATTTATTGTTTAGTAACTGTAAGATAGGCTTATGAGCAATCAGCATCAAAACTATATGGCCTGGAACCGCCCGGGACAGGGCGGCCAGTCCGGCGGCGGACAGGACTCCTCCGGCGGCGGCAGCGGCGGCCAGAACCCTTGGGGCCGCCAGCCCGGCCAGGAGCCGGAGACTGATCCGTGGGGCCGTACTGCCCGCAAAAAATCCGAGCTTGATTTAGGCGCCTTGTGGCAGAAATTCCTGCGCTCCTTAAAGGGCGGCTCCGGACGGGGCAGCGGATCGGGCGGCGCGCTGAAGCGCTCCGGATCCTTCGTCTTTGCCGCAGCCGCTGCGGTGCTGCTGGGCCTGTACATTTTCAGCGGCTTTTATACCGTGCGCGAGGCTGAGCGCGGCGTAGTGCTGCGTTTTGGCAAAGTCTATGATGTGGTCGAGCCGGGCCTGAGATGGAAATTCAGCGGCATCGATGAAGTGCTGACCGTGGATATTGAACAGGTGCGCGCCATTCAGTCCTCCGGCACCATGCTCACTGAAGATGAGAATGTGGTCTTAGTGGAGATGGACGTGCAGTACCGCATCACCGATCCGGTAAGCTACTTATTCTCGGTCACCGATCCGGACAATTCCTTAACTGAGGCTACAGATTCGGCTCTGCGCTATGTCGTGGGTCACACCCTGATGGATGATGTGCTGACCTCAGGGCGCGAGCTGGTGCGTCAGAATACCCGCGATCTCCTGGTGTCGATTATTGAGCCGTATAAGATGGGGCTCAGCGTTGTCGATGTCAACTTCCTGCCCGCCCGGGCGCCGGAACAGGTCAAGGAAGCCTTTGACGATGCCATCGCCGCGCAGGAAGATGAGCAGCGCTACAAGCGCGAGGCTGAAGCCTACGCCAATGAAGTGCTGCCCCGCGCTGAAGGTCAGGTGCAGCGCATCCTGCAGGAAGCTGAAGCCTACCGCTCCCAGGTGGTGCTGAGCGCGCAGGGCGAGGTGGCGCGCTTTGAGCAGATCCTGCCTGAATACCTGGCGGCGCCGGAGATCACCCGTACCCGCATTTACTTAGAGACCATGCAGCAGGTGCTCTCCAGCTCCCGCAAGGTCATTATGGATACTAAGCAGGGCCAGAGTCCGCTGATGTATCTGCCGCTGCCCACTGAGGCCGTGACGCCCAAGCGCAGCCCGCAGCCGCCTGCCGGAGCGGCTGCCGCCGGCGGATCGCAGGTCAGTCTGCCTGCTGCACAGACCTCGAGCGCACCGCCTGCCCGTGAGGGAAATCAGGCTGGACAGACGCAGCCGCAGCCTCAGCCTTTAACGCGCCGCGACGGCAGAACTTATTATGGAGGGACGCGCTGATGTTTCGCAGCGGTATTATGAATTTGATCCTGGTGCTGGCTGTGGCGCTGGGTTTTGTGGCCTTCAACTCGCTCTTTATCATTCGCGAAGGCAATGTCGGTATCGTCACCCGCTTCGGCAAGGTGCTGCGTACCGATGAGGCGCAGCTGTCGGTGTCCCAGCCCGGGCTGCACGTCAAGATCCCCTTTATCGATCAGGTGCGCTTTTTAGACGCCCGCATTCAGACTTTAAGCTCCAGCGCCGATCGCTTTGTGACCTCCGAGAAGAAAGACTTAATCATCGACTCCTACGTCAAATGGCGCATCTCGGATCCGGCTACCTACTACCTCACTACTGCAGGGGGCAATAAGATGCAGGCTGAAGAGCTGCTGCGCCGCCGCATTACCAACAGTCTGCGCAGTCAGATCGGCAAGCTCACCATTCATGAGATTGTCTCCGGCAGAGAAGAGGTGGATTTAAGCTCCTTTGACAGCGCCGACGCTCAGGGCGAGAACGGCATTATCGGTTCGAGCAAGCGCGATGAGGTGATGCAGAACGCGCTGCGCGACATCGGCGAGAGCGCCACGGAGCTGGGCATCGAGATCGTGGATGTGCGCATCAAGCAGATCAATCTACCCCCTGAAGTTTCCACCTCCATCTATGCCCGCATGCGCGCCGAGCGCGACGCGGTAGCTAAGCTGCACCGCTCGCAGGGCCGTCAGGAGGCTGAAGCCATTCGCGCTCAGGCCGACCGCGACGTCACCATCAAGGTGGCGGAAGCGCAGCGGCAGGCGCGCACCTTAATGGGTCAGGGCGATGCTGAGGCCACCCGCATTTACGCCGAGGCTTACGGCCGCAATCCTGAGCTCTTTGACTTCATCCGCTCGATGAACGCCTACCGCGAGGCTTTAAGCTCCGGCCAGGACGTGCTGGTGCTGGAGCCTGACAGCGAGTTCTTCCGCTACTTCAATGACCCGAGCCCTGCCCCTGCCCGCTAGGGGTGCACTCGGTCTCAATTTCATTCTGCAGACAGCGCCGGATCTCCCGGCGCTGCTCCATTCCGGGGCATAAAAGCGCAAATTTTCGGCTAAAAACCGCTCTTTTCTGCTAAGATGTCACGTTGGCGCGGCGGGCAGTCGGCTCTCCGCAGAGGTTAACCATTCAGGATGGAAGATATGCCAAATAACGTGATTGTGCTCGGCACCCAGTGGGGCGACGAGGGTAAGGGCAAAGTAGCCGATCTGCTGACCACCGAGGCCAGCTGTGTAGTGCGCAGCCAGGGCGGCAATAATGCCGGTCACACCTTGGTGGCGGGCGATAAGAAAATTGTGGTCAGACTGGTGCCCTCCGGCATTCTGCATCCTTCCTGCCAGTGCTTAATCGGTTCGGGCGTAGTGGTAAATCCCGATGCCTTATTTGGCGAAATTGAAGAATTAAAGGCCGCCGGCATCACCGATGCCGAGCAGCGCATCAAGGTTTCCGCCGGCTGCGCCCTCCTGCTGCCTATTCATCCGGCTATTGATAAAGGCGCTGAGAAAAAGCGCGGCAGGAACGCTATCGGCACTACCGGCCGCGGCATCGGCCCGTGCTATGAGGATAAGGTGGCCCGCCGCGGTGTGCGCGTCGGCGATCTGGCCTATCCTGAGATCTTAAAGGAAAAGCTCCGGAGCTTAATGGACTACCGCAACTTCCTGCTCAGGAACTTCTACGATGAGCCTGAGGTGAGCTTTGATGAAGTTTACAGCCATTTAATAGAGCTGGCCCCGCGTCTTTTAGCCATGACCGCCGATATCTCCGCGATCTTAGCTGACGCGCGCGCCAAGCAGCAGAAGGTGCTGTTTGAGGGCGCACAGGGTACCTTCCTCGATATAGACTACGGTACTTATCCCTTCGTGACCTCGTCGAACACCGTAGCCGGCGGCTGCTGCACCGGCTCGGGCGCAGGTCCGCTGCATATGGACTATGTCCTGGGGATCGGCAAGGCCTATACCACCCGCGTAGGCGGCGGCCCGTTCCCCACTGAACTTAATGACGAGACAGGCGAGCACATCCGCAAGGCAGGTCAGGAGTTCGGGGCCGTCACTGGACGTCCGCGCCGTACCGGCTGGTTTGACGCCGTGGCCATGCGCCGCGCGGTGCAGATCAACTCCCTGTCGGGCTTGGCTTTAATGAAGCTCGATGTCCTTGACGGTATGCAGGAGCTTAAGATCTGCACCGCCTATAAGTTAAAGGACGGTACGGTGACTGAGCTGCCGCCGCTGGCGGCCTACGAGTACGCCGATGTGGAGCCGGTTTACGAGACCATGCCCGGCTGGAGCGAGTCTACCTTTGGAGTGACGGATTTTGCTAAGCTGCCGGTTAACGCGCAGAATTACATCCGCCGCTTAGAGGAGCTTTCCGGCGTCAAGGTGGCCATTCTCTCCACCGGTCCGGAGCGCAGTCAGACTATCTTCTTTGAAAATCCGTTCGCTTAAATCCCAGATCCCATCCTGCAGGATCCTGCAGGGAGGGATTAAGAGAAGATCCGGGCTGCGTCCTGCAGCCCGGGAAAGATCTGCCAAAGTTTTATTGCAGCCGAGATCCCGGCTGCCGGTGAGCAGATCACTCCGTGATTAATGTCCGCGCTTGACCGCGTTTTCAGCTAAAAGGGCCAAGGCCTCTTTATAAGGGCTGTCAGGCAGCTGGGCTAAGGCATCTTTGGCAGCCTGTGCCTGCAGCAGGGCCTCATGGGCGCAGTACTCCAGCGCCCCGGTGCGCTCGATGGCATCCTTCACCGCGGCAAAATCGTCCTGCGCTACTGCCTGCACTAAGTCCTCGCGCTCAGCCCCCGTGCTGCGCTCTAAGGCGATCAGCACCGGCAGGGTAATGCGGCCGTCAGCTAAATCAGTGCCCGCTTCCTTGCCTAAAACTTTGCTGTCGGCGGCGTAGTCCAAATTGTCGTCGGCTATCTGGAAAGCGCAGCCGGCGGCGCGGCCGTAAGCCTTTAAAGGCTCAATTTCTGCGTGCGGACGCTGGTTTAACACTGCAAAGGCGGCGGCGGAGAGCTCAAAGAGCGCGCCGGTCTTGCAGTAAATGGTGTAGTCGTAGTCCTCACGGGTCAGATCCAGACTGCCTTCCTTTTTCAGCTGCATCAGCTCGCCGCTCACTAAGGTCGCAATGGTGTCGGATATAGCGCCTAAGGCCTCTAAACTGTTGAGCTGCTTTAACAAATTAAAGCAGCGGGTAAAGAGGTAGTCGCCGGCAAGTACGGCGGCATGATTGCCGTCGGTGCTGTTAATGGTGGGGATGCCGCGGCGCAGGCTGGAATTATCGATGACGTCGTCATGAATCAAGGTGGCGGTATGCAGGAGCTCAACGGCTGCAGCTAATTTGACCGCTCTGTCCTGATCGCGCTCCGGATCATAATAGGGGGCGGCTTTAGCGCATAAGAGCACCATGGCCGGACGGATCCTTTTGCCGCCGGCGTTGACCATGTTCAGACACAGCGCATTGACCGAAGCCTCCAGATCGCTGCCGGTTAAGGTCTGCTGCAGCGCTTTTTCTACCAGTTCAAGCTCAGTGCCGATGAGCGCGTCAAAGGGGGTCATCTTTATCTCCAATCTGCAGCCTGAAGCTGCTGTGCGGTCTTAAGGGCCGCAGGGGCGCCGTGAAGGCGCAAAATCTCAATAATGTTATCATTTTAAAGCGCGTGCTGCGTCGATAAAAGCGCAGCTGATAAATTTCGTGCAGTTATACGCCTGGTAACGAGCTTGTTTACAGGAGCTTTCTATGTATAATCTGCGCTTCCCTGTACAGTTGCTGAAAATATAAGAGAAAGCTGTCTTAATATGTCCCTGCAGTCCGCTGAGGTCTGCGTTAAAACAGAGGGTTTTCTTTATATATGAATAAGTTAGTACCCCCCCCCACCGGGTTTGCAGAGACAGATCAGCGTCCGCGCCTGCGGGCAGGTATAAGTTAACCGCTTTAGGCGCTGCTCTGCTGTGCTGCATCCAGGCTGCCTCCTGAAATCACTCCTCCCGTTATCAATGCTCCTCAGCTTCCTGCCGCTGACTGCAGCGACAGCAGCAAATGTAAAAGTTACAGCGGCGACGGCGACAAACAGAATTTAGAACAATTTAAGCTCTATACCGCGGTACAGGTCGGCAAAGACGGTACCGGCGCCACGGACGGCTTGGATGAGGGACGATCCCATAAGGAGATCTATCGCCGTCACGCCGAGCGCCTGTGTCCCGATATCATGAAGTTCCTGGCCGCTCTCAATGCCAGCGGGCAGCTCAGAGCAGTTCCGGCCATACGCTTGCCGGCACCTGCCTTTCTGCGTATAATGGCGTCCGCGTTATGATGTTGCAGTTATCTGCGGGTTTCCATACCTGCGACATCCGTCTGTTATGAGCCCGAGGAGATCTGTTATGTGGCTCACATGGACGTTGCTACTTGTCGCTGTCGGAACTGAAATTGCTTGGGGTTTAAGCCTCAAAGCTTTGTCTTTCTATCATGCAGGCCGCCTGTTTTTGGCCCTGCCCCTGGTGCTCTCACTTATTAATATGTACCTCTTGGCGCACGTGATGCGCGCACTTCCGGCCGGTCTTACCTACGCGGTGTGGACGGCTCTGGGCACCTTGGGTATCGTGATCGTGGGGGCGGTGCTCTTTCATGAAAGGTTAAGCCTGGCACAGCTGATCTGCATTGGCCTGTGCGTAGCCGGCGTGGTGGGGCTTAAGGTGCTGTCATAAGAACGGCATGCGCCCTGAGGCCCCAGCGATGGGCGCGGCCGCAGGCCGCGCCGACAGGCAACGACGGCTAGGCACTTACTTGCCTGCGGTCCACTGGGTTGACCGCGTCCCACTCTGCTTTTTCTCATCTCTTTTCCAAGCCCCTAATCTCACCTCCTGACTCACGGCATCCCACATCCTGCACTCCACATTTTGGTCAGATTCTATGACGCTACAACTAAATTAAAAATTAATGTCTGCCGCCAGGTATTCGGGTGGTTGTTGCACATCATAAATACCACCTGCGCCACGCATTCGGGTGGTAGCCTTATCCCCCTTTATCCTTCTTTAATTAATCTGTCTTTAGTAGGCATGAATAGCTACTTTAAATCTGGCAAAAAGCCGATAAAAAGGAACCACTACCAAGGCTATCCGGAGGGTGGAAAAAGGACAAGTTATGGAGCTGACTTTAGTGCCGATAAATGAGGTTCATCGGGCCAGAGGTAAGAAAAAAAGGGTTTGTTAAATAAGTGGTTGCCATCTTGGAAGTTAGCTTTGGTAAATAACTGGTTGGAAAGCCCGTCCTGAGAAAGCTATTTACCAGCCACTAATCTAACAACTTCCAACCACTTATTTTACATACCCAATGAGGTTATATAAACTTCTCCCACTATTCTCCTTTGCCCGGCACAGCGCTGCCAATGCGCTGTCGTGCTCGGTATCAAGTTTTACCGCTAAGACAAAGGAAGGAGTGGAGGCTCGGCCCATCTGCAGATTTACCTCTAAAAAACCATGCCTTCATTCTATCACCTGCCGTCAGCTGAGACTGCAGGCTGCATTCCAAAATTTCACTTTCGCCTTGACGCCGCATGGGCTAAGATAAAGCAGGTCACATCTATATCAAGACCAAAGAATATTATCCAGATTTATTGCTCAATGACGGTTATAAGGCCGCTTCTCTCGTTTTCCCTGCAGGCAGTTCACTTGACCGCATCTCCCGGTGCTGCTGGTCAGTACTCCCGCGATCCATCCTCTCAAGTTAAACTCACGTCATTTGCGTACAGCCAAACTGTCTGCAGTGAGATCAAGGCGTCAGCTGTCAGGCGCGCAGGCTGCTTTAGGCGCTGAAAAATGCCCGATCGCGGTCTTTACAATTGCCGGGCTTTTGGGTAAAATGCCGCGCGGTTGCAAAGTAAGGAAAGGCAGTAAGTCAGCGCGACAAAATTTCGCAGCTCTCAGCACGACTGACTGCCAGGCGCACGAGTCTTAAGTCTATTAGTCTATTGTCAAAAGGCTGGAGCTTGGCTATAATAGCGCCCCACCATGCTCAGGCGGAAACCCCGCAGGGGCTGATTTTGCAGTGTAAGATTATGTTGATTTCGCGGGAGCACAAACTCCTGCAGTGAATTTCCGGAGTTTGAGCCATGTACGCAGTAATTTTTTGCGGCGGCAAACAGCACAAGGTTTCTGAGGGCGATATCGTAAGCGTGGAGCTTCTCGATGCCGAGGCTGGCAGCACTATCGATCTGGACAAGGTTCTGTTAATTTCTAACGGCGACAATATCAAGGTCGGCGCTCCCTTCATTGAAGGGGCCAAGGTCAGCGCACAGGTTTTAGGCGAGCACGGCGGTGAGAAGATTAAGATCGTTAAGTTCCGTCGCCGCAAGCACCACCAGAAGGTCACTGGCCACCGTCAGTGGTACACTGATTTAAAGATTACCGGTATTACCGAGTAAGGAGATAAGACAATGGCACATAAGAAAGCCGGCGGTTCCGTTCGCAACGGCCGCGATTCTCAAGCGCAGCGCTTAGGCGTCAAGCGTTATGCCGGCGAGTTCGTCACTGCGGGCAGCATCATTGTCCGTCAGCGCGGCACTCACTTCCACCCGGGCGTCAATGTAGGCATCGGCCGTGACGACACCTTATTCGCCACTAAGACCGGCAAGGTGGAGTTCGTTACCCGCGGCCCGAAGAACCGCAAGTTCGTGCAGATTGTTGAGACTGCTGAAGCCGCAGCCTAAATTTTCCTGCACTCAAGGCCCCGCATTTGCCGGGGCTTTGCTGTATCTGCACCTGCCCTTCTGCGCGTTTTGTTCCGCGCTTCCTTTAATTAATCGTTTGACTGCCTAAACTTCAGCAGGGCCTGAAAGCTGAAAAAAGTCTGTTTTTCGACGCTTTTGTGAGGAGAGCACTATGAAATTCGTTGATGAAGCTACTATTACCGCGGCAGCCGGCGACGGCGGCAACGGCGTCGTCTCCTTCAGACGCGAAAAGTATATTCCCCGCGGCGGTCCTGACGGCGGCGACGGCGGCGACGGCGGTCATGTTCTGGTGCAGGCGGATACTAATTTAAATACCTTAGTCGATTACCGCTTTACCAGATTCTATCAGGCAGGCCGCGGCGAGAACGGCAGCAGCGCCGACTGCACGGGAGCCCGCGGCGCGAACATCATCCTTAAGGTTCCGGTCGGCACCCGCATTACCGACGCGGAAACCGGTGAGCGCCTCGGGGATTTAACCCGCGCCGGGCAGCAGCTGATTGTGGCCCGCGGCGGCCGCCGGGGCTTCGGCAATACGCACTTTAAGAGCTCGGTCAACCGCGCCCCCCGTCAGAAGACCAACGGCACTAAGGGTGAGCGCCGCCTGCTGAAGCTTGAGCTCCTGCTGGCAGCCGACGTGGGCTTAGTGGGCCTGCCTAATGCCGGCAAGTCCACCTTTATCCGTGCAGTGTCAGCCGCGCGCCCTAAGGTGGCCGATTATCCCTTCACCACCCTGGTGCCCAATTTAGGCGTGGTGAAGAGCGGTCAGGGCGAGAGCTTCGTCATTGCCGACGTCCCGGGCTTAATTGAGGGCGCCTCCGAGGGCGCAGGCTTAGGCCATCGCTTCCTGCGGCACTTAGAGCGCTGCCGCGTGCTGCTGCATTTAATCGATGCACTGCCGGCCGACGGCTCTGATCCGGTGCGCAATGCCGTGGTGATTGAAAATGAGCTGGAGCAGTACGCCGAGGAACTGTATAAAAAGCCGCGCTTTATCGCTTTAAATAAGGCTGATCTGCTCTCCCCGGAAGAGGCGCAGGATCTGCTCTCCCGCATTATTGATGCTCTGCCGGTTAAGCCTGAGCAGACCTTCATCATCTCGGCGCTGCAGCAGCACGGCGTTAAGGAGCTGACCTTTGCGCTGCAGGATCTGGTCGATAGAGTCAAGCGCGCAGAAGTGCAGGCGCAGGAGAGCGCCGCAGCCGCCTCGCCTGAGGCCTTAAGCGAGAGCTTCGTATGGACCGAGCCTGAAGTGCGCGAGCATCCCGATGAGGATCCTGAGGAAGAAGGGCCTGAATTTATCTATCAGCGCTAGATAAGGTACTGCAATGGCACAGCTGCATTTAATCGCCTGCATGGCGGCCAACCGCGTGATCGGCAGAGACGGTCAGATCCCCTGGCACTTTAAAGCCGATCTGCAGCATTTCAAAACCATTACCCTGGGACACACGGTGCTGATGGGCCGACGGACCTTTGAGTCCATCGGCCGGGCGCTGCCCAAAAGGCGCAATTTAGTGCTGACCTCCGGGAGCCTTTCGGCTCCGGACATTGAAGCGGTGCGCAGTCTGAGGCAGGCGCTGGCCTTGGTAGGTACTGAGGAAAAGATCTTTATTATCGGCGGGCAGCAGCTCTATGCCGAAAGCTTGGCGCAGGCTGCCTGCCTGCACTTAACCTGCATTGAGCAGGATTTTGCCGGGGATACCTATTTCCCCGACTTCAGCGCGCTGCCCTTCAGGCAGGTGGAATGCGCGCGGCATTTTGATGAAGAAAATCAGTTCTTCTACACCTTTGAGACCTGGGCCTTAACCTGAATGTAGCCCGGACTCTTTACCTGCGTCAGCTTATCTTCGTCAAAGCACCAGGCGCTTAAGCGATCGCCCCATACGCAGCCGGTATCCAGGGCCTTGAAGAAGGGGCGGCGGCACAGCCCGTTCAGCGCGGCCCAGTGCCCGAACACCACGGTGTACTGCTTTTTCCTGCTGCGCGAGACATTGCCTAAAGCAAACCACGGATACAGACCGTCCTTTTCCACCAGCTCAGGACTTACGGCCGTATTCTTAAAGTCCATGACGCCGGAGCGATAGCACAGCCGCATCCTGGTAAAGGCATTTAAGATAAAGCGCCAGCGGGCCAGTCCCGAGAGCTCCGGACTGTACACTGCCGGCTCGTCCTTGTACATATTGGTCAGCAGCACCTGGCGGCGCAGCGGATCTTTTAAGACTTTGGAGAGCTCTTTGGCGGCTTTTTTGGCTGTGGATAATTCCCACAGCGGGTAAATGCCCGCGTGCGCGACAATGAGCTGCTTGTGCGGATGCTGCAGTAAAAAGGGACTTTGGATCATGAAGTCCAGAATTTCCGGCAGCTGCGGACTTTTGAGCAGCGGCTCTAAATTATCCTTTGCGCGCGGCACCGAAATGCCTTCCGCTACGGCCAGAAAGTTCACATCATGATTGCCCAAAACCGCATGCACCTTATCTTTAAGGCTCAGTACGGCGTGCATGGTTTCAGCCGGCAGCGGCCCGCGGCCGATCAAATCCCCGGTTAAATAGAGCTCGTCTGCTGCCGGATCGAATTTAATCTGTTCCAGCAGGCGCATAAATTCGTTATAGCAGGCGTGCAGATCGCCAATGCAGTAAGTTGCCATGATTCCTCGACTGCGGCGCAGCGCGCTCTTTTTCAGTCTGCCGACAACAAGCGCCGCCTTTTTAGTTAAAATCTGAAATAAACTTAAAAAGTTAATAAGTACTGTAGTCAACCCGCTGCGCTTTGTCAAAGGATCCGTCATGCCCTATATTTCACGCGACTTTATCTCGCAGAAGCTGCTGCCCGCCGCCCGCATTGAGGACGTCATCGGCAAATATCTGACCTTAAAGCAGCGCGGCTCCTCCTTAGTGTGCTGCTGTCCTTTTCATCATGAAAAGACCCCCTCTTTTTACGTCACCCCGTCCAAACAGATGTTCTACTGCTTCGGCTGCAAGGAGCACGGCAATGCCATCGACTTTATCATGCGCTATAAGAACGTCAGCTTCATCGATGCCGTGGAAGAGTTAAGTCAGCAGTTCGGCCTGCAGGTGGAATATGAGGCGGGAGCCTCCAAGCATGCCGATAAGTACAAGACTTATTATGAGCTGATGGATAGAGCGGCAGCCGCCTTTACTAAGGAGCTGCAGAACAGTCAGGAGGCGCAGGATTATTTTTACCGCAAACGCGGACTTACCCGCGAGACCGTGATCGCCTGCCGCCTGGGCTATGCGCCTGATGACTGGACTTTCATGAAGAAAGTGGCCCGCACCCCGGAGGAACTGCAGGCCTGCGCTCAATTGGGGTTGGTGCTGCAGCGTGAGCCGGAGAAGGCCCTATCCTTCTTTCGCAACCGCGTGATCATCCCCATTGCCGACAGCCGCGGGCGCATTGTGTCCTTCGGCGGGCGTGTCCTGGGCGACGGCGAGCCCAAGTACTTAAATACGGCCGAAAATCCGATTTTCCACAAGCGCCGCGAACTCTTCGGCCTTTACGATGCGCTGCAGGCCAATCGCAATCGCCCTGACAGGCTGGTGATTGTCGAAGGCTATATGGATGTGATCTCCTTAAAGCAGGCGGGGATCAGCTGCGCGGTGGCATCTCTGGGCACCGCCACTACGGCTGAGCAGTTTCAGCTGATGTTCCGCTACACCAGGAAGGTGATCTGCTGCTACGACGGCGATAATGCCGGCCGGCGCGCTGCCTGGCATGCCTTAGAGACGGCGACGCCGGTGCTGCAGGCCGGCCTGGAGCTGCGCTTTGCTTTCCTGCCTCCGGAGCATGATCCGGATTCCTTAGTGCAGCAGGAGGGCCCCGGCGCCTTTAATCGCTGTATTGATGCAGCGCAGTCTTATCCTGAGTTTTTAACTGCCCACGTCGCTGCAGATTATGATTTGGCAGATCTCGGACAGCGCAGCAGCTTTATCAACGCGGTGCTGCATAAGGCGCGGCAGATCTCCTATCAGCCGCTACAGGCCATGGTGATAGAACAGCTGGCGCAGATCACCTCGCTCGAGTCCGATCGCCTTTATAAGATGATGGATGATGTGCAGCTCTCCAGGCAGGAGGAAGCGGCCGCTCAGTTGCACACGGCGGCGGAAAATCCGGCAGTGGACGGGCGCAGTCTGCTGACTACGCCGATGCGCCGCTTAGTGGCCTTTATGCTGCAGCAGCCCACCGTGGTGGGGGCGGTGTACGAGCGGCTGGAACTGGATAAGCTCGCCCATTTCCTTACCTCGCTTAAGGTTAAAGGAGCAGATCAGGCAGTGGAGCTTTTAGAAATCATCAAAAAGACCCCGGGCATTACGCCGGGCGCGCTTATTGAGCTGATGCGCGGCACCGAGCGGGAGCATTACTGCCGGGTGCTGATTGACGCGGAATTTATCCCCAAGCGGGCGGATGGCAGTGAATTTGCGCTGGAGGATCGGGCGGAGCTCCTGGTAAAGCTCATCATTGAGGTCTGCCGCGAGCCTTTAACCCGCTTTATTGATGAACTGCGGTTTAAAGGAGATGAACTCAATCATGCTGAAATGGACATGATCACCAAGCTCAATTTAGAACTGCAGCGGCTGCGCTAAGGCAGAGCTGGGCATGGATCATAAAATGTCCAGGGTTTACGCATCACAAGTCGGCAGTCGGCACAGCGATTGCTTAAGGTGCTCGAGCGGACTGTTCCAGCCTTAAGCCGGACCACGGCCGCAGGTGCTCGGCACTATTTTTCAGGTTTTGGATTATTCCGATGCGTTTGCCGCAATCCGCGGCGGCAGCTGGGGGAGATTTGCTGTCTTTAAGGAAAGGGGGGAAGACTTCAGCTTCTTCGCTGCCCCTTAAGATGCTCTTGCACAGGCTTCTGCAGAGCAGCTCCACATCACTTGCCATGATCTTTTCGATCCGCACCTCGCTCATCTGCTTATCTGTACTGCCGCGCTGCGCGATCCGCGCCGCATTAAGGGCGATCTTATTGAGCATCAGCGCGTTCCTGATGCAGTTTCGGTGCTCAGTATATCCTGTCCGCAGCTGACATCGAAGACGCAGTGCTGTGAGATTGTGCATTTCATCCTTGACGTTTTCTTTACCAGGAGCGGATGCAGTGCATCTGCGGCAACTGCCTGACCAATCACTCCGGCCTGAACAGGATTTACATGACCCTGCTGCGCAGCATGCAGGATCAGTTTAAGGGCCGAAATGGCAGCTTCTATTCGATCATCACGCTGCAGCAGATGTGCGTCGCGCCGGCTGGTGCCATCGAGATCTCAAACGAGGTCATGCCTGTAAGCGATTGGGCCGCTGATTTCAAAAGCTGATGTCGGCAATCGTCCATTCTGCTCTTGCATCAGCCTGCCCAAAACAGCTGCACTGCTCTTAGAGCATAGACTGAAGGAGAGTTTTATGAGCGCGCCAACCCCTGCCGAAGAGAAAGAGCTGTTAATTAATACCGACTTGTAATTTAATCGCTTTAATGATGCATACATTAAGTTCCTGTTTGCCTCTGAGGCCCATAAAGAGTTCTTACTGGACCTGATTAATGCAGTGTTCGATGACAAGCGTCCGGCCTGCATTTCAGGCAAAGTCACCGACTTGACTGTAGAGGACCGCTAGCTGTTTCCCCAGCATCAGCGCGACAGGCAGGGCCGCTTGGACATCCGGGCTGAGACCTCAACCGGCGGGATGATTGATATTGAGGTCTATACCTACACTGAAAGCTTAGGGCCGCGCAGTCTTTACTACTTCTCCAAGCTTTTTACCTCACAGCCGTCAAAGGGCTTTGATTATGATTCGCTCAAACCTGCCATCATCATCAATCTTCTGGCCTACAGCATCTTTAAGAAAAGAGCGCAGTACCACTCCTGCTATGAGTTAAGGGAGCGCACTGAAGGAGACCTGCTGACTGACAAGCTATCCATCCACATTATCGAGGCGCAGAAGAGTGATCTCAGCTCTAAGAATAAAAATAGACTCCTTAAATGGCTCGGCTACTTAAGCAACAAAGCACCTGCGGCGGTGGCTGAAGTTGCTAAAGACGATCAGCTGTTTTCAAAAATATTGGAGGCGGAAAAAATGTTTGTCAGAGACCTAAATGAAATGCGGGAATACGAAGCGCAGGAGCGCTATGAAATGGATATGGCCACCCTGCTGAAAGCCAAACATAATCAAGGTATTGCTGTCGGTGAAGAGCGCGGTATTGAAATAGGAGAAGCCCGCGGTATAGCAATAGGTGAAGCCCGCGGTGAGCTCAAACATGCCATGGAGATGGCAAAATTAATGCTTAACGCTGGTGAACCGCTCGAGCGCATTAAGCTGTACACCCGGCTTAGCGATGAGCATATAACAGCTCTGCAGTAGTCATCCCCTTGCTGAAGATTCTTTAAGGGGCTTTTGCAGCATTGAGTCGGAAAGACTTTTTGCTATGACCGGTTTCAATGCGATCGTGAACGCAGTAAGCAGCGAGAGTTCTGGATATAAAGATCTCTATCAGGTGCAATCGCCCTGCTTGAACTTGCAGAAAACGGCGGGTTGATGCTATGATCAGCGCGCTTAGACGGCCCATTAGCTCAGTCGGTTAGAGCAGACGACTCATAATCGTTTGGTCTCCCGTTCGAACCGGGAATGGGCCACCAGTCCTTAAAATTTCTCCTTATGTCTGCTTTTCAATCAAGCCGCCGGCGGACCGGCAGCCTGAGGCTTTTGATCTTTAGAACTTGCAGTCAGACGGGCTCTGCGCCACAGCAGTAACATAGTGCGAGCCGTCGAAAACCTGGACCTGATAGCTGCCGTCCTGATTGATCATGCGCACCTTTCTGCCCACCTGCAGCTGGCAGCTGTACGGCTGATCAATCAGCACTAAGCCCTGATCCGTACGTACGGTTAAGCGCAGACCCTCGCCGTGATCGGCAAACTTCGAGCTAAGATACCCGATGGCCGCGCCGATGCCGGCGCCGATGATGGTGGACTTGGAGTCATGTCCGATGATTTGACCGGCCACAGCGCCGCCGGCAGCGCCCATTGCCGCAGTGCTGGTGGAGTCATAGCGGTTCTTGGCAAGATCAATCACTTCCACATCAGTGATCACGCCCTCAGTAAAATAGCTCATCTGTCCGGCCGAGCCGGTAGGGTTGGTGCAGGCGGTGGTTAAAGCCAGCGCGGCCGCCATGCAGCCTGAAGTAATGCGGTTAAAGCAGTGCATATCGCCTCCTTGACGGCAGGGGAACAAGATCCCCGCTTTGTCTATAAGTGTAATTTGCAAAACACAGCTTTGACTTAGGATAAACAAAAAGTTTCCCGCTGTCTAAAAAATAGCTCTCAGCGCCCCTTTGATTTTCCCTTAGTCTTTTGAGGGTTGACCAAGGCGCCGGCATCCACTATGCTCTGCTGCAGATTTATTTATACCGCACATCTCAAAGGTCTGAAATCATGCCTCGTTCCCTGCCGCTGCTGCCGGCTGATCCTGTCGCTTTAACTGTGGATGCTTTAAGTTCGCAGGGCGAAGGGCTGGCCGCTTACGGCCCGTATACCTGCTTTATTCCGGGCGTCCTTCCGGGAGAAGTGGTGCGCGTACGCTTAGGGCAGCCCTTTGCCCGCGGCAGCGCCCGGGTGCCGGGAGCGGTGGAGGAAATAGTTAAGCCTCATGCAGAGCGCGCCGCGCCGTTCTGTCCGTATTTCGGGCGCTGCGGCGGCTGTGCGCTGCAGCACGCCTCATTACATCTGCAGGCCCGGATCAAAAAGGGACAGATTAAGGCGGCTTTATTAAAGGCAGGGCTTAGGCATGAGGACATCAAGGCGGTATTTAAACCCCTGGTGCAGTGCAGCAGGACCCCCGAGACGGTCTGCCGCCTTAAGTCTGTGCGCCGCTTTGCCTTGGAGAACGGGCAGGTTGTAAGCGGCTATTATGCTGTGCGCAGCCATGATTTAATCGCGGTGCCCAGCTGTCCCTTGGAGCCGGCTTGGATGTGGCGGTGCGCAGAAGCCGTCTGCCATGCAGCCTCCCAAAGTAAGATCCTGCCCTTTGATGAAAGCTCCGGACAGGGGCTGCTGCGCGCCTTAACCCTGCGCGAGGGTGATCCGGGGGAGCGCTTGGCGCTGCTTACCGCCGCTGCCCCGCTGCCGGATGATTTCACTGCAAAACTCAAAGAGCTTGCCCCGGAGCACTGCCTTACGTGCTTAGCCGTCACCCTGCAGAGCGGTTCGGGCAATCAGGTAAACGGCCGGTCGGCAGAGGTGATCTGGGGCGCGGAGCACATTTTTAAAAGCTGCGGCGATATCAGCTTGGCGACGGCTCCGCTGGCCTTTATGCAGGTCAATCATCAGGTCAGCGAGCGGCTCTATCAAGCGGCCGTGGATCATTGTGGGCGCGGCGCTCGGGCAGTGGATATCGGCTGCGGCAGCGGGGTGATGGCTTTGCTGCTGGCGCGCCGGTTTGACAAGGTCACCGGCGTGGAGATCGTGCCGGCGGCAGTGGAAGCGGCGCGGGGCAATGCGCAGCGCTGTAAGCTTGGCAATGCCGACTTTGTGCTGGGCGATTTCAGCGCTTATCTTGCTCATGAAATGAAGGCAGGGGCGGGCGTGGATGCCTTTATCGCCGATCCGGCGCGCGCAGGATTAGGCCCAAAAGCCTGCAGAGCGTTAGGGCAGCTGAAAGCCCCGGTCAAGGGATCGCTGATTTTCTGCGCCTTGACGGCGCTGACGCGCGATCTGCCGCTTTTGCTGCAGGCAGGCTATAAACTCAAGGCCGTGCAGGGCTTTGATATGTTTGTGCACTCGATGCATGTAGAAACGCTCTGCTTAATTGAAAAAGACTGACCGAAGGCTGGAGCGGGCGCTTCCTAGAGCTGCTTAAAACTGCCCGTTTTAAGGCAAATACTCTCACCTCCTGCCGCACGGTCGGGCGTTTGGGGGTATATTGTCAGTATCAGCTCTGAGATGTTTGATCATTGCGAGGGATCAGAATGACCGAATTAAGACCAGTCGCCGGCAAGGGCGGCGAGCATTACATCGCTCCGCAGCAGCGCAGCGGCGCTAAGTCCATTGTCTATTTCACCAAGGATTTATCTGCAGCCGGGCTGCAGCGCATTTTCCAGAAGGTGAAGGCGCCGCTTGAGGGCAGGATCGCCATTAAGCTGCACACCGGCGAGCAGCACGGCCCGAATATCATTCCGCGTCCGTGGGTGCAGAATCTGACCGATCATGATTTAAAGGGCGCGACAATTGTGGAGACCAACACCTTCTACGAGGGAGATCGCTACACTACGGAGCAGCATTTGGAGACCTTAAAGGTCAACGGCTGGACCTTCTGCCCGGTGGACATCATCGACGCTGAGGGTACGGCAGATTTTCCGGTCAAAGGCGGCAAATGGTTTAAGGCCGTGAGCATGGGCAGGGATTTGCTCAATTACGACTCGCTCTTCGTTCTGACCCACTTTAAGGGTCACACCATGGGCGGCTTCGGCGGATCGGCCAAGAACATCGGCATCGGCTGCGCGGACGGGCGCATCGGCAAGAAGCAGATCCATCAGGGTGATCATCCGGGGCAGTGGGATATCTGTGAAGAAGAGTTCATGGAGCGCATGATGGAGTCGGCCAAGGCGGTGTGCGATCATTTTGCACCTCACATCACCTTCGTCAACGTGCTGCGCAATATGTCCGTCTCCTGTGACTGCGAGGGGACGGCGGCAGCTCCGGTGGTAACCCCGAATATCGGCATCTTAGCCTCCACCGATATTCTGGCTGTCGATCAGGCCTCGGTAGATCTGGTGTACGCCTTAAAGCCCGATCAGCACCACGACTTAGTGGAGCGCATTGAAAGCCGTCACGGCCATCGCCAGACCACCTATATGAAGGAGCTGGGTATGGGTAATGACTGCTATACCCTGCTGGATATCGACAGCAATGACGCGCCCATCAGCTTAGCTGATGCCGTCAAGGATGTTGTGCCTTTCAAAGCTGAATAATTCAGCCTGCAGACGGCGGTCTGCGGAGCCTCACCGTGCTCCGGGCCGCAGTTTAGATCTCCATGCTTTTCTTTCCCTCAATTCCTGCCGTACACTTATCTTATCGATGAAATGTCAGAGCCGGGAGCGTGCATGCGCTTGCCGTCATCTGAGCCAATAAAAGAGGAAAAGCATGGATTTCTTAACTTTAGTCAAAAAGCGCCGCTCCTGCCGCGCCTTTACCGATCAGACGGTGGAGCAGGCAGATCTGCAGACCATCTTAACGGCGGCGCAGCTGGCCCCGTCAGCCTGCAATCTTCAGCCGCTCAAGCTGCACGTGCTGCAGGGGGAGCGCCTGGAGGGAGCGCGCAGCTGCGCTTGGCTGTATAACGCGCCAGCTGCTGTCTTGGTCTGCACTTATGATGACAAGGCCTGGGTGCGCAGGCACGATCAGGAAAACTTCGGACTGGCCGATGCCGCTATTGCCGTTGATCACATGGCGCTGGCCGCAGCGTCCTTAGATCTGTCCGCCTGCATCATCGGCGCAATCAAGATCAATGAGCTTAAAACATCGCTTCAGATCCCCGAAGACGAACATCCGCAGCTCATTTTGGCGCTCGGTTATCCCGATGAAACAGCAGAGGACAAGCTGCAGCTGCACGATAAGCGCAAGGCTCTCAGCGAGCTGGTGGCTGATTAAGCCTGGAACAGCCGGATCTGCGTTCAGCGGGTAGTTTTGCACCTGAGATGCAGATTTGAAAGCTTTTAAGACCGCGGCATGCACGAGGAAATAAAAGCAAAGGCCAAACAATTCTCTGAGCTTAACTGCCGTGCCCGTCCAAATTAAAAAGCCGGCTGGACTTGAAGTGGGCGCTGGGGCAGCTCAGAGCCAGCTCCAGCGCACAATGGAAGCTGCGGCTGGATTGCGGTCATTGTATCCGGCAAAGGCTGGGCTGGATCGGACGTAAAAATCACCAATTACGCTCAATGCGCGCGGGGTGAAGTTTATGCTGTCTAACTCCGCCACCCCCTTTATTCAGGATTTGTACCGCGGCTATGATGTAAAAATCATCCCGGCACAGCTGGCCATTAATTCTGTTGCCAGTAAGCGCGTGCCCATTGAAGAGGTGCTGGTGAGGAAATATGCAGCAAAGTAAGAATGACGCGGCTTGGGAGCGCCTGTTTGATCGCTTTAAGATTCTGGAAGAAATTAAGCAGCACCAAATCTTTGAAATTTCAGCTGATGAGATTAAGGTCGAGCGCGAACCCCGGCTGATGACCAAATTTGATCATAAGGTCAATTTGCCTAAAATCTTCGCTGACAATCAGCTGGCTATTCTGCCGATTTCGCGCGGCGGCTATAAGATCGCCTGCTTTGATGCCTACAAAGATTTTGAAAAAAGTACTCCCGGGCAAGTCCCGGTGGAAAAGGTTTCTCTTCCTCATGTGCAGAGCCTGTCACTCAAGTTTTTGGTCAGTGAAAGCATCGCTCTGAATTACGCCTATGCGTCCGGCATTCTGCAGGATTTTTTAGGTGTGGAGTGGACGTATCCTACCGTCAGCGGGCGGATGGGATCCGGCGAGTTTGATTTTTCCATTCACAGCACTCCGCTAAACTGCTCTATGCCGATAAGCGTCACTAATGCGCAGATTGAAATTGATGCCGCGTATGAAAGCGAAAACTGTCTGGCGCTCTTTGAGGCTAAGAGGGATTTGGCTGACGACTTTATTGTGCGGCAGCTTTATTATCCTTTCCGCGCTTGGGGAAGCCGCATAATTAAGCCGGTCAGAACGGTCTTTCTGGTGTATTCCAACGGCGTGTTCAATCTGTATGAATATCAGTTTGCTGACCCGCGCTGCTATAACTCACTTTTCCTCGTAAAAAGAAAAGATTACGCTAATGAGACCGGCATTACGCAGCGTGATCTGGAGAAGCTCTTAAGCAAAGCCGTCCTAGTGCCGGAGCCGCAGGTGCCCTTCCCGCAGGCAGATAAGATGTCCCGCATTGTCAATCTAATCGAGCTTTTAAATGAGCGGGATATGACGAGTCAGGAGATTACATCAGAGTACGCCTTCGATGAGCGGCAAACCCGCTACTATACCGATGCGGGGCGCTATTTAGAGCTGATTGACAGACAGCATGACAGCGAGGACAATAACGTCTATTCCCTTACCACCAAGGGCAAGCTCATCATGAGTCTGGATTACAAAGAGCGCCTGCTTGCTCTTGCCGGCCAGATTCTGCAGCATCAAGCTTTCTATCTCACCTTGGAATATTACTTTAAGCACGGGCTGGAGAGACCAGATACTCAGAGGGTGGTTAACATTATGAAAAAATCGAAACTCTTTGGTGTTCCGGGGGAATCTACACTGCGCCGCCGTTCTTCCACGGTCAAAAGCTGGGTTGAATGGATCCTGGAGCGGGTAGAACGTAAAGGCGACCTCTTTCATTAAGATGGCGGGCGGCTTTTACTTCGGCACTTGATGCACTAATCATTGACGCTGGCCGGAAAGATCAGAGTTTCGGAAAAATCGCGGCCAATTTGTCCCTCAAAGCCGGACACGGAGCGGCTTCCCATGGTTTTTTACTTTATTTGCCTGTGGGTAAGCAGTTCTGTGGAAAACAGGGGAAAATCTTTCGGAAAAATTAAGACCAAACTGCCACGCAAAGCCATACGGGACGCTGCTTCCAGCGATTTTCCACATTATCTGCTTGTGGGTATGCTGATCTGTGGAAAAGGCGGGCGCGGGCGGGGATCTGTGGGAAAGCCGAGGCCTGAGAACGCAAAAGCCTCCCGACTGTGTGGAGGCTTCGCATCAAAGGGAATAAGGTTGTGACCTACTCCCCACCTTGAAGAAGGTGGGGCTTCTTCGCGCTCAAGACTCCTGTTGGAGCCAGTATCAACGC
>CALXNX010000029.1 GCA_944389865.1 uncultured Succinivibrionaceae bacterium
TTGCTGTTATCTAGTTTTCCTTATTGCTCTGTCTGTTCTCATACTCGATAATGTACGCTGAACCCAAGCAAAACGCAGCATGTCAGGATGCCATTCATCCCCACCCTGGAAGAGGATGGGGACTTCTGGCATCATACTGTTAAAACCGCCTTTTCTGCAGTCCAGGCAGTAGATCTGGCCAACTTTTTGCGGTTAACCAAGCTGCTGTCTGGCGATTTTTCTGAATTTCAGCTGTCGCCGGTCTGCCGCAGAAGAGGGCAGCAGAATAGACGCAGCATTGCGGAAGATTGGCCACGCGGGCACTAAAGCAGATTTCTTTAGATCTTGAGATTTAAGGAGAGGCAAATAAGACAAAGCCGCAGAGCGCTGCTGCACCCTGCGGCCTTTTAAACTTAGGTTAAAGCTCTATTAGAGCACGCTCCTGCAGACCTTAACTAAGTTCTCGACGGTAAAGCCGAACTTGACAAAGAGCTTGTCAGCAGGGCCGGAAGCGCCGTAGGTATCGAGGCCCAGCACTGCGCCGTCCATACCGACATACTTGTACCAGCCCTGGGTTACGCCTGCCTCAACCGCTACGCGGGCGCGCACGGCCTTAGGCAGCACGCTCTCCTGATAGGCAGCGTCCTGACGCTCGAAGACCTCAACGCACGGCATGGAGACTACGCGCACCTTTTTGCCTTCCTGCTCCAACTGCTCAGCAGCATGGAAAGCTAATGCCACTTCAGAACCGGTGCCGATGATAATTAAATCAGGAGTGCCGGCGCAGTCCTTCAGGACATAGCCGCCCTTGGCGATGGCATCAACCTGAGCCTCAGTACGCGGCATCTGCTCTAAGCCCTGACGGGTCAGCACGATGTCGGACGGACCGTCTTTACGCTCCAGCATGCAGGTCCAGGCGGCAGCAGTCTCAACCTGATCGCACGGACGCCAGGTATCCAGGTTCGGCACCATGCGCAGGGTGGCAGTCTGCTCGACCGGCTCGTGGGTCGGGCCGTCTTCGCCGACGCCGATGGAGTCGTGAGTGAAGACGTACAGAGTCGGGATCTTCATCAGGGCCGACATGCGGATGGCATTGCGGGCATACTCAGAGAAGATCAGGAAGGTGCCGCCGTACGGACGGAAGCCGCCGTGCAGCAGGATGCCGTTCATGCAGGCAGCCATGGCAAATTCGCGCACGCCCCAGTGAATGTAGTTGCCCTTGATGACGTGCGGAGCAATGGACTCGGACTCCTTGGTCATGGTCAGGTTAGACGGAGCTAAGTCGGCAGAGCCGCCGATGAACTCCGGCAGCAGCGGGGCAAAGAAGTCTAAAGCGTTCTGCCCGGCCTTGCGGGTAGCGATCTTGGCAGGATTCTGCTGCAGATCTAAGGCAAACTTGCGGGCCTTATCAGCAAGGTCAGCAGGCAGCTCACCGGCGATACGGCGCTTGAACTCGGCCGCCAGCTCCGGATAGGCGGCAGCGTACTTGTCAAATAAGGCGTTCCACTCCGCCTCCAGCTTCTCACCCTTTTCGACGGCGTTCCAAGCCTTGTAGACATGCTCAGGGATCTCAAACGGCGGATAGTTCCAGCCAATCTGCTTGCGGGTTAAAGCGATTTCCTCATCGCCCAGAGGAGCGCCGTGCGAGGCAGACTTGCCGCCCTTGTTCGGCGAGCCGTGGCCGATCTCGGTATGGCAGACGATTAATGACGGACGGGTTAAATCAGCGCGGGCTAATTCGATGGCGGCGCGGACCTGATCGGCGTCATTGCCGTCGGCCACTTCGATGACCTGCCAGTGATAAGCTCTGAAGCGCTCAGCGGTATCGTCGCCGAACCAGCCCTTAACCTCACCGTCAATGGAAATGCCGTTGGAATCGTACAGGGCGATTAATTTGCCGAGGCCCAAGGTGCCGGCTAAGGAGCAGACTTCGTGGGAGATGCCTTCCATTAAGCAGCCGTCGCCTAAGAAGGCGTAGGTGTAATGATCGACGATGTCAAAGCCTTCACGGTTGAACTGCTTGGCTAAAACCGCCTCAGCTAAAGCCATGCCGACGGCATTGGCAATGCCCTGGCCTAAAGGACCGGTGGTGGTCTCGACGCCCGGAACCTCACCGTACTCCGGATGACCCGGGGTCTTGGAGCCTAACTGACGGAACTGCTTTAAGTCCTCGATGGAGAGATCATAGCCGGTTAAGTGCAGCACCGAGTAGATCAGCATGGAAGCGTGACCATTGGAGAGCACGAAGCGATCGCGGTTCGGCCACTTGGGGTTCTTAGGATTGTGACGCATAAAGCCGCGCCATAAGGCCTCAGCCATATCGGCCATGCCTAAAGGGGCGCCCGGATGACCGGAATTGGCCTTCTGAACGGAATCCATGCTCAGGGCACGGATTGCATTTGCTAATTCATTGTACTTTGCCATCTAAAACTCCTGAAAGGGAAATGGGATAATGCGCTTTTGAGCAGCGCTCATACGAAAAGAGCCGATCTCGGATCGGCCCTCCTGCACAGTAAAATTAACCGAAGACTTTCTTGTAGTCAGCCTGGAACTTCTCAATGCCCTGATCGGTCAGCGGGTGGTGAGTCATCTGCTCAATCACCTTGTAAGGCACGGTGGCGATGTCAGCGCCGGCTAAAGCGCAGTCGGTGACGTGGATCGGGTTGCGCACGGAAGCGGCAATGATCTGAGCATCGATATCGCCGATTTCAAAGATAGCGGCAATCTGGCGGATTAAGTCAATGCCCGGCTGAGAGATGTCGTCTAAGCGGCCTAAGAACGGAGAAACGTAGGTAGCGCCGGCACGGGCAGCCAGCAGAGCCTGATTGGCGGAGAAGATTAAGGTTAAGTTGGTCTTAATGCCTTCAACCTTGCACATGTGGCAGGCCTTTAAGCCTTCTACGGTCATCGGGATCTTAACGATCATGTTCGGGTGAATAGCGGCGATTTCGCGGGCTTCCTTGATCATGCCTTCAGCGTCTAAGGTGGTAGCCTTAACTTCACCGGAGATCGGGCCGTCCACGATGGAGGTGATTTCCTTAATAACTTCCTTAAAATCGCGGCCTTCCTTGGCAATCAGAGACGGGTTGGTGGTAACGCCGCAGATCACGCCCATGTCGTTGGCTTTACGGATATCTTCTACATTTGCAGTATCAATGAAAAAACGCATGATAACTCCCTTAAAAAGTTAAAAATTTTCAGTGTGCAGAATAAAAATCACCAACACCCGAAATCTCAGCCTGCAGAGCTGTGCCCTGCCTTGCCGGAGCTGCGCATCGCTGCGCTTAAAAGTTCTATTCTGCAGCTCTTTAAGATTGTACTCTAAAGACCGCAGGTTAACAGGAGCAAAGCCCTATTTAGTGATAAAGATCTAAATTTTGGAACGCGTTTGCGTAAAATCCGGAAAAATATGCTCTGAAAAAAGTCAAAAGGAAGGGATATTTGCAAATTAGCTGTTTGTTTTAATTTAGATTTTTGTAAAGTCAGGTTCGAGAGGGATGAAGAGGGCAGAATCTGTGCAACCGTTTACGATTTTTACGTCAAAAGGGGTACAGGGAGCCGCTGCCGGGCTCCCTGCTGACCGTCAGATCAGGCTTTGTCGTAGAACTTGTATAAAGCCTGAGTACCGAGGTCGCCCAAGCCCTCGCTCTGGAGCTTTTCGTACAGTTGCAAAGCCAATGCCGTACCGGGCAGATCCAGACCGCACTTGCCGGCTGCATCCAGGGCAATCTTTAAATCCTTAATAAAGTGCTTAATGTAAAAGCCGGGCTTAAAGTCGCCCTTTAAGATGCGCGGCCCGTAGCTGTTAAGCGAGAAGGAGCCGGCAGCGCCGCCCCCGATGGTCTGCACTAAAAGCTCCTTATTGAGCCCGAACTTCTCTGCGCTGACAATGGCCTCGCACATGGCCATCATGCCGGCGGCGATGGCGATTTGATTGCAGAGCTTGGCGTACTGTCCGGCCCCGGCGCCGCCGAAGCGCACATAATTTTTGCCCATGGCCGCAAAGACCGACTGTACGGCATCGAAAAGCTCCTGAGAGCCGCCGAATAAAATGGTTAAAGCCGCATTGCGCGCGCCGACATCGCCGCCGGTTACCGGAGCATCGCCGACTAAAAGGCCCTTTTCAGCGGCCGCGGCGGCGATCTCCTGCGCCAGTCTCGGCTCCGAGGTGGTCATATCAAGTCCCAGAGCGCCCGGCTTCATATGCGCTATCGCCCCATCCTTTCCAAGCCAGGTCTCACGCACATCCTGCGGATAGCCCACAATGGAGATCACTAAGTCCGCATCCTGCACCGCTGCAGCAACGCTGTCTGCGACCCTGCCGCCCAAATGCTCTAAGGGCAGGGCTTTGGCTTTAGTGCGGTTATAGGCGGTGACGGCAAATCCTGCCTTAAGCAGGTTAGAGGCCATCGAAAACCCCATGACGCCGGTGCCGATAAAGGCAATCTTTTTGATCTCCATCTACGATCTCCAGAAAAACTAAACATCTCAGATCTGCAGCCGCTCTGCCGCAAAGCCGCCTGCTGCTGTCCGGGCTTAAGTTTACTCTTTTTGCTGCCGTCCGTCCGAACCGGGGCATTTTGCCCCATTTTTTGACGCAAAAAACCGCAGCATATCAGCTTAAGCCCGCCCATTTCAGGTAAAATAGCCCTATCCCCTCAAAACACAATGCTGTTTCTTTTTCCAATTGCACAGGAAGCAAAATGTCCAGACTTTTTACCTCTGAATCTGTGTCTGAAGGGCACCCCGACAAAGTCGCTGATCAAATTTCAGATGCCGTCCTTGATGCCATTATCGCAGTCGATCCTCAGGCTCATGTAGCCTGCGAGACCTTGGTGAAGACCGGCATGGTAGTGCTCGCCGGCGAGATCACCACCACCGCCAATGTGGATTTAGAGCCGGTGGTGCGCAAGACGGTATGCGATATCGGCTATAACAGCACTGAGGTCGGTTTTGACGGCAAGTACTGCGCCTTTTTAAATGCCTTAGGCAAGCAGTCCCCGGACATCAATCAGGGCGTGGTGCGCGCCGCCCCGGAAGATCAGGGCGCCGGCGATCAGGGCTTAATGTTCGGCTATGCCTGCAATGAAACTGCAGTGCTGATGCCCGCTGCCATCAATTACGCCCACTTATTAGTGCGCCGCCAGGCCGAGTGCCGCCGCTTAGGTCTGCTGCCGTGGCTGCGTCCGGATGCAAAATCGCAGATCACCTTTGTCTATAACGACAATGACGAAATCGAGAGCATCGATACCGTAGTGCTGTCCACTCAGCACAGCCCGGACGTCTCCTTAAAGACCGTTGAAGAAGGCGTACAGGAGGAGATCATCAAGCGCGTGCTCCCAGCCCGCTACTTAACCGAGAAGACCAAATACTTCATCAATCCGACCGGGCGCTTTGTCATCGGAGGGCCGGTGGGCGACTGCGGTCTGACCGGCCGCAAGATCATCGTTGACACTTACGGCGGCGCTGCCCGTCACGGCGGCGGAGCCTTCTCCGGCAAAGATCCGTCCAAGGTCGATCGCTCGGCGGCCTACGCGGCGCGCTATGTTGCCAAGAACATTGTGGCAGCGGGTCTGGCCGACCGCGCTGAAATTCAGGTGTCCTACGCCATCGGCGTGGCGCAGCCGGTATCGGTAAGCGTCAACACCTTCGGGACCGGCAAAAAGTACTCCGATGAAAAGATCGCTGCGGCGGTGCAGGAGGTCTTTGATTTAAGACCTTACGGCCTGATCAAGATGCTGAACCTGCTGCGTCCGATCTATAAGCCCACGGCCACCTACGGCCACTTCGGGCGCGATGAGTTCCCGTGGGAAAACGTCGATCGCAAGGATGCGCTGCTGGCAGCCTTAAGCTGAGCTCTCTGCGTAATCCTTAACCTGCGGGCCGCTCAATTGCGGCCCGCGGTGTTTTCATGCTCTGAACCAGCCTGAGACTGCTCTGCTGTCCCCGTGATGGATCTTATTTCCTGTTTTTAGCCTTAGCCTTAGCCTTGCCGCCGCGCGGCAGAACAGCGCCTTGTTTACGGCCCTGCGCAATGACCTTGGCTTTAGCCTTTTCCTGTCTGCGCGCAGCGCGCTCGTAGCGGCGCTGCGTTTCAGCGTCGCGGCGCTGCTGCCGCAGCTGGCTCTGGGTCAGACGCTTCTGCGCCGGCTTTTCATCCGCGTAGGGATTAGAGCCCTCGCGCAATTCCAAGATCACCGGCGTACCCATGATCTTCAGGGACTTGCGGTAGCAGTTAATCAGGTAGCGCCGATAGGCATCCGGCATCTTGGAGACCTTATTGCCGTGGATGACAATCCGCGGCGGATTGTAGCCTCCGGCGTGCGCATACTTAAGCTTAATACGTCTGCCGCCCGAGACCGGAGGCTCATGCTCCTGTACTGCAGCAGCGAGGATGCGGTTTAACAGCGCCGACGAATGGCGCTTGGTGGCAGAGAGATAGGCCTCATCAATGGAGTCAAATAAATTGCCCACGCCGGTGCCGTGCAGCGCCGAAATAAAGTGCACCCGGGCGAAGTCCACAAAGCCTAAGCGGCGATCGAGCTCCTGGCGCAGTTCTTCCTTATACTCCTGGGTCAGCCCGTCCCACTTATTGACTGCAATCACTAAGGAGCGCCCGGAGTCGATGATGAAGCTTAACAGGGACAGATCCTGATCGGAAATGCCCTCGCGCGCATCGATCACCAAAATGGCGACATTGCAGTCCTCAATGGCCTTTAAGGTCTTCACCACGGAGAATTTCTCAATGGCCAGGTTAATCTTGCGGCGGCGGCGCACGCCCGCGGTATCGATGACGATGTAGCGTTTACCGTCACGCTCTAAAGGAATATAAATGCTGTCGCGGGTCGTACCCGGCAGATCGGCTACCACCACGCGCTCCTCGCCTAACAGGCGGTTGGTTAAGGTGGACTTGCCCACATTGGGCTTGCCGATTAAAGCAAACTTAACGGGCAAATCGGCAAAAGGCACGGCCTCGGAGCTCTTGGCAGCTTCCGCCTGCGCGGCTGCATCCGCGGCGGCAATTTCCTCAGCATCGCCGCGGCCTAAGCGCTTCTGCACATCAGCGCGCTGCTTTTCTCTGAACTCATGCCAGTCAAAGCCGCCGCCGGTCTTATCCAGCGGCACATTGTCTAAGAAATCAAAGCCCTGCTCCCAGGCAGAAGGCTCTTTGGCAAAAGGCGACCTGTGCGCCTCAGGCTTCTCAGCATCCTCCTCAAGATCCTCCGCATCGTCCAGATCATCATCAGTCTCGACGTACTCAGAGCCCGCATCAGCTGCCGCATCACTGTCGTCGCTGTCGTACAGTTTGGAGACATCGACATCAAAATTAAGATCATCTTCAGGCTCCTCCTCCACTTCAGGGAGATCAGAGTCTAAAGGACCTTCCTCACGCAGCACCGGAGCTATGACGTCCTCAAGCAGCACATTGATGCCGCGGCCGTGGGCAGCGGCGATCTGATGCACCTCGCCTAAGCCTAAGGCGTAAAAATCAGTGCCGGCCACATCCTGGTTTAAGCCGTCAATCTTGTTGGCTACCACTGCACAGGGCTTGCCGGATTTGCGGATATGAGCGGCCACCTGCAGATCGCCCGGCATTAAGCCGGCCTTAGCATCCACCATAAAGAGCACCAAATCGCTCTCAGCGATGGCCTGCAGGGCCTGCCCGGTCATGCGGGAGGTTAAATCCGAGGGCTGTTCGGCATCCTCGGCAATGCCGCCGGTATCGATCACGATGTACTCGCGGCCGTCGTAGAGCGCGCGGCCGTACTTGCGGTCACGGGTAAGTCCAGGAAAATCCGCCACTAAGGCGTCGCGGGTCTTGGTTAAGCGATTGAATAAGGTGGATTTGCCGACATTGGGGCAGCCCACTAAGGCGATCACTTTCATAATTGACTCGACTTAAGGAAATCTAAACATCTAAGAGATAAGAAACCAAGAAAAAAGCGCTGAAGCTTAACAGCTTGGGCGGTGCAGATTATAACTGATCTTCCCTGTTTTCTTCGGCTTTAAGGTGCAAAAAAGCGCGCGGCCGCAGCAGATTAATTCTGCCGCGGCCGCCTTAATCCTGCGCTGCAGTAAAGCAGCGCTTAAGCATTACAGCCCGAAGCCTGAAGCCTTCTCACTGTACTCCTCCTCAGTCGGAGCCTGCGCCGGAGCGGCCGGAGTCTCTGCGCTCTGAGACTGAGCCGGAGCGGCCTCGCTTTCAGCGGAGTCAGACTTCACGCCGGCGCCGGCCATCACGCCGAAGCCTGACAGACGCTCGCGCTCGGCCTCTTCAATGGCCTTCATGCGGGCCTCGTACTCCGCGCGGCGCTGCTCGTAGGCGCGGCGCTGCGCTGCGGCGGCGCGCTGCTGCGCCTCAGCCTGAGCTGCCATGCGCAGCACCGTCTGACGGCGGGTCATCAATTCCTCGTAGGTAACGGCATCGGGCGCATAGATGCCGGTCGAACCGACGCCCGGACGGGCCAGGTTCACCCCTACGCCGGCATAGGCCTCAGCCTGATTTAACGCCAGCTCTTTGGCGCGGGCCGTGCCGGCCGGATCGTAGTTTAAGCAGTACAGATCACCGTCGCGGCTCTGGATGTAAAGATTGCCGTCAGCCTGCAGCGGCGCGCTGTAGATCCCTGAGCCGTCAAGGCTGTAGACGCACTCTAAAGCGCCGGTCTGCAGATTGATAAAGTATAAATAGCCTTCAAAATCGCCGACCACCGCGTAATTGCCGTAAATCACCGGAGCGCTGAGCTCGCGGTAGTAAAGGTTATTGACGGTCCAGCGCTCAGAATTGTCGGCGCGGTTGATGCATACCACCGTACCGTTATCCTCGACAATGACTAAGGAGGTGTCATCTAAGGCCGGAGTCTTGGAGGTGCTGTAGCCCAGGCGGGTGACAAAGCGCTGCTGTGCAAAATCGTAGGCCGCATAGCCGCCGGAGTAGGAGGTAGTGTAAAGCGTTGAGCCTAAAAGCAGCGGCGTACCGGCCACATCGCGGATGCGCTCTAAGGCGCTGGCGCCAGAGCTCTCACTTACCGTGATCTGATTGACGATGGCGCCGGTGCTCTGGGCAATCACGCTGATGCGCCCTGAGGACTGGCCGATGATCACATACTCATCCCCCACGGCAATCGGATCGCCCTGCGAGCGCAGGCGCAGACCGGAGGCGGTTTCACCGGAAACCCACAGTACAGAGCCGTCAGCGATGCTGCAGGCAGTTAAGCGGCCCAGACTGTCGTAAACGAAGATCTTGTCGGCGCTGGACGAGAAGGCGGGCTTGGAGACCACCTCCGCACCGATGTAGGCCTTCCAGAGAAGGGTGCCGTCAATGGCATTTAACAGATAGACATAGCCGTTCTCAGACCCTACCGCGACCTTGCCGGCGTAAGCGGAAACGCCGCCGGACAGGCGGGTCGATCTGCGCCCGTCATTTTCTTCTTCATCAGAGAGATCGGTATGCCAAATGCGATCGCCGTCATCGGAGCGCACGGCATAGACATCGCCGTCGCGGCCTGCGGCATAAATGGTGCCGGCATCAAAGGCCGGAGATAACTCAGAGTAGAAATCGCCGACCCCGCCCACGCTGTCAGACCACAGCTTTTCAGGCTCAAAGCTGTTTTCAATTTCGGGGACTTCAGCCGGGGCATACAGATCCTCGCTGGAGCAGCCGAATACTAAAGCGGCGCTCAGCGGCAGGATCAGAGCAAACTTAAAAGGTTTCAGCATAATTTCAAACTTCTTATAAGACTAGGCTCCGGCAGCTCAGAAAAGCTTCCCGGAATGAATATTACTGCGCTGATCCTAGCACGAAAAGCCCGCCGCCTGCACGCTGCTGCACTCTACTGCGCGCCGGCTGCAGTCTGTGCAGAAGCTGCCTGCTGATAGGCGGGGGTATCGCCGGCGGCGATGACGTCGTCAAACTTCATCTGCAGCAGAGCCGGCACATCCACCTTGCGCTCCTGCAGCAGCTTAATGGCCTGCTGATAGGCCTCGCGGGCGGCATTTCTATCACCGAAATTCAGAGCGATATCGCCCTTCACTTCAGCAGCTTCCGGAGCGTAGGCGCCGGACATTAAAGTATCTAAAATGGCCTGCGCCTCAGACTGTTTGCCGGTCTGCGCCAGCAGACGGGCTTCAGTCAGGGCAGCGCTGGGGGCTATCAGCTCCCCGCCGTAATTTTTGGCAAAGGCGACTGACTTTAATGCGCCGTCATAATCGCGGGCGGCAATCTGCACGCCGGCCGTGTCTAAAGCCAGCACTGCGCCGAAGATATCCTGATTGTCCTGCATAAAGGCCTCAGCCTGCGGCACTGCCTTGACGCCGTGCTGCTGCAGCAGAAGCTGCACCCGAAAGACCTGATAGGCCTGCTCCTGATGATTCTCCAGTTGCCATGCCTGATACTGTCTCCAGCCCAGGAGGCCGCCCAATGCGATCACTATGCCTAAGGTCAGCGGCTTCCAGTACTCATGCCACCATTTTTTGACCGCTTCTTCGCGCTCATGATCATCGGTTAAAACATCCATGCTGTTCTGCCTTGTTATCCAACAACTATCGATTAATGCCTACGCCTGCAGGATCTGCTGCAGCGCCTGCACAGCCGCCTCAGGAGCTAAAGTCTGCTGCGGGGCGTCCTGATTGCTTAAATCCTTAATGGTTAAAGTGCCGTCCTTAAGTTCAGACTCGCCTAAGATGACCGCGGCTTTAGCCTCTAATTTGTCTGCCCGGCGGAACTGCTTCTTAAAATTGCCGCCGCCGCAGTGATTCATAATTCTAGCATGAGGCAGCGCCTTTCTTAAGAAAGCGGCAGTCTTAGCCTGGGCTGAGGCAGCGCCCTCGCCCGAGCCCATCACATAGATATCAACCGCGCGCTGAGCCTGCAGCTTGTTTAAGGCAGAAAGCAGCAGTACTAAACGCTCCATGCCGAGGCCAAAACCCACGGCCGGAGTCGGAGCGCCGCCCAGCTGCTCCACCAGGCCGTCATAGCGGCCGCCGCCGCACACCGTGCCCTGGGCGCCTAAAGCATCGGTTACCCATTCAAACACGGTTAAGTTGTAGTAATCCAATCCGCGGACTAAGCGATTGTTCAGCTCATACTTAATGCCGCTGTCAGTCAGCAGCTGACACAGCCCGTCAAAGTGAGCGCGGCTTTCCGGGCCCAGGAAATCGGCAAGCTTAGGGGCATCCTGCAGAATGGCACCGGTCTTTTCGTCCTTGGAGTCAAGCACGCGCAGCGGATTGGTGTGAGTGCGGCGTCTGCTGTCCTCATCTAAATCGTCAAAGTGCGCCTCTAAGAACTGCACCAGACTCTCGCGGTAGATCTGCCGCTCCGCGCTGCTGCCTAAGGTATTGAGCTGCAGGGTCAGACTGTCGGCGATCCCGAACTTTTCCCACAGGGCGTGGGAGAGCATGATGATCTCTGCATCAATGTCCGGACCGTTTAAGCCGAAGACCTCTACGCCCAGCTGATGGAACTGCCGGTAGCGCCCTTTCTGCGGACGCTCATGGCGGAACATCGGCCCCATGTACCACAGACGCTGCTCCTGATTGTAGATTAAATTGTGCTCCAGACAGGCGCGCACGCAGCCTGCTGTGCCTTCAGGACGCAGGGACAGACTCTCGCCGGATCTGTCCTCAAAGGTGTACATCTCTTTTTCCACCACATCGGTGACCTCGCCGATGGCGCGGCAGAATAAATTAGTCTTCTCCAAAAGGGGCATGCGCACTTCGCTGTACCCGAAGGCAGCCGCAGTTTCCCGCAGTATTTTTTCCGCCTGCTGCCACAGGGCAGTATCTGCAGGCAGCAGATCGTTCATGCCGCGCACGGCCTGTACCGACAAAGCCATTAAAAATCCCTTATCCTTTAAATAACAATAAAAAGTTCACCAAAATGCGCTCAGCTTTTAAGCGCCCAAATCCGTTAAGACTGCCCATTATACAATGACGCTTTGAGCTCAGTTAACGCGCAGCTGCGGCCTTGGCGCGCACTCGCTGCTCTACTAAATCTAAAGCCTGCGCGGCCGCAAACTTACCCTGCAGCTTTCCGTCCTCATAAATCAGGCACTGTCCATTGCCGCCGCCGCACACCGCCACGTCAGCATGGGCCGCCTCGCCGGGGCCGTTGACCACGCAGCCCATCACCGCGATCTTTAAAGGCGCGCGGATGTCGGCAAGGCGCTGCTCTAAAGCCGCCACAATCCCGACCACATCAATGCCGCGGCGGGCGCAGGTGGGACAGGCGGTAATATCGACGCCGCGACTGCGCAGATGCAGGCTCTTTAAAATGGCCCAGCCCACTTTCACCTCTTCGACCGGATCGGCTGCCAGCGACACTCTTAGGGTATCACCGATGCCCTCTGCTAACAGCATGCCGATGCCGATGGAAGAAAGCACAGTACCGCCCAGCAGGCCGCCCGCTTCCGTCACGCCCAGATGCAGCGGCGCCTCAGTCTGTTTGGCCAGCTCCCGGTAGCTCTCAAGGCACAGATTGAGCTCGGAGGCCTTGACTGAGAAAGCATAATCCTGAAAGTTATGACTCTCTAAAATATCGGCCGAGCGCAGCGCCGCTTCCACCATGGCCTGCGGACACGGCGCACCGTAGCGCTGTACTAAATCCTTATCGAGCGACCCTGAGTTCACGCCCACGCGGATGGGAATGCCGTGGTCTTTTGCGGCCTGACACACCGCTTCGACCTTAGCGCGCGCCCCGATGTTGCCGGGGTTAATGCGCAGGGCGGCCGCGCCGCTGTCCGCGCAGGCCAGCGCAATCTTATAGTCAAAATGAATGTCGCTCACCAAGGGCACCGGACTGCGCTCACACAGAGTTTTAAAGCATGCAGCGGCCTCCAAAGAGGGCACCGAGACGCGTACTAAGTCCGCGCCGGCCTCCGCTAAGGCCTCAATCTGCTTGAGCGTCGCCTCGACATTTAAGGTATCGGTCGAGGTCATGCTCTGCACGGAGATGGGGGCATCGCCGCCGATGAGCACCGTGCCGGCCTTAATCTGGCGCGACTTTCTTCTAACGATGGGCTGAGGTTTCCATTCCATAAACTCTTTCTCCGTGCCAAAACCTGTGCCTAGCGCTGCGGCAGCGTAAAGCTGACCTGACGGGCATTGGGCAGCGCTAAAGTACCTCCCATGTAGCCCACGCTAATGCGCGAGCTGTCGGTTACTTCCACCTTAATGGGCGGGATGCCGGTAACGCGCAGCGCATCGCCGGCCTTGTAATTGCCTGAGGCTAAAACCTTGCCGCGCGCGTCGGTAACGCGCAGGAAGACTGCACCCTTGACCGTGACGGAGGCGGAGTTCAGTGAGGCGAGGCCGTCGCGCCCGCGCACCGACACGCGGCTCGACACATCCTGCAGGGTCGAGCTTAAAGCCGGGGCCGGCTCGGTGATGGTCAGACTGCCTTCAGTGCCGTTCTGCTGATTATCCACAATCTGTCGGGCGGGCTCGGCGGAGACAGGGGCCGGGGCAGCGGGCGCTGCTGATGCAGCGGACTTAACTGCCGGGGCCGGCTCAGGCTGCGGCGCGGGGGCAGGCTGCGCTGCCGGAGCTGCAGTGACTAAAGCGTCAGTAGTATCGACTTCGACGGTCTGCGGCAGATCGCCTTCACCCAACTCATTAGTACCTAAAGCCTGGGCCTGCTGCTGCGCTCTTAAAGTATTCAAGTCCGGCGCACTTAAGGTGCCGCTCTGTGCGGTATCGCCGCCGGACAGCGTTCCGCTTACGCCGGCAGAGGCAGATGCAGCGCTGCCGTCCGCACTTAAAGCACCGCTTACGCCCTCCTGAGCGCTCTGTCCGCCCTGCGCCGATGCTGCCGCATCATTATTAAAGGTATTCAGCGTCCCGGATGCACCGCCTTCGATCACCAGGGGTTCAGCAGATTCAGGTGCGGGCTCCTTAGTGTAGATGTAGTTCAGCCCCAAGCCTGCGGCAATGGCCGCAAAGATGATGCCGTATACCCAGTGCTTTAAATGCGAACCTGACGATCTGCGCCGGCTGCGATCACCTGCAGCGGTATTGATCGTGGGATTATAGCGGCTGCGCCCGTGCCTTTTAACGCTGTGGGACATCTGCGCTTTAACCTGTTCTACGTTGCGGTCATACAGATCAACCACGATCTGCGGATCAATATTCACCAAACGCGCGTAATTGGCGATATGGCCGCGGGCAAAGGCCGCCGCAGTGGGCTGATTTAAGCGATCATTTTCAATGTCGCTGATGGAATTGACGCGCAGCTTTAAGCGCAGAGCGATCTCGCGCTGCGTCAGACCCAGCATCTCGCGGGCATGTCTTAAAATCGCTCCCGGCTGATTGGGCACTTCCTCATCGCTTAAAGTGGGCTTAATCGGAATTAAATCCGGATCATCGCCGTTTACTGCAGTGGAAGCAGCAGCGGCCTCGGGCACGCTCTCCTGCTGACTGCCGCTGCCGGCTGCCGCCTGCTTGAGCTCTGCAGCGCTCAAATCCCCAGTAAGTCCCTGATAGTGATTGTCCAGCACCGGGTTGGCATGCAGAGCCTGCATCGACTGCTGCTTCAAGTTCACCGGGCTCTCACCATCGGCCGGCCCCAGATCGGGTACCGCAGCGCCTTCAGGCAGCGACTGCTCGGCTGCCGGACTGAATTGATAAAACGCGGAAGCATCCGGAGCTGCCGGAGCTGCCGGTGTAAAGCCTGCGGCGGCTAAAGCCTCCAGTCCTCCTGACGGCTGACTGCTGCGGCGGCTGCGGGCTAAACGCGCTCTGCCCTCAGATAAGCTGAAATCGCTGGAGCGAAAAGCCGCAGCAGGATTTTTCTCCTTAAAATCCTGCTTTTCATGATCGATTTGAGCCTCTAAGCCCTGAACCGGCTCCTGATTGAACTGCGGTCTGAACTCGGCCCGCTTGCCCCGGCTGCGCAGCCCCTTTGGCAGCTGAGTGCCGGTACCGTTGAACTTATCTGTCATTTTTCTTTCCTGCCTAAATTCAGCGCTTGTGCGTGTTCTGCTTTGATTCTGCTTTTACTCGCTTGCTGTATTAATTGTTATCTGCCTCTGCAGCCTCTGCAGCCTGGGCGGCATCGGCATTAACCATCTTCACATGCAGACGGTTTTTCACCTGTCCGGCTAATTGGCCGCAGGCAGCTGCAATATCATCGCCCCGGGTGGTACGCGTGATCACCGTGAAATTGTGGTTAAACAAAACTTTATAGAAACGATCGATGCGGCTGTTGCTCGGACGCTGGTAATTTGCCCCGTCATGCGGATTGAAGGGAATTAAATTGATCTTGCAGGGCACGTCTTTCAAAAGCCGCGCCAGCTCCTCCGCATCCTCCGTAGAATCATTGACATGATCTAAAAGCACATATTCAATGGTCACGCGCCCGCAGTTGGCATTGGACAGCGCTAAATAGCGCTTGACCGCGGCGAGCACTTCTGCAATAGGATACTTTTGATTGATGGGCATTAATTCATTGCGCAGCTTGTCATTGGCCGCGTGCAGCGACAGCGCTAAGGCCACGTCCACTTTGCCCGCGATTTTATTAATGACCGGCGCAATGCCCGAGGTCGAAATGGTCACGCGGCGCTTAGACAAGGCAAAGGCGTAATCGGAGAGCAGGATCTCGGTGACCTTAATAACATTGCTGATGTTAAGCAGCGGCTCGCCCATGCCCATCATCACCACATTGGATATGGGCTTCTGCTCGCGATTTTCCGAAAAACCCACGCGCGTGGCGGCGGCAAAGACCTGCCCGATGATCTCGCTGACCTTTAAATTGCGGTTAAAGCCCGATGCGCCCGTTCTGCAGAAAGAGCACTTAATGGGACAGCCTACCTGCGTGCTGATGCATAGGGTGCTGCGATCATCCTCAGGAATGAGCACTGTTTCCACTACCTGCCCGTCGCCTAGATCTAAGGCCCACTTAATGGTGCCGTCGGCGGACCGGTGCTCCGTTAAGATCTCGGGATATTTGATGCAGGCCAGCTGCGGGAGTCTGGCGCGCAGATCCTTTTTGATATTGGTCATCTGTTCAAAGTCAGTGACGCCCCATTGATAGATCCACTTTAAAAACTGCTGAGCGCGAAAGGGCTTTTCACCGATAGACTGGCAGAAGTCCTGCATCTCAGCGGGGCTGAGATCTAATAAATTAATCCGGGTATCTGACATGAACTCTTCTCAAAAATCATCAGGAAAAATGCTGGGCGTTATTATAGCAGGCTCTGATATTTAAGACCGAAAGCGCTAAGAGAGCGCCGTCAGCTGCCCCAAATTAAAGAAGCTGGGCTTAACTTTTGGCGCACACGCCGTAAATTCTGCAGATTCTGCTTAGCCTCGATCATGAATTTACCTTATCGCCGCGCACCTGCCTTAACCGCATGATTTGCGTCAGCACGCCGTGCTTACCCGCTTTGCAGTGAACCGCTGAGCGCATATAATGTTCAGTCGAACTGATGCCGGAAAGGCAGCTCAACTTAACAGACGCGCGCTTTACGCCCGCCTCAAAGGCGAACCGTGATCGCCTGGTTTAAACTTCAAGGATGAACCCGTCATGCTCAAACCCGCCGCGCTCTTAATTCTGATGGCAGGAACTCTGTGGGGCACGCAGGGCATCTATATCAAGCTCTTTATCACAGCGGGGCTGACGCCTTTTGATGCGGCGGGACTGCGCATATTGGGCGCCGGCCTCACCGTGCTCAGTCTGATGATGATCTTCAAGCGTCGGCTCCTTAAAGTACGCCTGCAGGATCTGTGGATTTTTCTGGGAGCAGGCATCATCAGCATGGCAGGCTTTACCTGCCTGTACTACAGCGCCATCGCCCTGACCTCCATGGGCACTGCGGCGGTGCTGATGTACATTGCGCCGGCAGTGGTGACCGTGCTTGCGCGCATATTTTTCAAAGAGGCCCTAACGCCCAAAAAGATCGCGGCACTCTGCTGCGCCCTTTTAGGCTGCGTCTGCGTCTCAGGTGTGCTCAGCACGGACAGCAGTCAGCTCAATGTGCCGGGCTTTTTAAGCGGCATCGGCTGCGGCATTGCCTACGCCATGTACTCGATTTTCGGGACAGCCGCCATGCATCGGGGCTATGCAGCTTTAACGCTGGTCAGCTGGACCTTCATCTTCGGGGCCGTGGGCATGCTGCCCTTGGTGAATATAGATGCAGTAGTCAGCACGCTTACTGTAAGACCCCAGCTTATCGTGATCGCCGCGCTTTTCATCGGCACGGCCACCCTGCTGCCATATTTGTGCTACAGCGCAGGCCTAAAGTCCGTGCCGGCCGGGCAGGCGGCCATCATGGCCTCGGTGGAAGCGGCGGCCGCCGCACTGTGCGGCCTCATCTTTTTCGCAGAACCCCTGAGCATAAGCTTATGCACCGGCATCGGGGCCATTCTGCTGTCGGTAATTTGCCTGAACTTAAAGCGCCGGCGCTAAGCCTCATTCCAGCCCTGCGCCTTGCCGGAGGTCAGCAGCTCCTCCACGAAGGAAGGCACCGTGACGCCGGCTTTGCTGTAGCGGCCGTAATGAAAGTTCGAGGCCACAGCGCTTTTCTCTAAATTAAACTCTACGCATAAAGCCTTGGCGGCACGGGCGTACTGACAGAAGCCGGCTGCCGGATAGACCACGCCGGAGGTGCCGACGGCAAGAAAGAGATCGCAGTCCGACAAAGCGTCCGAAATCTCATCCATGTGATAAGGCATCTCGCCGAAGAACACGATGTCAGGACGCAGAGCAGGCTTGCCGCAGTGCGGGCACTTGGAGTCAGGGCTGCTGTCCTCATCCCAGTAAAAACGCCTGCCGCAGGCGGTGCACCAGATGCTCTTTAAAGCGCCGTGCATGTGGATAACCTGCATGGATCCCGCGCGCTCGTGCAGATCGTCAATATTCTGGGTAATGAGAGTCACCTGACCGCCCTGCGCCGGCCATTCCTGCTGCAGCCGCGCGATGGCGCGGTGAGCAGGATTGGGCTCCTTGGAGGGCAAGGAGCGGCGCATGGTGTTGTAGAACTCATGCACGGTTAAAGGATCGCGGATTAAAGCTTCGGGGACGCAAACGTCCTCGATGCGATGATTTTCCCACAGCCCGGTTTCGGAGCGGAATACGGGAATGCCCGACTCCGCTGAGATGCCTGCCCCCGTTAAGATCACAATGTGCTTAAACATCATTATCATCTCCTGCATAAACGCGCGGACTTTTCCATCCGGAACCTTGGGCGGCCGGGGAAGCCGCGCGGCGCACTGCAGCGCTCAAAACTCAAGTACCGGCAGCGCTGCGGCGCGCCTTGGCAATGAGCGTGAGCCCTGCGGCCTTGTCAGTTTTAGATCAGTGGCTATCTGCCGTCCAGCTCATCTGCAAATCCATCAGCATAAGAAGCAAGCTCATCTTTTAACTGCTCAGAGCACTCAGCTGCCTCTAACAGATCGTGCCATCGACCGATTAAATGGGCAAAGCTGCCCAAGCTCTGGGCTGTAGGCAGACCTGCCGCATACCAAGGACTGCCCTTAGGACAGTAAGCCGAGCTTAAATCAAAGTGCATAAAAGGCACTTTATCTCCAGCAAAGGCTTTGAGGAAAGCTGCCGCAGTGCTGAATCCCGGACCGCTGTCAGCCGGAGCTGAGTTGACCAGATCGGTGTGAGTGCCGGTAATACAGCGCTGATGGAATTTTTCGCACGGAAGCGGCCAAAAACGGTATCTGTACAAAGTTCCTTCAACAGCAATCTGTAAGCTTTTGCTGAAATTCTGCAGAGTATATGCAGTAAACTCCCGCCCGACTGCGTTCTTAGCAGCTCCGGTTAAAGTGGACAGCTCCATAATGCACGCAGCGCCGTCATCCTGAGCCTGCAGGATGCCGTCAGCTAAGACTAAGCGGCCTTCAGCATCAGTATTGGTGATCTCCACAGTTTTGCCGTCAGGGTAGGTGATAATGTCGCCTGGCAGCATGGATGTGCCGGAGACCAGGTTCTCACAGCAGGGCAGATAAACTCGGACTTTATGCTTCATATCAGCGCCGTCCACCACAATAGCAAAAGCCAAAGAGGCGGCTGCCATGACAGCGCCGTATTTATCGGTGTGCATGCTGTCCATGAACTTGGGCGGCTTTAAGTCGTAGCCTCCGGCATCAAAATTAATGCCCTTGCCGACTACAGCGAAAAGGTCCTTGCGGCGGCGCTTCGTGCCCGGATTAAAATCAATAATTCCCATGCAGGCGGGGTTAGCGCTGCCGGCGCTTACAGCCTTAAGACCGGTATAGCGTTCAAAAGCGGGATCGCCGGGCAAAATTTTGGTTACAGTAACCTTGCCGTGCTTACTCTCAGCAGCGGCCATCCTGCATAAAGCGCCTAAGGCATCCACTAAAGTTTCAGGGGTGTAAACCTTAGAGGGAGATCCGGCGATCTCACGGGCAGCTGTGCTGATTTTCACCAGGAGCTTCAGCTCTTCAATGTCCTGCGGCGGAAGATCAAAGACAGCGGTAATGTCGTGGCGGCCATCGTACATGCCCATCAGAAAATTTTCTGCATCTTTTATCCATAAATTCTGATCAACGTGCAGGATGACATTAAAGATGCCGGCAGAGGCCACAGTGCGGCCCATTTGATAGAATCGCATATCCTCATCAAGATCGCGGGGATAGAGAGCTACTGTACCGTCAGAACGCGGAAAAAGCTCAGTACCCTGGGCAAAACGGGGATCCGGCTTTTCTGTAAGATAAACATCGACTAATGCAGAGGCAGGATAATCGCTGCCCTGACTGCTGTAAATAGAAATGGAGCTCATGGAAGCTTCTAACTCCTGTACAGTTTAAGAAATTCTGTGCCTGCGTAAATTGTGGGGTAAGTGCAGAGTTTATGCAGGAACCTGGCTTTAGGGTAAGTGTAGTGAGAAGTTAAGGGAATGGCCCCCATTAAGATCTCAAAATATAAATCATGCATCCAACCATAACGACGGCAGCAGCGACGATAAAAATACTTACCACTAAATCCATTTTTAATGTTTCCTCGATTTACGCAGATCTTGCAAATGGTACCTTAACATCGATTAGATGCAGCAAAACTCAGCGCTTGAGCTTATTTACCACCGCAATGATATCTGCGGCCGCCTGCCTGATGTCATCCTCTGTGGTAAAGCGCCCAATGGACAGACGCAGTGAGGCTCGTGCTAAATCGTCAGACAGCCCCATGGCGGTGAGCACGTAGCTGGGCTTAAGTTCAGCGGAGGAGCAGGCCGAGCCTGACGAGCACGCAGTCTTAGTTAAGGACGGCAGCAGCATCGCCCCGTCAATGTTCGGGAAGGAAACAGAGAGGATGTGCGGCAGATGATGGGCCTCACAGCCGTTGATTTGACAGTCTGTCCCCTGCTGCAGAAGGGTGATAAGTTCTGAGCGCAGAGTATCAAGGCGCGCTTTATCCTGCGCGCCCTCTTTGACCATCAGGGCAAAGGCCGCGCCCATGCCGGCGACCTGATGGGTAGCCACGGTGCCGCCGCGCAGCCCCTTTTCCTGGCCCCCGCCCACGATCATGGGGACGATGGGCACCTGCTGCGCACGGTTAATAAAGAGCGCGCCTACCCCCTTAGGACCGCAGATCTTCTCAGGAGTGAGACTGACTAAGGAGATGTCGGAATTATCCAGATCCTGCTTTTCGTAGCAGACGGTCTGCGCACAATCCGAGTGATAGTAAATGCCCTTGGAGCGGCAGAGAGAGGCCAAGGCATGCATATCGCTGACAGCGCCGGTGACCGAGTTGCCTTGAGCGATCGAAACTAAGAAAACATCAGAGGTAAGATGCGGCTCCAAAAGCTGCGGGGTTATCGTCCCGTCAGGATTGGGCGTGAGGTAAATGACTTTATACCCCTCTTCCTCCAGCATGGCGCAGGCCTCTAAAACGGCCTTGTGCTCAATCTGGGAGGTGATGATGGTGCGGCGCGGATCGCCCTGCTTTTTTAAAGCCTTGGCAAGGCCGAAGACGGCTAAATTGTTGCTCTCCGTGGCCCCGGAGGTAAAAATGAGCTCTAAAGGCGAACAGCCTACCGCCTCAGCAATTTGATTGCGGGCGTTTTCCACCGCTTCAGCAGCCTCCCAGCCAAAGACGTGATCTTTGGCAGAAGGGTTGGCAAAAGTGCCGGATAACTGCAGACAGGAGACCATCACCTCAATAACGCGCGGATCAACCGGAGTGGCAGCAGCATAATCTAAATAAGCCGGCCGCGCGTGCGGCGCCTGACGGCAAGCAGATGAGGACATAAACGATCTCCTGACGCTAAAACGGTGCTGATGCCCATGCCTCATGGGCAGACTGGCTGCGGCTGCCCCTGCCGCAGCGTGGTGCATTTTAACAGGAAAGCGATCTGACAGCTCAACCATAAATGCCGGTAGATTAAGCTCAAAGGCAAAGGAGGACTGAAGGGCAGGTCAAGTGTATGGATAAGCAAACAGACGGATTGCTGATCTTACCCCTGACGGAAATAGCGGGTGCTGCGTCCGCGCCCCTCACGCTGCAGAAAGCCTGCTGCCGTCAATTCACGCAGCGCCCCTTCTACGGAGCTTAGGCTTAAAGAGGGGCATAACTCAATTATATCCTGCTTAGTGAAATAGCCTAACTTGAACTCAGCGGCTTGTCTTACTGTTTGCAGCGCTGATTTTTTACTTCCCACTAATTCCATGCGATCGGCAAAATCTCTATAAGCATCCAGTATGGTTCCGAGCAGATATTTTATGAAGGGCAGCGGATCATCTCTGCCCTCATGCCAGCCTTCCTGAGACTGCCGCAGCGTTGAGTAGTACTGCTCTTTGCTTTTGGCAATCCTGGCCTCCAGTGAAATATAGCGGCCGACGTAAAAATACTCACGATACAGAAGCAGCGCAGTCAGCAGTCTGCTCATGCGCCCATTTCCGTCGTTAAAGGGATGGATGCAAAGAAAATCATGAATAAAAACCGGGATCACCAGCAGCGGCTCTATGCCCTCCAGCGACACGGCCTTATTGTATTCCGAGCAGATCTTCTCTAAAGCCTCCGGGGTTTCATAGGGAGCGGTCGGTGTAAAAATAGTTTCTTTATGACCATCACGATAGGCCGAGACTATGTAATTCTGGACGTTTTTAGTTTTGCCGGCCCACGAAACGTTGAGCTGGCGGTACATGATTTTGTGCATCTGCAGCAGGTAATTTTTAGAGAGCGGTATAACCTCAAAATTCTCGTGGATGAGATTGAGCACATCGCGGTAGCCGGCTATCTCCATTTCACTGCGATTGCGCGGCGTGGTTTTTTCATTGACCAGCTGCCGGATGCGGGTGCTGCTGGTGACAATACCTTCAATAGCATTGGAGGACTCCGTGCTTTGTACCTTTGCAATCTCAATTAAACGCTGCAGGTCCTGCGGACGCTGCTTTAAGTACAGTTCCTGCCTGCCCTGCTCGCGGTAAATGGCCGCAATTAAGGACACAATTTCCAGATCCCACTTTTGATGTTTTAAGGCGGTATAGCTGAATTCACGCATACTCTGCTCTCTTAATTCTCAGCAGTCTCCCTTAATTTCAGTATAAATTAAGGGATAAATCACTATTATGCAATAATATACCCTTAAATCAAGCCATATTTAAGGGGTAAATGAAAGTTTAAGGGAAATTATCCTTAATTATGCATAAATTTAGGGTATGTAAATTTACTGGTTGGAAAATAATCTCTTGAAGCTTAAGAACCTGAGACTGAAAAACTTGGCATTGGTTGAAAAACAAAGTGAGGCCAATAAAATTCCAACCAGTAATTTAACAAATACGGTCAAGTCTAAGACCGGCTTTAACTGCCACGCCCCGGCGCTGAAGTCCTTGCTTAAGGTCACGCCCAGCGGGATCGAGAACACGTCCATGCTGTCAGACGAGGTATCGGCAATCATGCCGTCCGCGCCCTTGACACTATAACCGTCAAGATCCAAGCTGGTGTAGCGCCCTACTCTTAATCCTAAAAACGATATGTTTGATAAACCCCGCGATTTCAGCGGGCAACGAAGATAACCGCAACTCAAGGAGAGCGCGATTTGTGCTTTGCTATTATAACGGCAAGCTGTCTTATAGATCTTGTCAAGACTCTTGACAGTTTTGAGCGCGGCGAATGACTGTAGCGAGTGTCAAGACTCTTGACACTTTTAGGCGCTGGTCTTAGAAGTCATGAGTGTCAAGACTCTTGACACTCAGGTAATGATCCACCGAGCTTTTGCCCATTTGGCAATTCAAAATATTGCACAAAGCGGCAACCAGTAAGCTCGCCGATCTTAGCTAGCTCTTCTAAGCTGAAGCCCCCTCGACGTAATCTGCCGCTGAAGGACTGCGGCGACATGTTCAGCGCTTTGGCGATCTCGCATTTCTTTATACTGCTGTGAAACAGTAGCAGCTGGAGTTGCTCGGAGATAGATAAGTTCATACTCGGCCTCCCCTGAAGTTAAGGAACGAAATATCCACCCATGCCGTCTGGCGTTACCCTACCTTCGGGGGTGATCCAACCTCCCATGCCATCAGAGCTGACGTGGCCATTTGGCGTGAAATATCCTCCCATACCATCGGGCGTTACGTGACCATCTGAGGTGAACCAACCTCCCATGCCGTCGGAGGTGATATGGCCATTAGGCGTAAAATAACCTCCCATACCATCTGACGACACGTGGCCATCCGGAGTAAACCATCCTCCAATACCGTCCGGGGTAACACGATCTGCTTGAGCGGTCAACGCGAAGGCGGCAAGCGCTAGCGCAATGAAAATCTGCTTCATTGTATTCGAGTCTATTTAATTGATGCACGCAATTTTAACTTAGAAAAAGAGACGGCAATGGAAAATGCAGTAGCGCGTCCTTGCCTTTCCTGCATTGTAGTTGAACCGAGAGTAAAATTCAATTTTTCGTTAAACATAAATATAAAGAATTATATTTAATGTTTTTGTTTAGATAGCCCTCTATGGCTCATTCATGCCTATAACTACTCACATTTACCAATTTGGCAAAACTCAGTTTTCTTAAAGAATCATTTAAATAAACTGAGAGGATATGACAGTATAATGAAGTCAATTCCGGCATAAACATTGGCTTGTGAAAAATATAAGTTTATTTATTTATAATATATTTCATTATTAAATGATACGGGAAATTTAAAATGCCTGCTAAAAAAGAGAACACTTCAGAAATTGGTTTTGAAAAAGAATTATGGAAAGCCGCAGATAAACTTCGCGGTAGCATGGACGCCTCTCAATATAAATATATTATTTTGGGATTGATATTTCTTAAATACTTGTCTGATATCTTCGAGCAAAAATATAGAGAATTAGTCGCTGAAGGTGACGGCTTAGAAAATGATCTTGATGCGTATCTTGCAGATAACATTTTCTTTGTGCCTGAAGATGCACGCTGGGAACTAATAGCAGCTAAAGCACATACCCCTGAAATCGGCATTACCATCAACAATGCCATGAAATCAATAGAGGACAGAAATCCCAAATTAAAGAATGTGCTTCCTAATGATTTTGCAGATCCTGATTTAGATCAGCAGCGTCTTGGTGATGTCGTAGATCTTTTTACTAATATTAAAATTCCAAAGAACGCAAATGAGAAAGATATTTTAGGACGCTGCTATGAATACTGCCTTGGTCAATTTGCTTCAAAGGAAGGCAAGAATGCAGGCGAGTTTTACACACCTTCCTGCATAGTGAGAACCATTGTAGAGATCCTGCAGCCTTACGAGGGGCGTATTTATGATCCCTGTTGCGGTGCAGGTGGAATGTTTGTACAGTCTGCTAAATTTGTTAAGTCTCATGGCGGAAAACTCGGGAACATTTCAGTATTTGGACAAGAATCAAATCCAACCACCTGGAAATTAGCACAAATGAATTTAGCCATTCGTGGTATTGAGGCTGACTTGGGTGCTTATGCTGCTGATACATTTACAAATGATCTTCATGCCCATGAAAAAATGGATTTCATTATGGCAAATCCACCTTTTAATAATAAAGAATGGTGGCACGAATCATTAAGAGAAGATTACCGTTGGAAATATGGTACTCCTCCTGAAGGTAATGCAAATTTTGCCTGGATGGAACATATGATTGCTCATTTGTCCCCTAATGGAAAAATTGGAATGGTATTAGCAAAAGGCTCATTATCTACATCACAAAATGGAGAAGATGAAATTAGAAGAAAAATAATCGAGGATGATTTAGTAGAATGCATAATTTCACTGCCTTCACAACTTTTTTATAATACTCAAAGCCCGGCTTCATTATGGTTTTTAAATCGCAATAAAAAACAAAAGTATAAGACATTATTTATTGATGCCATGAATATGGGCAAGCATGTAACTAAAAAACTAATAGAACTTCAACCAGAAGAAATAAATATAATCACAGACATTTATCAAAATTACTTATCTGGCAAACAATGTTTTATTAAGGGATTTAGTGCAGTAGCTTCAATCGAAGATATTGAGAAAAACAATTTTATAATTACTCCTGGAAGATATGTTGGAATATCAGAAAAAAACAAACCCAGCGAAGAAATTTTACAAAAAAATTTAAATAGTATTAGAAGTAAATTTAATTCTCTTTTAATGAATTCAAATGATTTACAAAAAAATCTAAAAAATTTTTTAGAAAATGACTTGCTATATAAAGATATAGATTATCAAAATTTAAATAATAACAATAATGAAGTATATTTGTGTGAGCTTATTGATAAGATTATAAGTGGTAGTTGGGGGCAGGATGAAAAAAGTGGTTCGTATGTTGAAGAAGTGAAATGCATCAGAGGAACAGATATTAACGATGCTAATAGAGGAATTTTAGATAATGCACCGACTCGATATATTTCATCAAAGCATTTTAAAGAGCGCAAACTATTACCAAACGATATAGTCATAGAAATATCTGGCGGAAGTCCAACTCAATCAACAGGCAGAGTTGCATTGATTAAAAGTTGTACTTTAGAAGCATATCAAAAAAAAGTGATTTGTTCTAATTTTTGTAAAATTATCAGGCCAAAACCTAATTACTCATTACTTTTATTTTCATATTTAAAATATCTTTACAATATTGGACTGATGTTTGCTTATGAAAATGGCACTACGGGAATTAAGAATTTTGATTTGGGTAGTTTTATACATCGCATTAAAATTAAAATGTTTTCTGATGAACAAATTCAGGAACTTAATAAAATTTTAAATCCAATTATATTATATATTGATAATTGCTCTCTACAAGAAATGCTAATTTCAAATCTGCAAGAATTAACAATCAACAAAATTTTTAACAAATTCTATTAAAAATGTGTGCAATTTTTAACGAAGATTCATACGAAAAGGCAATTATATCTATTTTCAAAGAACGATTAGGATATTCTCACTTTTTCGGTCTGGATATAAAACATAATGATAAAGATCCTTTATTTGAGGATCAAATTAATCAAAGCATTCAGTCTATAAATGCTCAGCTCCCTTTATCCGCAATTAAAGAAGCACTTTATAAGCTAAAAAATATAAGAACCGGTGAATCACTATTACAACGCAATATACTATTTATGGATTATCTCCAAAATGGCATTTCGGTAAAATATACTGATTCTAAAACTAAAGAAGAAAAATCTGACATTGTTTATTTAATTGATTATGACTGCATTGAAAACAATCGCTTCACAGTAATTAATCAATGGACAGTATCTGATAAAAGTAAAAAGCGCCCTGACATAGTTGTTTTTGTCAATGGCCTTCCTTTAGTTGTAATTGAGCTTAAATCTCCGTCCAGAGATGAAACCTCTGCTTCTGAAGGCTATACACAACTGCGCCACTACATGCAGGAGATCCCTAGCCTATTTGTTTACAATGCATTTATCGCAGCATCAGATATGGCCGATACCCGCTACGGAACTATTACTTCCAATGAAGATCGTTTCATGGAGTGGAAAACTATTGACGGTAATTACGCAGACACGAGTTATGCCAACTTTGAGACATTCTTCCAAGGAATGTTTGATAAGGGGCGATTTTTAGATATTATTAAAAACTTCATCTGCTTTGATAAAGACAATATCAAGACTTTTAAAGCTATAGCTGCCTATCATCAGTATTTTGCTGTAAAAAAGGCTATAGCCAGCACTATCAGAGCATCGCAGAGTCACGGCCCCGACAAAGGTAAAGGTGGCGTGTTTTGGCACACCCAAGGTAGCGGAAAGTCCTTCTCAATGGTGTTCTACGCACATTTGCTGCAGCAGGCTATGCAGTCTCCTACAATTGTTGTCATCACAGATCGAAATGATTTAGATAACCAGCTGTTTGGCCAATTTTCGCGCTGCCAAGATTTCTTAAGACAGAGACCAGTACAAGCCGAAAGCAGAGAACACTTAAAAGAACTGCTGCAGGGCAGAAAAAGCAACGGTATCATCTTTACCACCATGCAGAAGTTCACTGAAACTGATGAACCACTTTCAGAGAGAAGCAACATTGTGGTAATGGCAGATGAAGCCCATCGCAGTCAATATGGTCTAACCGAAAAAATAATGACTTGTGAACTTCCTAATGGCACCACCATCGCAAGAGATGTTATCGGTACAGCAAGAATAATTCGTGACTGTTTGCCTAACGCCACATACATTGGTTTTACCGGGACACCGATTAGCCAAAAGGATCGCAGCACCAGGGAAGTATTCGGCGATTATATTGATATCTATGATATGACCCAAGCTGTAGAAGATGGAGCTACTAAACCTGTTTACTACGAAAATAGAGTGGTGCAGATCAAATTAGATTCATCAGTTTTAGATGAAATAGATAAACAATACGATATTCTTGCAGATAAAACTGATCCTCAAGTCATTGCTCAAAGTAAAAGAGAGCTCAGCAGAATGGAAGCACTGCTGGGTGCTGTTGAAACCATAAATTCTTTAGTAGGCGACATTATTTATCACTATGAGACTTACCGTGAAAATCTTTTAACCGGCAAGGCGATGATTGTAGCCTATTCTAGGCCAATCGCAATTAAGATTTATTATAAAATTCTTGAGCTGCGCCCTTCTTGGAAAGATAAAATCGCGTTAGTGATGACTCTTGCTAATAATGATCCTGAAGAGTGGCATGAACTAATAGGTAATAAGCAACATAAGGATGAACTTGCCACGAAGTTTAAGGACAACGATTCTCCTTTAAAAATCGCAATAGTGGTTGATATGTGGCTTACAGGTTTTGATGTGCCATCACTTGCTACTATGTACATATACAAACCTATGGCCGGTCATAATCTCATGCAGGCTATCGCTAGAGTAAATCGAGTCTTTAAAGATAAAGAAGGCGGTTTAGTAGTTGACTATATAGGTATTGCCAGTGCATTGAAACGTGCCATGAGCGACTATACTGTTCGCGATAAAACAAAATTTGGCGACCAAGACATCGCAAAAACCGCGCTGCCAAAGTTTCGGGAAAAGCTGGAAATATGTCGTGAGCTGTTTCATGGCTACGATTACAGTATATTCTTTACTGGAACTAATCTTGAAAAGGCTTCAGCCATTACAGGCGGACTTAACTTCATTCTTGATAGAGAGATTACTGATAAAGATCTGCCTGAAGATAAAAAGACTGAGAATATCTTTATCAAAGAAGCTCTACTAATGAAGCAAGCCTTATCACTGTGCAGCAGTATAGCACTTGCATCTGAGCGCGTAGAAGCTGCCTATTTTGAAGCTATCAGAGTTCTTATTCTACGTTTGAAACGAGGAGGTAAGGGAAAGAAATTAAGCCTCAAAGAGGTAAATGATCAGATAAACGATCTGCTTAAGCAAACTATTAAGTCTGAAGGTGTTATTAACCTTTTTCAAGACAGACAAACAGAGTTTTCTATATTTGACCAAGCCTTCTTAAAAGAAATTAGTCAAATGAAAGAGAAAAACTTGGCACTTGAAATGTTGAAAAAGCTGCTAAAGGATCAGGTATCTGTCTTTAAGAAAACCAATATCATCAAATCAGAGCAATTTTCTGAATTACTCCAAAATTGCTTAAATCGTTATGTAAACGGCCATATTACAAATGAAGAAGTTATTGAAGAGCTTCTTAAAATGGCTGAAGAAATTGAAAAAGCAGCCAAAGAGAATAAGGATCTTGGATTAAATGAAGAAGAAGCAGCGTTCTATGATGCCCTGACTAAACCTCAGGCAGTAATGGATTTCTACACCCATGATGAGCTTATAGCTTTGACAAAAGAACTTGCTGATAGTCTTAGAGCTAACAGAACTATTGATTGGCAAAGGAAATCAAGTGCCAGAGCGCGTATGAGATTAATGGTGAAAAAGCTTCTAAAGAAATACAAATATCCTCCTGAAGGACAGGAAGAAGCTCTAAACACTGTTATTGAACAATGTGAAATGTGGGCTGATAATACCTGTGATTAGTTGGGGAGTGTAACGTAATCTGTGTCTGAAAGCTTTTTTAGTCTATGTCCTTTTAAAATCAGATGCAATCAATTCACTGCAAATTGGGCTTTGGAGTGACTGCGCAGCAGGAACGTAAAAGCCCAATTTGCGCCGCCTCCTTAATCAAGCGTCAGCCGGTCCCCGAAGACCAGCTTCATCTCTAACAGCGCCCTCCTCCATTTAAATACCGTTTTACTCCATTCC
>CALXNX010000030.1 GCA_944389865.1 uncultured Succinivibrionaceae bacterium
GACTGAGGGTACGTAATAAGGAAGAACTGGTAAGCTGCATCAACCGCTGGATAGATGATGTCAACGCTTCTCCGGTTATCTGCCGCTGGGACTGGAACTTTGATGACATCTGGGGTGCCTTTACTAAGAAAGGCACCAAAATTATTAATTAACGAATTTAGCGAATATTATAGTAGTATACATTACGCGCCGAATCTCTGAAGGATAGTCAAACAGCTGTTCTACATGGGTAAAATTCCTTTCCCAAACCTTTACAGTTCCGGGGCAGTTATTTTCCCATTCGGCTTTAAACTGCTCAAAGCAGCGACGACATTCTTCCAGGCTTACTGCTTGATATACAGTCTTAATGTCTGCACAGAACTTTTTGTAGTCCTTGCTGGGGACGTACTTGAGGGAGTTTCGTATCAAGTGGACAATACAGCGCTGTACTACTGTCTTACCCGACTTTAGCACCTGCTTGATTGAAAAACCGCATTCCCATGCGGTTTAGAGCATGTTTTTGTTTATTTTATCGTAGGGGTATGGGGCTGCCGGCCGTGGCTCAGCCTGCCGCTGCGGCTGCCCGCGCCAGATAGCCCATCTTGATGGGAGATACCATTTTTTCATTTGGTACCGGCTGCAGACTAAGATCGCGCTTAATGTCGCCCATGGTGCTCATGATTTTTAGAGGCCGCAGTCCTGCTGCGGTTAGAATTAAGTCTAAGTCGTCGCCGGTTTCCTCCCGCTGCCGGTAATACCTTTTAGCTGTTTCGCCTGTATCATCAATCTCGTTTTCGTCTGCCTGAGTGCGGGTTTTGCCGCTGTTTTGGGGCAGGTAGATCTTCTCGTCAATCCCCAAGTTAAAGAAGCTGATGTTTTTGAAGGTGCCGTCGCCGCTTACGCCGACAGCAGCCTGACGCAGGGCGTCGCAAATCCGGTCAACTGACATGTGCACGCCGTGATCTTCAAGTTTGAACTGCAGCTCTCTAAGGAGCATGAGAGCAAGGACGCACAGATAGCAGTGGCCGGTGATGCGCCCCGCTTTCCACACATATACCGGGCGAATGGAGAAGCGGCTCTTCATGATGCGGAAGCATTCTTCAATCCTGACCAGGCGATGATATGTGGACAGCACTTCTTCATCGGCCAGCGTATTGTCAGCGCTGATGCCGGCAGGATGGTCGAATACTACAGCATAGTATCCGGCGACGTCCCTGCGGGCTTTGATCACATCTTCCTTAAGCCCTACAGCGCGGTACTTTGCCTTGTTCTCACCTTCGGCCCGCTCTTTTTCCGTTGCGATGAGTGAACGCCAGCCGGATGCATACGGATTGCCCATCAGCTCGCCGCTGGCGACAGCCTTATTGGCGCGCTTAATCTCATTGTTCAGCTCTTCCAGATCGCGTTTGCGTCGCTCCGGGCTGTAGGTAAAGACAATTCTGCAGTTCAGAGTGCATTTGCAGGTGCGCGGTCTGCCCGAGGGCGTAAGGGAGCCGTCGCCTAGGGGCGCTCTGACTTCGCGGGTGTAGGCGCATACTTTGAAGCGGCTGCATTCCTGCTCGGCCGGCTCATCTGAGGGGATGAAGCTGTCTCCCTCGCAGGAATAGCGCCGGTACCCTTCAAGCTCGAGCATCTGCGCTTTTACATCCTTCTTCAGACTGTGCACGCTCTGGGCTACAACGAAGCCCAAGCCGTCCTTTTTAATCTCAGTCAGCGACGGCGCTGAATTGAGACCGCGATCGGCGGTAAAATAGATGTCTTTGACGCTGTACTTCTCTTTTAGACTTTGGATGATCGGCTCTACCGTTTTGATTTCAGAGAGATTGCCGGCAAAGACTCGGCAGTCTATGGGAAAGCCGGTCTGGTCAATGGCAAGGGCCACTGAGACCAGCGGCTGAGAAAACCGCCCTTCCTTGGATGGGCCGCGCATTCTGAGAATGTCATTTGCAGACAGCTCCAGGCGCTCTTTCAGCTCAGCGTCAAATGCCGCACTGTCAAAGTAGTCCTCAATGTCCTGCTCGGTCTTCCCTTCTTTTTCCAGACGCTTGCGGACCTCACGCCGCAGTCGAATAATACTCCAGGTCAAATCATCGTACGGGGTTTCAAACCGGGTGTTGGTGCAGTCAAAGAAGGCCAGCCTGATTTCACTGCGGCGGGATTCATGGTGATGGCGGACCGCGCAGGTCAGCAGCTCCTGACCGTGCTCGTACATGAAATCCAGACTGCGGTAGAAGTTGTCCTGTTTGACGGACTCCCAAGGGCAGTACAGAAACTCCGCTTTGTCGGCATGCGAGTCAAAGTATGAAGACGGCTCTATCACTTTGCGGGCGGTCAAGTAGAACAGTAGATCAGTAAGCTTCCAGCTGGTAATGGAGGTAAGAGTGCGCTGCATGTAGTTGAGCTTATTGCGCAGCCCCAAGTCGTTGTCCCAGATGTGCTTTAAGGTCAGCTTTTCCGTCAGTTCATCAATCAGGCGCGGGAGCTTGTCCTGAAGGCCGAAATTAAGGCGGAATAATTTGTGCGCGTGCCATGCCTTAGCGATCATCAGGCACACCGCCTGCAGAAAAGTGATCGGCGTCTGCACTGTGGCCGGCAGGTCAATTTTCTGCCCAAGACGGCGCTGCTCCTGCAGGATCTGCAGGAGATTTTCAGATCCTATCAAAATCTGCGGATGGCCTGCCAGCTTGAGCAGGGGCTCCGGGCGGGGCTTGGCGGTCAGCGTCTTGACCATTTTGTCATGATGCAGCTGCAGCAGGGCGGACAGCCACCAGTATTTATAGGTGGCTGAAGTGTCGTCGAAAACCTGGGCTAAGGGCGCGACGTCCAGTTCTGCGCCCAGATATTTTTTGGGAGCGGGCAGCTGGAATACTAAGTACACGCGCGCACTCCCTTAGGTCAGACAGGCCGGATCAAAGGAGTAGGCGCCTGAAAGGAAGTCTTTAATCTCCTGCATGGAAGGATTGCCGCGCTCCAGCTCGCAGGCGGCGATCAGCATGGCCTTCTGCAGGGCGTTGAGCGTGCTTAAGGGCCGGTCGGTTAAAAGATGCAGCTGTTCCATTAAAATGTCCGCCCCGCGCCCACCGCCCAGCTGAGCGCGCAGATCGCGGTCAAATTCATTTTGGATCGCACCGTCATCAAGGCCCTGATATTTCTGCGCCAGGGTCTTTAAGACGTATTTATTCAGCTCGCATTCGAGCATCGGATTGACCGCGTGTCCGCTGCAGGCCGTCTCTAAATCCCGTCTGCCGCAAAAGGGCTTTAAGTTCAAAAACTCCGAGCTCTTTTTGCCGTCATTGACCGGGTAATTGTCCCAGATAAAGGGCCTGCGGCCTAAGAGCTTTGCAGCTTCCGCCAAATCAGCCGGCGTAATGTCGGGGCTTAAAACCTTGGGGCCGGTCCAAAAGACTTCCACCTTATCGGGCAGGCCCTGCATCAGCACGCTGAAGTAATCTGCAGGGCGCGGCCCAAACAGTTTTTCTAAAATGGGGTCAAAGCTGTAGTAGGTCGGGCAGATGATAAAGCGCTTAACGCTCTGCGGCAGCTGCGTCAGCACGTCGGTGATAATCTGATGCTGCACTGCGGCGGCGTCAGGCTCAATCTTCTGATCATCAAACAGCAGGCACAGGATCTCGGGGCTGAAAGCCGTGCAGTACTCTGCTGTCCGCGTGAGGAATTTGTCCTTGATATCTTTATATGAGGCGGTGAGATTGAAGGGCGAGATCCCAAGGCCGAAATCAAGCCCCAGCCTGCGGCAGTGCGCGCGCACTTCCTTGATCTGCGCGCACGCGGCCTGAGACAGCTCGGCCAAAAACTCTTGGCGCAGGGCGCGCTCTTCCTTGGGCGCGTAGATATAAAAGCTGCCCTGCGCCTGCTCTTTTAAAAAAGAGAGCAGGGAGAGGCGGGCGGCCGGCTTAAATTTTTTGCCGTAAAAGCCTTCGATAAGACCTAAATATGCCATGAAATTACCTCCGCAGAAGATGCAGGACCAATTATGCCGGCAGGCAGGGACCGCGCTGCAGCCAAAAGCCCGAATTTAAGCGGGGCAGTGCCGGCTGCGCTATTGATTAAGCTTGTTTAACTTTAATATAATAGCGCAGATTTTTCAGGACGCACGGCACAGTTTTAACCGTGATGACTGAAATTAAGTGTTTGATATTACTGCAATCTAACCGAGGTAAATGATGCAGGCTTCTATTGAGAATCTCGAGGGCTTAAAGCGCCTCATTACTGTAACTGTGCCAGCAGAAGATGTTGTTAAGGCGTACGGGGCTGCTTTCCGCAAGGCCGCTAAGAATGCCCGCATTGACGGCTTCCGTAAGGGCCACATCCCCACTCAGATTATTGAGAGATACTACGGTCCCAACATTATCGGCGAGGCCTACGATAATTTAGTCCGCGAGACCTTAAACAAGGCCATCGAGCAGTGCGGTTCCGAGTGCGCCGGCACCCCGAACGTCAGCTTTGAGAAGAGCTCCTTTGATAAGGCCGGCGAATTCGTTTATACCATCCAGTTTGAGACCTTCCCGGTGATCGAAGACAAGCCTTTAAGCGAGATGCCTTTAAAGGTAGTGCAGAGCAGGATTACTGATGCGGACGTTGATCGCATGATCGAGAATCTGCGCCGTCAGCAGGGCAAGTGGCAGGTCGTGGATGATGCCGCAGCAGAAGACGGCAGGCTGGCCAAGATTGATTTTGTCGGCCGCGTGGACGGCAGGGAATTTGACGGCGGCAAAGCAGAGGATTTCTCCTTAATCCTCGGCCGTACCATGATGATCCCGGGCTTTACCGAGCAGATCGCAGGCCACAAGGCAGGCGACAAGTTCACCATCAATGTGACCTTCCCGGAGGATTACTTCGAGGAGTCCTTAAAGGGCAAGCCTGCAGAGTTTGACATCACGGTAAACTCCGTCTCCGAGCAGAAGCTGCCTGAGGTCGATGATGCGTTCTGCGAGCTCTTCGGCGTCAAGGAAGGCGGCGTTGAGACTCTGCGCCGTGAACTGCGCGCCAACATGGAGCGTGAGCAGAAGCGCGTACTGTTTGCAGCCCAGCGCGCTAATGTCTGTCAGGCCTTATTAGACTACTTCGGCAAGTTCGATGTCCCGGCCTCCTTAGTTGAGGAAGAGCGCAAGCGCTTATGCGATGCCGAGTTCGAGCGCGTTAAGAGATTCAACAAGGACGCTAAGAACCGCTATGGTGAGCCCGGCGCTTTTGCTGAGGAAGCTGCAAACAATGCCCGTTTGGGCTTATTAATGCGCCACTTCGTGGAGAAGTCCGGTCTGCGCGCTCCTTCTGAGGAGAGCGTCAACGAGGCGCTGTCCTTATTTGCTGATGCCTACGAGAATCCTGAGATGATCAAGGCTGAGATCCGCAAGAACAGCAAGCAGCTGGCCTCGTTCCGCGATCAGGCCTTTGAGCGTGATCTGTTCAACTACATTCAGTTAGGGGCCAAGTGTGAAGTTAAGGAGATGAATTTCTCCGATCTGCTGCAGATTCAGGATTAAAGCGGAAAGCTTAAGATCTGACCTTAGATCTTAAGATGTGCTAACATTATTCCTCGCTTAAGTGCAAAGCGGGGAATTTTTTTTAAGTAAAGGATAAACCATGACAGAGCGAATGCAGACCTTAGTACCGATGGTAATTGAGCAGACCGGCCGGGGTGAGCGGTCTTTTGACATCTACTCCCGCCTGCTCAAGGATCGGGTGATTTTCATTACGGGCGAGATTGAAGATCACATGGCCGATCTGATCGTGGCGCAGCTCTTGTTCCTGGAGTCTGACGATCCGGATAAGGACGTCTACCTGTATATCAATTCCCCCGGCGGCGTGGTCACGGCCGGCATGGCGATTTACGATACCATGCAGTATATTAAGCCCGATATCTGCACCTTATGCTTAGGGCAGGCCTGCTCTATGGGATCGTTCCTGCTCTCTGGCGGTACTAAGGGCAAGCGCTTTGCGCTGCCGCATGCGCGCATCATGATCCATCAGCCTTTAGGCGGCTTTAAGGGCCAGGCTTCGGACATCATGATCCATGCCCGCGAGATTGAGCGCACCAAGCGCATTTTAACGGAGATTTTGGCCCAGAACTGCGGCAGACCTCTGGCCGACTTGGAGCGTGACTGCGATCGCGACAATTTTATGAGCGCGCAGGAGGCCCTGGACTACGGCCTCATTGATAAGGTCATCACCACGCGCGCGGATTTGCAGCCGAAGAAGGATTAATATGGATCAGAATAACAGCGGTTTTCATGATAACGGCGGACGCAGGAACGTCTGTATTTTCTGCGGACGCGGTCAGGGCGGCGGCCGGACCTTAATTCAGTCCAGCGACGGCAACTGCATCTGCTCAGACTGCATTCTGCGCTGCTATCGCGTGCTCTCTGCGCAGGGCAAGGTCAAGGCTGAGGATAAGGAAGCCGCTCCGGCAGCGGCCGCTAAAAGCAGCTCAGGGCTTGATTTGGAGCATATTCCTACGCCCCATGAGATGGCGCAGCACTTAGATGAGTATGTGATAGGTCAGGAGGACGCTAAAAAGGTGCTCTCCGTGGCCGTGTACAATCATTACAAGCGCTTAAAGCACATGCTCACGGACAATGACGTGGAGCTGGGCAAGTCCAACATCTTAATGATAGGTCCGACCGGTTCAGGCAAAACCCTGCTGGTGCAGACCTTAGCGCGCTTTTTAAATGTGCCCTTTGCCATGTCGGATGCTACCACCTTAACTGAGGCGGGCTACGTCGGCGAGGACGTGGAGAACGTGATCGTCAGACTGCTGCAGAGCTGCGATTACGATGTGGAGAAGGCGCAGCGCGGCATCATCTATATCGATGAAATCGATAAGATTGCCCGCAAGTCCGAAAATCCTTCCATTACCCGCGATGTGTCGGGCGAGGGCGTACAGCAGGCGCTGCTCAAGCTGGTTGAGGGCACGGTCGCGTCGATTCCGCCTGAGGGCGGGCGCAAGCATCCGCAGCAGAAGATGATCGAGGTCGATACCTCGCAGATCCTGTTTATCTGCGGCGGCGCTTTTGACGGTCTGGATAAGATTGTGGATAAGCGCGTCTCGAAAAACTCCGGCATCGGCTTCGGCGCTGAAGTGCGCGGTGAAAAGGACAAGCTGACCTTAACGCAGAAATATCAGCGCGTTGAGCCTGATGACTTAGTCAAGTTCGGCATTATCCCTGAGTTTGTCGGCCGCATGCCGGTGATCACGGCGCTGTCCGAGCTCGATCGCGAGGCCTTGGTGCGCGTGCTGCGCGAGCCTAAGAACGCCATCGTGCGGCAGTTCCAGACCATGTTCAAGCTGGAGGGCGTAGAGCTGATCTTTACTGAGGAGGCGCTGCACGCCATTGCGGATATCGCCATCTCCCGCCACACCGGGGCGCGCGGCCTGCGTTCGGTGGTGGAGAGCCTGCTGCTTAACACCATGTATGACATTCCGTCGGTACATGATGTCAAGAAGGTCTTAGTGGACGAAAATACGGTAAAAAACGGCTCTGAGCCCCTGGTGATCAAGGACGAGATGCAGCCTGCCGCCGCACGCGCCTGAAATTTATGATACTTTCAGGGCAAAGCCCCGCCTGAGCTCAGGCGGGGCTTTGCCGTCGTTATTTGCCGGGCGGATCTTGAAAATCAGGACCTGCGCGCGCATCTTAAAGCATAAGGATTGCAACTTAAGAGTTCAAACAGATGAGTGAGAAGACTGTTAAGCAGAATACTGAAGATACTGCCGCTGCAGCAAAGCAGCAGGGGGCGGAAAAGACTGCTCCTGAGAAGCCGCAGGAACAGCAGAAAGCAGCAAAAGCTCCGGTGCGCCGGCGCGCCGCGGCTAAAAAGCGCAGCGCTGACGGCACGGATAAAGCTGATGCCTCCAGCAAGGCCGCAGGGCGCGTGAAGATCCTGCCGGTCATTACTCTGCGCGGCATCATTGTCACCCCGTACTCGAACGTGCAGATCTTAGCTGCCCGCGAGCAGTCCATTCAGGCCTGCTCCTGGGCTTTGGCCAATAAGCTCGATCTGGCTGTGTTCTGTCAGTACGATGAAAAGCAGGAAGATCCGGCCGCAGGCGATCTGCTGCCTGTGGGCGTGATCTGCACCGTGCGCGACGGCAATTATAAAGATCCGGATACCTATCGCTGCGTTATTCGCGGCTACAGCCGCATCAGGCTCATCCGCCTGATCGCTGATCCTGCCAAAAAGTACCGCGAGGCGGAGGTGGAGATCCTGGAGGAGCCGCAGTCCGACAATGTTGAGGAGCGCCGGCACTATTTGGACGCGCTGCAGGCATCTCTGCTCAATGCCTTAAATAATTCGGAGAAGTCAGTGCAGCCGCTGCTTGATAAATCAGTACCGTCTGAGGTCATTGATGAGATTAAAAAGCAGCAGTCTTTAAGCGTGCTGACCGATGTGCTCACGCAGATCATGCAGGTAGATGTGGTAGAGAAGCGGCTGCTGCTCTCTGAGCTCGATCCGTTAAAGCGCGCCCGCGTCTTGATTTCGCTGCTTAACGGCTACTCCTATCGTCAGGAGCTTAACGATCGCATCTTAAAAGAAGCCAAGCTCTCGATGGAGCGCAATCAGCGCGAGTACTACTTAAATGAGCAGTTAAAGGCCATTAAGCAGGAACTGCACGTCGATTACGATGAAGATCAGGATATTGCCGACTATCGCCGCAAGCTCAATGAGCTCAAGGCTCCCCAGGCGGTAAAGGATAAGCTGGCCAAAGAAATCAATAAGCTGTCCATCATGAGCATTAACTCCTCTGAGAACATCATGGTGCGCAACTATATTGATACGCTGCTGGCCGTCCCCTGGGAGCAGAGCAGCGAGGTCAATAAGGATCTGCTCAAGGCCAAACAGAGTCTGGATGCCGATCACTACGGCCTTGAGAAGGTCAAGGATCGCATCCTGGAATATCTGGCCGTACAGTCGCGCTCAGATAATCTGCACGGTCCCATCATCTGCTTAATGGGGCCGCCGGGCATCGGCAAGACCTCGCTGGGCGCCTCCATTGCCAAAGCCACCGGGCGCAAGTACATCCGCGTGTCCTTAGGCGGTCTGCACGATGAGGCGGAGATCCGCGGTCATCGCCGCACCTACGTGGGCTCGCTGCCCGGGCGCATCATGCAGAATTTGATCAAGGCTGGAGTGAACAATCCGCTCTTTGTCCTCGATGAAATAGATAAAATAGGCTCAGACGGGGTTCGCGGCGATCCGGCGGCGGCTCTGCTGGAGGTGCTGGACCCCGAGCAGAACAAGAGCTTTGCGGATAATTATGTGGAGCTGGAGTACGATTTATCCAAGGTGCTCTTTGTAGCCACCGCCAACTCCTACAATATTCCGGGCCCGCTCCTTGATCGCATGGAGGTGATTGATCTGTCTTCCTATACCGAGGAAGAAAAGTTCAACATCGCCAGACGCTATCTGCTGCCCAAGCAGCTGCGCGCCAATGCGCTGACTGAAAAAGAGTTTGATATCAGCGATGAAGCCTTAACGGAACTTATCCGCTACTACACGCATGAAGCCGGCGTGCGCGGCCTGGAGCGCCTGATTAACGAGCTGTGCCGCAAGACGGTCAAGGAAAAGATGCTCAAGGACGCAGAGCTTACGGCTGAGGGCCGGAAGATCACCAATAAGCGCGCGGTGATCAGCGTCAAGCAGGTGAGCCGGCTGCTGGGCCCGCGCCGCTACGATTTCACCTCGAAATTAGAGGAGAACAAGGTAGGTCTGGTCAATGGTCTGGCCTGGACTGCTTTAGGCGGCGATATTCTGCAGCTTGAGGCCGTGGCCAATGAGGGCACCGGCAAGCATCAGCTTACCGGCAAATTAGGCGAGGTGATGAAGGAGAGCATTTCAGCTGCCATCACCTTGGTGCGCAAGCGTGCGGCCGCGCTGCATTTATCGCCGTCCTTCTTTGAAAAGTGCGATCTGCACATTCATGTGCCCGAAGGCGCAACCCCGAAGGAAGGGCCGTCAGCCGGCATCGGCATGGTGACTGCGGTGGTGTCTGCCTTAACGGACAATCCGGTGCGGGCGGATGTGGCCATGACCGGCGAGATCACCCTGCGCGGCGACGTGCTGCCTATCGGCGGCCTGAAGGAGAAGCTCCTCGCGGCCCTGCGCGGCGGCATTAAGACCGTCCTGATCCCGGCTGAGAATGAAAAAGATCTGTGGGACATTCCCCAAAACGTCAAGGACGGCCTGCAGATTGTGCCGGTAAAGCGCATCGATGAAGTGCTCGAGCGCGCCTTAGAGCACGATCCGTACCGCTTTATCCCGGAAACTCCCTGGTCCGAGGCCCATGCGGCGGCAGCTGACAAGAACGCAGCTTCCGGCAGCACGGTCTCCAACTGCTAGAGGAAAGACTATGACTGATGAGACTGTAAAGCCGGGGGCAGAGCAGGGCGGACAGCAGGAGCCGTCCATCCTGCAGACCGCCGCGGACTTTAATTACAAGCTCCAGGGCCTGAAGGCTTTAATTGAAAGCGGGCGGGAGCCGGATAATCTGCCCATCTTTTATAAGATCGTAAAGCCTTTGTGGGTGGGAGCGGAAAATCTGCTGCCCGAGCTTAACATTGCTGCGGAAATGCTGGAAATGAGCTGCCCCGATGAGGCGGTAAAGCTGCGCGCCGTGAGCTCTGATTTAGAGGAAGCGGCGGCGGTGCTTGCCGCTTTCATCACTAAATTGGAGCGCGAGCGCGGGGAGGAACTGCATCAAACGATCACTGCAGCCGCTTCTGCAGGTGCGGCCGTAAAGCCCGATGCCAGCCTCAGCACCCCGCAGTAAGGGTGCAGTTGGGCTGATTTTGGCTGATTTATTTAGCAAAAAGGTGCCGAAGATCGCATTTACAGCAATAAGTTCAGCGCTCTCTGAATAAGCTGGGCAATAATACTGCCTGTGATCCCGCGATCTTAAGCCGCAGGCAGCGGGATCCTTGATAATGTGATCAGCAAGGAGTGAACTGTGAATAAAGGTCAATTAGTTGAAAAGGTCGCAGAGAAGGCTAATTTATCTGCCAAAGACTCCGCCGCTGCCGTAAATGCTTTTATGGACGTGGTGAAGGAGACCTTAAGTGCTGGAGAGTCGATTTCCTTAGTGGGCTTCGGCACCTTTGAAGTGCGCGAGCGTGCTGCCCGCGAGGGTCTCAATCCTCGCACCAAGGAGAAGCTGACTATTCCGGCTGTTAAAGTTCCGGCCTTCAAGGCAGGCAAGAGCCTCAAAGCGGTCGTTAACGGCTGACAGTAACTATAAGAATCGCAGCGCACAGCTGCGGCAGCTGTGCAGGCTGTGTCCAAATGCTTTGCGCAAGTCCCCGCCCGGTGCGGGGATTTCTTTTGCGCCTGTGCTAAATTTTGTATAATCGACAAAGTTTGATATAAAGCCGGCCCGCGGCGGCCGCGATGTATTATCGTCAAGCAGCGAGGCTGCTAAGCAGGAAAAATATGTTATCTGACAAGCTGCGTGAAGGCGCGCAAGGAAAAATCTTCAAGCTCCTTTTCTGGATCATTATTCTGTCCTTTATCTTTGCCGGCGTGGGCGGCTACCTGATCCCGCGCTTAAATACCGATCCGGTGACGGTAGGCGACTATAAGATCTCTGCCAATGAGTGGAACGAGCAGTACAATCGTGAGACTCAGCAGATGCACCGCATATACGGCGCTCAGGCTTCACGTCTCCTGGAAAATCAGCAGTACGTAGCGGCGCTGCGCTCTTCGGTCCTGGAGAGCATGATCGACAATGTGGCTTTGAGCAGCGCAGTTTTCAGCAGCGATGTGCGCATCGGCGACGAGCAGGTGCGCGAGGTGATCCGCCGCACTCCGGCCTTCCAGCGCGACGGCAGGTTTGACAATGATCTTTATTTAGCCTCGGTGCGCAATATGGGCATGAATCCCGAGTATTTCGGCGAGCAGATGCGCCTATCCATTATGACTGATTTTGTGCGTAATCCGGCAGTCAATACCGGGGCGCTGCCGCTGCCCTACGAACTGGAGCAGACAGGCAGGCTGCTGACGCAGGCCCGTACCGTCTCGCTCTACAGCCTGGATTTAACCCGCTTAAAGCAGGAGCTTACAGCCTCTGATGCAGAGGTGCAGAGCTGGTATGATGATCATCAGGCTGACTATATGGCCCCGGCTAATGTCAAGTTCACCTACTTAGTCTTAGACTCCAATGAGCTCAAGAAGACCATTAAGTACACCGATGACGATTTAGAGAACTATCTGTCCTTAAATCAGGATGATTTCGTGCGCCCTGAGCACCGCAGCGTAAGCCACATCTTAGTGAAGGCCGATGCTGCTGATGCAGCTGAGCGCATTGCCGCAATTGATAAGGCTTTAGCTGCCGGCGAGGATTTTGCCAAGCTGGCGGCGCAGTACTCTGACGATCCGGGCGCCAAGGACAGCCATGGATCCTTAGGCTCAGTGGCGCAGGGCGATCTGGCTCCTAATTTAGATGCCGCCGCCTTTGCCCTGGCGGAAGGCGCGGTAAGTCAGAAGATTCAGGACAGTTTCGGCACTCACTATATCAAGGTCGATAAGATTGAAAAAGCCGCGGTGCCGCCTTTTGCCGAGATCAAGGAGCAGGTAGCGCAGGCCTATTTAAATGATCAGGCGCGCGAGCTCTATCAGAATCAGCTCAATACGCTGTCCGACCTGTCCTTTGAAAACCCGGATTCACTGGATGTAACCGCACAGGCCTTAGGTCTTGCCGTACAGGAATGCACGGGCCTTGATCAGGGCGATGCCAAGGCGGTATGGCCGCTCAATACTCCGGCCCTCCAGGAGGCCGCCTTTACTGAGGACAATATCACCTCGGGCGTGAACTCCCCGGTGATCACCATCTCCGATACCGTCAGCGCGGTGATCAATATTCACGACTACCGTGAGGCGCAGCTGCGGCCTTTGACTGAGGTCAAGGCTTTAGTGCAGGATGCGGTTTTAGAGCACAAGGCCCAGGAGCAGGGCAAGGATATGCTGATTAAGTTTGCAAAGGACTTAAAGCAGGATCCGAACGCGCCGCTGCCTCAAGATGCGGTCTTAACAGCAGACTTAAAGGTGGAGCGCGGCTCGCAGGCCGTCGATCCGGCCTTCGGTCAGGCCATTTTCGCTATCCCGCAGTCAGGAGATGCGCAGTACTGCGTCGGCCCCAACAAGGGCAGGGAAACTTTGGCGGTGCTGAAGAGCGTGAGCTCGGCTGACAGCAAGGCCTTAAGCGAGTACGAGAACTTAATGCGCGCACAATTGGTGCAGTACGGTCAGCAGAAGCTGCAGCGTGCGCTCTATGCTGGTGCACGCGCCATGAGCGACATTGAGTACAATGAAGAAGCTATCAATATGATAAATCAGCAGAATTCTGATGCTGAATAGCTTTTTGCCCTAAGATTGACCCTTTTTGGCCTGCCCTGCGGTGCTGTAGCCGCAGGGTTTTTTGTTATCATAGTGCCCAACTTTTGTTCAAGAGCACTGAAACTCAAATGCATTTACACGAATATCAATCCAAAGAAATGCTGCGCTCTTACGGCATCCCGGTGCCTGATTTCAAAGTCAGCTCCAAGGCTACCGGCATCGGCAAGGCAGCATACGAATTATCCCCCGGTCCCTTTGTCTGCAAGTGCCAGGTGCACTCCGGCGCGCGCGGCAAGGCCGGCGGCGTGATGCTGGTCAATACTCCGGCTGAGGCTGAGGCTTTTGCCGCCAAGTGGCTGGGCAGCCGCTTAGTTACCCGCCAGAGCGGGCCGCACGGCAAGCCGGTCAACCGCATCTTGATTGAGCGCGCCACCAACGCCGTGCGCGAGCTTTATTTAGGAGCTACCATCGATCGCACCAATGCTCATTTAACCATTATGGCCTCGGAGGCAGGCGGCATGTCCATTGAAGAGCTGGCCGCCAAAGAGCCAGAGAAGATCTTCAAGGTGCCTATTGATGAGCTCACCGGTCCGCGTCCGTATCAAGGCCGCGCGCTGGCCTATAAGCTCGGGCTTAAGGGCAAACAGGTCAATGAGTTTACCAAGATCTTCGTGGGCATCGCCAAGATGTTCCTGGAAAAGGACTTAAGCTTAGTGGAGATCAATCCCTTAGCGGTGACCCAGGAGGGCACGCTGCTGTGCCTTGACGCCAAGATCAATCTTGACAGCTATGCCTTATTCCGCCACCCGGATTTAGTCGAGCTCGATGATCCGTCCCAGGAAGATCCGCGCATTGCCCGCGCCGTGGCCTCAGGCTTTACCTACGTGCCGCTGGAGGGCAATATCGGCTGTCTGGTCAACGGCGCTGGACTTGCCATGGGCACCATGGACATTATTAAAAACTGCGGCGGTGCGCCGGCCAACTTCCTTGATGTCGGCGGCACGGCGACCCGCGAGCGCGTGATGGAAGCTTTCAAAGTTATTCTTGAAGATCCGCAGGTGCGCTGCATCCTGGTGAATATTTTCGGCGGCATTGTGCGCTGCGATCTGATTGCTGAAGGCATTTTAGGCGCAGTACGCGATGTGGGCGCGGATGTGGCCGTGGTAGTGCGCCTTGAGGGCAACCACGCTGAGGCCGGCGCCAAGCTCTTAATGGAGAGCGGACTTAATATTCAGGCAGCCTCTTCGCTCAGACAGGCGGCGATGCTGGCAGTGCAGAAAGCAGCGGAGGGGGCAGCATGAGCATCTTAGTGCATAAGAATACCAAGGTCATGACCCAGGGCATTACCGGATCGCAGGGTACGGCCCATACGCAGCAGTGCTTGGAGTACGGCACCCGCATGGTGGGCGGCGTGACCCCGGGCCGCGGCGGCTCGCAGCATTTAGGCCTGCCGGTGTTCAATACCGTGCGCGAATGCGTGGATGTTACCGGCGCTACCGCCTCGATGATCTTTGTGCCGCCGGCCTTTGCCGCCGACTCCATTTTAGAGGCCATTGATGCCGGGCTGGAGCTTATCGTCTGCATTACCGAGGGCATTCCGGTCCTTGATATGCTCAAGGTCAAGGCTGAGCTGCGCCTGCACCCTCACACCCGCTTAATCGGTCCGAACTGCCCGGGAGTGATCACTCCGGGTGAGTGCAAGGCGGGCATTATGCCGGGCAATATTCATTTAAAGGGCAAGGTCGGCATCGTATCGCGCTCGGGTACCTTAACTTACGAGGCGGTCAAGCAGACCACTGACGCCGGTTTCGGTCAGTCCACCTGCGTAGGCATTGGCGGCGATCCGGTGCAGGGATCGAGCTTTGTCGATATGCTGGAGCTTTTTGAAAACGATCCTGAGACTGAGGCCGTGGTTATGGTGGGCGAGATCGGCGGCACCTCCGAGCAGGATGCGGCTGCCTGGATCAAGGAGCACATGACCAAGCCCGTAGTGTCCTATATTGCGGGCGTCACGGCCCCTCCGGGACAGCGCATGGGACATGCCGGCGCGATCATCACCGGCGGCCAGGGAACTGCCCAGGCCAAGCAGCAGGCGCTGCGCGATGCCGGCGTGATTGTAGTGCCGACTGCCGCCGATATCGCTGACGGTCTGCGCGAGGCAGCCGGCTGGAATTAAAGCTTAAGCGCCAGCGCTTTTACGGGCGGGAGTGAGCCCGCCCAAATTTTATCTCCTATTCCTTAATTCCCAATTTTTCAAGAGTTTTTCATCTGCTGCGCCGATCTCAGATCTTATGCGTGAAACGCATAATTTATTATGAAAATATAGTATTAGCATAATCTGCAGCGGGCGGTCATAATGCAGTCAGTCGCGCGGCAGCCGCGTAAAGCTGATGTTTAATTCAGACAGAGAGGATCTACTTATGAAAAAGACACTATGCGCTTTAGGCACCGCCTTAACTTTAGTAATTTCAGGAGCAGCTATGGCCATTGATTCGAATAACCCGCAGCCCAGCGTCATTGCCCCGCAGACGCTGCAGCTGACCTCAGAGTGGGACAAGGTCTTTAAGTTGAGCGATAAGGTCGAGCACAGCAAAGTAACCTTTGTAAACCGCTACGGTCTGACCCTGGCTGCAGATCTCTATCTGCCTAAGGATCGCAGCGCCAGGATGCCGGCCATCGCCGTCGCAGGTCCCTTCGGGGCCGTCAAGGAGCAGGCCTCAGGTCTTTACGCCATGACCATGGCTGAACGCGGCTTCATCACCATCGCCTTTGACCCGTCATTTACCGGCGAGTCGAGCGGTCAGCCGCGCTATGTGGCCTCGCCTGACATCAACACCGAGGATTTCTGCGCTGCAGTGGATTATTTAAGCACCAGAGATGACGTTGATCCTAACTGCATCGGCATTATCGGCATCTGCGGCTGGGGCGGTCTGTCTTTAAATGCCGCCGCCATCGATACCCGCATTAAGGCGACGGCAGCCATGACCATGTACGACATGAGCCGCGTCACTGCAAACGGCTATTTTGATGCCCTTGACGCTGACGGCCGCTATGCTTTAAAAGAACAGCTCAATGCCCAGCGCACTGCTGACTATAAGCAGGGGCGCTATACCCTGGCAGGGGGACTGCCCGATCAGCTGCCCGAGGATGCAGCGCAGTTTGTCAAGGACTATTACGCCTACTATAAGACTGAACGCGGCTATCATCCGCGCTCCTTAAACTCCAACGGCGGCTGGAACATGACCTCCGCGCTGTCCTTCATCAACATGCCGCAGCTGACTTACATTAATGAGATCCGCAATGCGGTATTGATCGTGCACGGCGAGAAGGCCCATTCACGTTATTTCAGTGAAGATGCCTTCAAGCGGCTTACCGGGGACAATAAGGAACTGATGATTATTCCGGGAGCCAATCACACTGATTTATACGACAATTTCGACAAGATCCCGTTTGATAAGCTGGAGCAGTTTTTCAAGGAAAATTTAGGCTGAGCTTAATTTCTTTCGTACATCTAGTTTGCCTGACTGCTGCATTGGGCAGCAAATCAGCCTCGGCCGCATATGCAGCGCCGGGGCTGTTTTTTGTACTGCTGCCGCAGCAAATAACTTGGTATAATCTTTGAAATCTCTTGGAGAAGTAAAATTTAATCAGTCACCGGACAAACGCCGTCATGGGACAAATCACCAAAAGATAGCTAAAAATACAGCTGAAATATCAAGGCTTTTAAAAGGCAAAGCCTTATTTTCAGCATTTGATTACCGTTTGGTGTTGGAGCAGGCCGAGACGGGCGATATCGTTTATATGGATTCGCCATATCAGGGCGTTTCTGCAGCGCACGATCACAGGTACGCGGCAGGTGTGTCCTTTGGTGATTTTGCTGCTGCTTTAGCCGAATTAAATCGTAAAGGAGTTGATTTTATCGTCAGTTATGACGGCGCATGCGGCTGCAGAACTTATGGTCAAGATCTGCCTGACAGCTTAAAGTGCCAAAAGATCATGCTCAATGCCGGCCGTTCCACTCAGGCTACTTTGCTGGGAAAGGCAGAACTTACCAGTGAGGCTTTGTATATCAGCGAGGTGTTAAGTCAAAGGCTTTTGGGAAATGCATTCACGCCTGCGCAGCAGGAGGCGGTATGACTGAATATCCCAGTGAATTTATGCAGTGGTTAAATCAGGTAAACTCAAGATATTTTAATTGAAGCTTAAGGAGCAGCGCCTATGAGCAGCTACAACATCGACTGGTGGGGCAATAATTACTTCTCGGTCAACGGCGCCGGGCACATGCAGGTGTGCCCCGATCCGGATGTACCGGAGGCGGCAGCTGATCTGGCACAGATAGTCAGGCAGCGTGAGCAGAACGGGCAGCGGCTGCCGGCTTTGTTCTGCTTTCCGCAGATCTTGGTGCATCGGGTGCGCTCAATTAATCGCGCCTTTGCGCAGGCCAGGGAGAGCTACGGCTACGAGGGCGGGTATTTTCTGGTCTATCCCATTAAGGTCAATCAGCACAAGCGCGTGCTGGACGCCATCACGCAGTCAGGCGAGGTAGTCGGGCTGGAGGCGGGCTCGAAGACTGAGCTTTTGGCTGTACTCGCCCATGCCGGCCGCACCCGTTCGGTGATCGTCTGCAACGGCTATAAGGATGAGGAATATATCTCGCTGGCTTTAATGGGTCAGAAGATCGGCCACAAGGTTTTTCTTGTCATCGAGAAGATCTCAGAGCTCGATATCGTCTTAAAGCAGGCGGAAAAGCTGCAGGTAAAGCCGCTTTTAGGCATTCGCGCGCGTTTGGCCTCGCAGGCTGCCGGCAAGTGGCAGGCCTCCGGGGGCGATAAGTCCAAGTTTGGACTGACCGCCGATCAGATTTTACAGACCGCAGCGACCTTAAAGGCGCAGGGCTGTGCCGACTGCCTCAAGCTCATTCACTTTCATTTGGGCTCGCAGCTGTCCAACATCCGCGATATTGTGCGCGGGGTGCGTGAATCGACCCGCTTCTTTGTTGAATTGTCCAAGCTCGGCTTTAATTTAGAGTTCTTTGACGTAGGCGGCGGCCTTGGCGTGGATTACGAGGGCACGCGCTCGCAGACCGAGGGCTCGGTCAATTACGGCCTTAAGGAGTACGCCAACAACATCATCTGGACGGTAGGCGATGCCTGTCGCGAGCATGGGCTTAAGATGCCGACCATCATTACCGAATCCGGGCGGGCGCTTACCGCTTATCATACGGTGCTGGTGACCAATGTCATCGGCCAGGAGCGCTGTGAGATTGAGGATATTGCAGCGATTCCGGAGGACAGCCCGCGCGAGCTGCAGTCGCTGTTCAACACCTATAAAGAAGCCAAGGAGGGCAAGGTCAAGCGCTCAGTCAGCGAGTGGTGGCATGACGGACAGCTCGATCTTATGGATATACAGCACGGCTTTACGGCCGGCAGCTTTACCTTGGAGCAGCGCGCGCTGGCCGAAAAGCTCTTTTTAGCCGTCGGCGCGCAGGTGCGCGCCCGCCTTGATCTCAGCAACCGCCAGCATCGGGCGCTTGATGATGAAATCAGCGAGCGCATGGCCGACAAGCTGTATTTGAACTTCTCGCTCTTCCAATCGCTGCCGGACGCCTGGGGCATCGGACAGCTCTTCCCGGTGTGTCCTTTAGAAAAGCTCAATGAGCCGTGCACCCGGCGGGCGCTGCTTTTGGATATCACCTGCGACTCCGACGGCATGATTAAGCAGTATATCGACGGCGAGGACATCGCCGCCGCCATGCCCCTGCCGGAGTTCTCTCCGGATGATCCGCCTTATATCGGCTTTTTCATGGCCGGCGCTTATCAGGAGATCCTCGGCAATATGCACAATCTCTTTGGCGATACTGAGGCGGTGGATGTGATGGTGTATCCCGATCACGTGGAGATCAAGCTGTCAGATGAAGGCAGTACCTCCGCTGACATGCTCTCCTACGTCAAGCTTGATGCCACGGCGCTGCTGCGCCAGTTCACCGCGCAGGTGCGCGAGTCTGACTTGGAGGACGCGGCAGCCCGCGCCCTGGTTGATGCCTTTAAGGAAGCCCTGTACGGCTATACCTATTTGGAGGATTGAGGCGGGAGCGCTCTAAAGCCCGCCGGCAGGCGGGTGCTGAGCGCCTCAAACTGCGGCTGCTCAGCAATTTCAGGTGCACTCGCAGCTGCTGCCGGGGCGGGAGGATCAAGCTCCGGCTCGCCGTCAAGGCCGTCGAGCTCCTGCGGGGCCTTATAGGCAAAGTTCTTGAGCATGACGTTTAAATTGCCCCGGCCGGTACACAGCCGCGCGTCCAAGGTCGAAAGACTGTCCTGCAGCATGCTGTGGCGGCGCTTGACATCGGCAAAGGCCTCGTTAATGCCCTCCAGCTTGCGGTAGATCTTCTGCGCCTCCAGCGCAATGCGGCGCACCTTTTCGTTCTGAGTGGCGAGGATCCATAAATTGGAGGTGACCTTGAGGGCGGGCAGTAGGGTGGCCGGTGAGACCAGATAGACGCTTTTGAGCATGGCCTCCTGATACAGCTCGGGCGCAGCCTGCAGTGCAGCAGTCAGCGCCTGATCGATCGGGACAAACATAAAGACAAAGGAGGGGCTGTTAAAGCCCTGATACTGGTCGTAGCGCTTTGCAGAGAGCTCTGCAATATGCGCTTTGACTGACAGGACATGCTCCTTTAAGGCCGCAGCGCGGCTTTGCTCGTCCGGCGCTCCCTGCAGCCTGGTGTAGGCGGTAAGCGAGCATTTGGCATCGATAATAAGGCAGTGCTTTTGGGGCAGGAACAAAATCACATCCGGGCGGCCGCGCCCGTCGGCTGAGTCGCGGCTTACCTGCTCGCGAGCGTAATCGCGGCCTAAAACTAAGCCTGCGCTGTCAAGGCACAGCTCCAATTGATGCTCGCCCCATAAACCCTGCGTTTTGGCCCCGGAGGTGAGAGCCCGGGTGAGATCGTCTGCCTGTTTGGTCAGGCTCTGCTGCGCCTGCTGCAGCTTTAGCAGCTCCGTCTTTAAAGCGCCGGCCTGCTCGGAGCCGATTTTTTGACTGAGCGCGATGAGATCGCGAAAATGCTTGAGCTCTTCAGTTAAAGGTCCTACAGTCTGGCGCAGCTGCTCGCGCCCGATTTTGTCGAGATCAGCGGCGCGCTGCATCAGCATGCGCTCGCCCAAATTATTCAGCCGCTCCTCCAATTCGCGTGCAGTCGAAACCTGGAGCTCCTGCTGCTTCTGCATCAGCTCATCCTTAAGGCGCAGCGCGGTATTAAGCTCCGAGAGCTTGGTGCTGAGAGCTGAGTTTTCGGCCGCCAGCTTATCGGCCTGCTGCTGCAGCTGGGTATTAGCGCTTAAAAGCTCTGTGTTTTTCTGCGCGCCGGCCTTGAGCTCAGCCTGCAGTCTTACGCTGCGCGTCAGGCTGACCATGAGACCTAAGATAAAGGCGAGCACGGCCGCGCCCATGAGGGCCAGCAGCAGAGGCAGGGAGAAATTAAAGGGCATCGGCAGCCTCCGGAGTGGAAAATATCCGCTGTATGTTTGATTTTATGGTCATTCTTTTGATTTTTGTATTTGACTGCAAGGCTCTTATGTCTAACAATATTAAAGATATTGTAACAGTCTTGAGGCTGGTTAGAGGAAGGCAAATGGACAGTGAAGCTCACGTCAAAGAGGCCCCGCTGCCGCTGTCTGAAAAGGTAGCAGCTGAGCTTATCGCGCATATCGTACAGTCAGGCTTAGCGCGCGGCGATAAGCTGCCCAATGAAAAGATCCTGTGCGAGAAATTGTCCGTGGGGCGCAGCACTCTGCGTGAAGCAGTGCGCATGCTGGCCTCGCGCAATATCTTAGTGGTCAAGCACGGCTCAGGCATTTATATCAGCGATCGCCCGGGACTGTCCGATGATCCTTTAGGCTTTGCCTTTATTCGCGATAAAGAAAAGCTGGTTTTGGACTTAGTGGATTTTCGGCTGATGGTGGAGCCGCGCTCGGCAGCGCTGGCAGCCCAGCATGCTGATGCGCAGCAGCTGGCCGAGCTCAAGGAGCTTGCCGCAGAGGTTGAAGATCTGATCGCGCGTAAAGAGTCCCATGCCCGCGCGGATGCGGCTTTTCATACTAAATTAGGCGAATTGTCGGGCAATGTGATCATGCCCAATTTAGAGCCGATCTTATTTAGGGCCATTGAGCTGTTTGCACACATGTGCGTGGAAAATTCGCGTGCGGAGACCATTTCCTCGCATCGGCAGATTGTCGAGGCGATTGAGCGGCATGATGCCATGGGGGCAATGGACGCCATGGTGATGCATTTGGCCTTAAACCGCAATAGTCTCATTAATTATCTGCAGCAGCAGCGCTGCGGGCATGAGGCGCAGCCGGTGCCGCCGCATGTAAGTTCTGAGCATCAGTTATTCTAAAAAGCACACAGCCGCATCGGCTGCGGCTGTGGCATAAGATTTAAGGCTTTGTTTTAAAGCTTATTTCTTAGCGCTTTTCTTCTCTTTGTCCTTCCCTGACTTCTTGTCCCTGCTTTTCATCTCCTGCTGCCCTAAGAGCTCAGTCTCCAGCTCCATCAGATATTCGTGAATGGCGATTTGACTGCGCAGTGCAGGCGCGTCCGGGCCGCTGTCGGCGGGCGCATAGACATTCTGCTGATCGGCATCGATGATGCGGGCCTTCTGATTGTCATTGCACTGCAGTCTGAAGATGGTCATGATGCGCTCGCGCAGCTTGGGATCGAGCACCGGCGCGCCTACCTCAATGCGGTAGTCTAAATTGCGCGTCATCCAGTCGGCGGACGAGATGTAGAGCTCGGGGTTATTATTGTTGCAGAACACCATCACGCGCGGATGCTCCAGGAAGCGATCGACGATGGAGGTGATGTAGATATTGTCTGATAAATTCGGCACCCCCGGACGCAGCGAGCACATGCCGCGCACCACCGCGCGGATCTGTACGCCAGCCTGCGAGGCTTCATACAGCTTCTCAATTAAGCCGCTGTCCACCAGGTTGTTGACCTTTAAATTGATATAGGCCGGGAAGCCGGTTTTGGCGTGCTCAATTTCGCGCTCAATCATCGAGTAAATGCGCTTGCGGGCATTTAACGGGGACACCAGCAGATGTCTGAAGCGCGGGCGGGTGTAGGGGTATTCGATAAACTCGAATACACTCTCCACTTCAGCGGCAATTTCCTGATTTTTAGTAAAGAGCGCAAAGTCGGTATAGATCTTGGCGGTCTTTTCATTGAAGTTGCCGGTGCCGATGTGGGCGTAGCGCACCAGCTCGTCGTTTTCGCGGCTGGTGATGAGGCACAGCTTGGAGTGGATCTTTAAGGTCGGCAGCCCGAACAGCACCTTAACGCCGGCATCGGTTAAGCGGGAGGCCCACTTAATATTGTTGGCCTCATCGAAGCGGGCTTTGAGCTCCACCACCACGGTGACGCGCTTGCCGTTATTGGCGGCGTGAATTAAGGAGTCGATGACGCGGCTGTTGGAGGCCACGCGGTAAATATTGATCTTAATGGACTGCACCTTGGGATCGTAGGAGGCCTGGCGCAGCACCTCAGTGAAGTACTCAAAGGAGTAGTACGGATAGTACAGGAGCACGTCGCCTTTGGTAATGGCCTCAAAGGGCGTAGCGGCGCTGTCAAAGGCCGCGGACGGTACGCTGGGCAGGGACGGATTTTCGTACTCATCGCTCACGGACGGGAAGGACAAAAAGTCCTTGAAGTTGTGATAGCGGTTGCCCGGCATCATGCTGTCAATTTCGGTCATGCGCAGCTTCTGCGCCATCACCTCGACCATTTCCTTAGGCATATCGCGATCGTAGGCAAAGCGCACCGGCATGGCATCCAGACGCTGCTTTAAGGCATCGGTCATATTTTCAATCAGGCTCTTATCGGCGCTGCCCATTAAATCGTATTCGGCATCGCGATTCATCTTGATGGAATAGGCCACGATGGTGGAGTAGTCAAAGGAGCCCTTGAAGATGTCATCAAGGCCGCTGCGGATGACGTCATCTAAAAACATTAAGGTGACTTCATTACCGTCAGAGGGCAGGCGCAGGAAGCGCGGCACCACGTCAGAGGGGATTTCCAGCAGGGCGTAATTGTCGCCTTTGCGGCCTGCCATCTTGATGAGCAGGTAAGTGTACTGATCGCGCAGGAACGAGACTAAATCGATATCCTTAGTGACGATGACCGGGTTGATGTGCTTGAGCACATGGCGCTTGAAGTAGCGCTGCACCCAGGTCTTCTGCTCGGGGCTGATTTCAGCTTCATTCTTGATATAGATTTGGTGTTCCGCCAGCTCATCCATCAAATCGCGATAGACCTTGTTCTGGACTTTCTGATAGTCGCTGGCTGCCGTCTGCACCTGCTTTAAGAGTTTAGCTGCAGTTTCGCTCTTCTCGCTGCCCTGCTCCTTATTAATGATCACCTGGCGCTTTAAGTCGGCCACGCGCACCTTAAAGAACTCGTCCTGATTGTTAGAGTAGATGCCTAAAAAGCGCACCCGCTCAATTAAAGGCACCGACTTGTCGGCCGCCTCCTGCAGCACGCGCGCATTGAAGGACAGCCAGCTCAATTCCTTAGGCACTAATTTGTTCATAAAAAGCAAAATCTCCGCAAAAGAAGAGGAAAAATCCCAGATCTGCTTATTTTAGCCCGCGATTGTAAAGTTTCGGTGCGCCGGGATAAATATTTTTGAGCCTGCGCTTTATCCTTGAGCTGCCGGGCCATTGCGCAGCTCCTGAACGCCTCTTTTCGCATCTTTAAAGCGTGAGCGTTTTCTTTTATAATTAGCCGCGATTTTAACCAGCTTTTCGCGGGGCTTCAGGCATGCCTTACTATGAATACCGCTGTGCAGACTGCGGCGCGGAGCTGACGGCCAGGCAGAGTCTTTCCGATCCCGCTTTGGTTCGCTGCCCCAGCTGCGGCCATGACAGTTTAAAAAAGAAGATTTCGCTGTCAGGTTTTTCCATCAAGCGCTCTGCAGCCTGCGCCTGCCCTCACAGCGCCGGCTGCTGCTGCGGTTGCCCGCACGGAAAGTAAGAGGTTCTTTATGTCAATGCGTTCAATTTACTGCGGCGATGTTAATTTAAGCTGCGAAAACCAAGAAATTACCCTGTGCGGCTGGGTCAATCGCCGCCGTGACTTAGGCGGTCTTATCTTTATTGATCTGCGCGATCGCAGCGGCATCGTGCAGGTAGTGTTTGACCCCGATGAAAAAGAGACCCATGCGGCGGCCGCTGATCTGCGCGCGGAGTACTGCGTCAAGGTGACCGGCAGGGTCAAGGCCCGTCCGCAGTCTCAGGTCAACTCCAAAATGGCCACCGGCGAGGTGGAGGTCTATGCGACTTCTTTAGAGGTGTTCAATAAGGCCGATCCGCTGCCTATCGATTTCAATCAGGACAATACTGAAGAGCAGCGTCTGCGCTATCGCTATTTAGATCTGCGCCGTCCCGAGATGACTCAGATCTTCATCAAGCGCGCCGCCGTCACCCGCTATGTGCGCCGCTTCCTCGATGAGCACGGCTTCCTTGATATCGAGACTCCGATGCTGACTAAGGCCACACCGGAAGGCGCCCGCGACTACTTAGTGCCCTCGCGCATTCATCACGGCAAGTTCTATGCGCTGCCGCAGTCCCCGCAGCTGTTCAAGCAGCTGCTGATGATCGCAGGCTATGATCGCTACTATCAGATAGTAAAGTGCTTCCGCGATGAAGATCTGCGCGCCGACCGGCAGCCTGAGTTCACGCAGATCGATGTGGAGACCTCCTTCATGACCTCTGACGATGTGCGGGCGGTGATGGAAGAGATGATCACGGGGCTGTTCAAAGAGGTGGCCCATTACGATTTAGGTAAACTTCCGGTGCTTACCTGGGATGAGGCGATGAGCCGCTTCGGCTCAGACAAGCCTGATCTGCGCATCGACTTTGAGCTGCATACCGTCTGCGATGCCGTACGCGGCAGCGCCTTCAATGTTTTAGCAGAGCCGGCCAATGATCCAAAGTGCCGTGTTGTTGCCTTTGCTCTGCCCGGCGGGGCTAAGCTGACCCGCCGCGAGATTGACGGCTATACCGATTATGTCAAGAAGCTGGGCGCATCAGGCCTGATCTGGATCAAAGTCAATGATCTCTCTCAAGGCGCTGCCGGGCTGCAGTCCTCAATTGCCAAGCACGTGACCCCCGAAGAGCTGACGGCCTTAGTGACCATGGCGCAGGCTCAGAGCGGTGATATCGTCTTTGTGGGTGCAGGTCCGCGCAGTAAGTGCGCCGCCTTCATGGGTGCGCTGCGCCTGAAGACCGCCAAAGATCACGGCTTAGTGCACGAGGGCTACAAGGCGCTGTGGGTAGTGAACTTCCCGATGTTCGAGTACACCGAGGAGGCCGGTCTTACCGCCATGCACCATCCGTTTACCGCACCGTCAAACGTTACCCCGGAGACTTTAAAGAACGATCCGCTCTCAGTTTATGCTGACGCCTACGATCTGGTCATCAACGGCTATGAGGCCGGCGGCGGCTCAGTGCGCATTCACGACAATGCCATGCAGCAGGCGGTGTTCTCAGTCTTAGGCATCAGCCCGGAGGAGGCGCAGCAGAAGTTCGGCTTCCTGCTCGATGCCTTATCCTTCGGCGCTCCGCCGCATGCGGGCCTGGCCTTCGGTCTTGATCGCCTGACCATGCTGTTAACCGGTACTGATAATATTCGCGACGTCATCGCCTTCCCGAAGACTACCGCCGCCGCGTGCTTAATGACTGAGGCCCCCAGTCAGGCCTCGCCTGAGGCTTTAGCTGAGCTGGCCATTGCCGTGACAGACGTTGAGGAATAACAAGGTTTTTATAGAGGCCGCGCTGCGGTGCGGCTTACCGTTTTAATTTGGAGATAGAAAATGTCAGGACACTCTAAGTGGGCGAATATTCGCTTCCGTAAGGCTGCGCAGGATGCCAAGCGCGGCAAGATCTTCACTAAGCTGATCCGTGAAATTACCACTGCAGCCCGCATGGGCGGCGGCGATGAGAGCTCCAACCCGCGTCTGCGCTCGGCGGTGATTTCAGCTTTAGCCCAGAACATGACCCGCGATACCATTAAGCGCGCTATTGATCGCGGCGTCGGCGGCGGTGAAGGTACTGATTTGGAGAACATCACCTACGAGGGCTACGGCGTGGGCGGTGTGGCGGTGATGGTCGAGTGCATGACCGACAACCGCAACCGCACGGCCTCTGAAGTGCGCCATGCTTTCACTAAGCTGGGCGGCAATTTAGGCACCTCAGGCTCCGTGTCCTACCTCTTTACTAAAAAGGGCGTCATTACCTTTATGCCCGATGAGGACGGCAAGGTGCCCGTGACCGAAGAGCAGGCCATGGAGATTGCCCTGGAGGCCGGCGCTGATGACGTCAGCACCGCCGATGACGGTACCGTAGAAGTAGATACTGCTCCGGAGGCCTTTGCTGCCGTAGTGGACGCCTTCACTGCGCAGGGCATTAACCCCAGCAGCGCTGAGATCACGCAGTCCCCGGCCAATGAAGTGGCTTTAGACGGTGAGCAGGCGCAGAAGTTCATGCGCATGATCGACGCTTTAGAGGATTTGGATGACGTGCAGAACGTCTATCACAATGCCTCTCTGCCTGACGATTTAGAGCTCGAATAAACCCCAGGCGCGCCTGCATCAGGCCGCTGCCTAAAAGCGCGGCAGAATTTGCATAGAGTCTGCCGTTTGATGATCATGCAGGCGAAAATTTGAGCGTCTTAGCAGAATCGACAAAAGTCGGCAGGATGGATATACAGCGGCCTTAATTTTCATTAAAATAAAAAATTATGCTTATATTTCTGTCGACACCCCTGCTGAAATCAGTCTGATTTCAGCCCCTGCGGGAAAGAGCTGCGCTCTTGCCCGCTTTTGCGTGTCTGCTGGGCATAATTTTTATTAGAACTAGCAATTAGGTAGAGCGAGAGTATATGGATAACAATTCAGCCAGCACTGAGTTCAAGCAGCTGATTGCCAAGGGCAAGGAGCAGGGTTATCTGACCATTGAGGAGATCAATGATCTGATCCCACCGGATATTATTTCCGGTGATCAGCTGTCGGTGTTTATTCAGACTTTCATCGACATGGGCATCAATGTCTGTGAGACCCCGCCGGATCCGGATGACATTCTGCTCAATGAAAGCTCGCAGACTGCTGAAGAGGACGTGGAAGCCGTCGCCAATCAGCTCGACAGTACGGTGGAGATCGGCCGTACTACCGATCCGGTGCGCATGTATATGCGTGAGATGGGCAATGTGTCGCTGCTCACCCGCAAAGATGAGATTGAGATCTCAAAGCGCATCGAAAAGGGCACCAATGACGTGCAGATGTGCATTGTCGAGTATCCTCCGGCGATGGAAGAGCTGTTTGCCCGCTACGAGGACAGCAGGACCCCGGACAGCGGGGTGCGCCTCGGGGACATCCTGGTGGGCTTTGCCGAGCCTGAAGATCCTAAGGATGAGAAGGGCACAGCTGAAGCGGAAAGCGAGGCTGAAGAAGAAGCCCCGGCTACCGTGGAGGAATTAGAGGCCCTGGCTGAGGCTGCGGAGGCCGCTGAAGACAGCGCCGATGATGATGAGGGTGAGGTCGAGGAAGATGGCTCTGAGACCGCACCGGCTGCCAAAAAGACCAAGGGGAAGAAGAAGGCCGTAAAGAGCGAGGATCTCGAGGAGGACGACGACTCGTCCGCCGACGAGCAGAGCGACAGCGGTCCCGATCCTGCGGAGGTCGCTGAGCGTTTTGCCGCTCTCAAGGTGCAGTACGATAAGGTTACGGCCGCCCGCAAAAAGAAGGGCGTCGCCGCCGATCGCAAATATCACGAGGAATTAGCCCGCCTGGCTGAGCTCTTTGCCGCTTTCCGCTTAGTGCCGCAGCAGCTTGAAGATCTCTTATCCAAAATGCGCGACATGATGGACCGGGTGAAGCGGCAGGATCGGCGCATTCGCGAGATTGCGGTGAACTACTGCGGCATGAAGATTGACGAGCTCAAGACCATCTATACCGATTCGGGCCTGGAGTCCGACATCGCCTGGTATGAAAAGGCCGTCAAGTCCAAAAAGCCGTATGCCGCCAAGCTCAAGGAATACCGCGCGGAGGTGCAGTCCTGCGTGGATGCTTTAAAGAGCGTGGAAGAGGAGGCCGGCATTTCCATTTCGCGGCTGCGCGAGCTGTCGCGCCGCGTGATGATGGGCGATGCCATGGCCAAGAAGGCCAAGAAGGAGATGGTGGAGGCCAACCTGCGTCTGGTGATCTCCATTGCCAAGAAGTACACCAACCGCGGGCTGCAGTTCCTGGATTTAATTCAGGAAGGCAACATCGGTTTGATGAAGGCGGTAGATAAGTTTGAATACCGCCGCGGCTATAAGTTCTCGACTTATGCCACCTGGTGGATCCGTCAGGCCATCACCCGCTCGATTGCCGATCAGGCGCGCACCATCCGCATTCCGGTGCACATGATTGAGACTATCAATAAGCTCAATCGCATCTCGCGTCAGATGCTGCAGGAGAAGGGCCGCGAGCCTACTCCCGAGGAGCTGGCGGCCAAGATGGGCCTGCCTGAGGATAAGATCCGCAAGGTGATGAAGATTGCCAAGGAACCGATCTCCTTAGAGACCCCGGTGGGCGATGATGATGATTCGCATTTAGGCGACTTCATTGAGGACAGCTCGATTGTAGTGCCGGCTGAGGCTGCTACCTCCGAAAGCCTCAAGCACGCCATCAACTCCGTGCTGGATGATATGCCGCCGCGCGAGGCGCAGGTGCTGCGTATGCGCTTCGGCATCGGCATGGCCTCCGATCACACCTTAGAGGAAGTAGGACGCCAGTTCGGCGTGACGCGCGAGCGCATCCGGCAGATTGAAGCCAAAGCGCTGCGCAAGCTGCGCCATCCGTGCAGATCAGCCGGCCTGCGCGGCTTCTTGGATTAAAATGGAAAAAGGTCCGGGATCCCTCGGGCCTTTTGCGTCTTTAGATCAAAATAAGTAAGAAGCAGATATATGGCTATGTCAGATGACGACTTTATGACCGATGTGCTGATCATCGACTGCGGTGTGGAATGGGGCGGGGCGAAAGGTGAGCTCAATCATCAAGTTACGGCAAGGAGACCCCCGCTTCTTAAGCGGGGGAGGAATTGCCGCCCTCCTGGAATCTAATTTCAGT
>CALXNX010000031.1 GCA_944389865.1 uncultured Succinivibrionaceae bacterium
ATTGATTTGTAAGATAAAAATAAAACTTACGAAAAAAATCATAAAAACTGCTTGCCAAGGCTCAGGCGCGTCAATATAATTAGCACCGCAAAATCAATCCTGAATGACAAAGGACTTGAAGATCCCGTAGCTCAGCTGGATAGAGTATCGGTTTCCGAAGCCGAGGGTCAAGAGTTCGAATCTCTTCGGGATCACCACGTGCGAAAGTGGCGAAATTGGTAGACGCGCAAGCTTCAGGTGTTTGTACCGCAAGGCGTGAGGGTTCGAGTCCCTCCTTTCGCACCAGCTCCTCCTTTTTCACTGCAAAGATTGATGCAGAAAAAAGCGCCGGCCGCAAGTCCGGTGACAATTTAAGCGCTGAAAAGCGCCCGCCCGTGCGAAAGTGGCGAAATTGGTAGACGCGCAAGCTTCAGGTGTTTGTACCGCAAGGCGTGAGGGTTCGAGTCCCTCCTTTCGCACCACTCCCCTAGATCCTCAATCCACACTGCACAAGAGTATAATGACGCCGTTTTTCCGTGGTTTATCTGAGATGAGGAAACGATGCGCCAGACTCCAGCCGCCGCGGCGCTGCGGCAGATCTTAAACCGCAATTTCAATTTGGCCACCGCAGTCAATTTCTGCGTCATGATTGCCTATTATCAGATCCTGGTGGTGTCCGCGCCGCTGGCGCAGGAGCGCTTCGGCGCCTCGCTGAGCGTGGCCGGTCTTACCGCCGGCATCATGGTGATCGCCTGCCTGCTGGGGCGTTTTGTCACCGGCAATTTGATTTCAGCCTTAGGGGCGCGGCGCATCGTCATCGGCGGCTGTCTGCTCTACGCGGCCGCCGCAGCAGGCTCCTTTTACGCCGACAGCCTGTTTGAGCTTTTCGTACAGCGCTTTACCGCCGGCCTGTCCATGGGCATTATCGGTACAGCGACCGGCACCATCATGGCCTGGTCCGTTCCTCCCGCGGTCCAGGGCTTGGGGGTCAGCATTTTCTCCTTAAGCACCGCGCTGGCCCTGGCTTTAGGCCCTTTTTTCGGCATCGCCATTGCCCACGGCTGGGGTTTTGAGGTGCTGGCTACGGTGATCTTAGGTCTCAGTCTGCTGGCCTTGGCGCTGTGCCTGCCGCTGCAGGCGCCGCCTGCCTTAAAGGCTGCGCATATTTCGCTGTTCAAGCTTTCCAACTACATCGACGTGCGGGTGCTCAAGCTCTCCGTGGTCGTCATGCTGGTGCCGATGGGCTACGGCTGTCTGACCGCTTATTTGTCCAGCTTTGCCGCCGAGCGCGATTTGGGCGCGGCGGTAAGTCTCTTTTTCCTGATGTCAGGCCTGTCCACCATTCTGACGCGGCCTCTGTGCGGGAGACTGTTTGATCTGTACGGCGAGAATCTGGTGCTCTACCCCGCGATTTTACTGTCGGCTCTGGCGCTCTTATTAGTGTCTTTAGCACACTCGGTGTGGCTTATCATCATAGCCGGCATGGTGCAGGGCATCGGCTTTGGCAACTTTACCTCGGCAGGTCAGGCGCTGGCTTTGAAATTGGTGCGTAAATACCGCTTTGCGCAGGCCACCTCTACCTATTTTATCTTCTTTGACTTAGGTATCGGCGCTGCGCCGTATCTGTTCGGCTTTGCGGCCGCCGCATGGGGCTTCGGCTTGATGTATCTGCTGCTCTCGGCGGTGGTGCTGGCGGCCCTGGGGCTTTATTACTTCATTCACGGCTGCGCTCATCCTCTAAAGCGCAGCCTGAAGCGCGGGCCGGTACCGCGGGGCTGAGAGCTCTGCTCTCAGGGCGTTTCCAGGATCACGATGTCGTCAATGAGCACATTGAGCGGCGACTCATGCAGGGACACCGGCGCCAGGCGCGCGCTGTGCGGGAATACCGCTGTGACTTGGTACAGGCTCTCCGATCGGTCGTAGCTGCGGTAGCGGCGCTGACGGCGATCGTAGTTTTCGCTTTGATGGCTGAGGCGGAAGCGCATGTGCTCCTTCAGGCCGTCAGCTGAGCCTAAATTCACAATAATGCTGTCCCCTTCCACTGCAGCAATGCGGGCGGCGGGAGCGAGGCAGGTGAGCGCCTGGCGCACATCATCTGCAGCATCGGAGATCAGATCTTTAAGCCGCTGGCCGTAGGGCGAGCTTAAAAAGGCCTCTGAGCGCAGATCAACATACTGCCCCTGCCTGAAGTCCCAGTCGGCCTCGCCCCGATAAGTTTCACGCATTAAGACCGCACCGCTTAAGGCGTGATAGACCGCCACGGTAAAGTCGATGGTGCGGGTCTTTTTGTAGACCAGCTGTTCAAGGAAATTGTCACCGGTGTCAGACAGGGCGGCGGCGCGCAGCGATCCGACTAAGACAAACTGCGCATCATAGCGCTCGGAGATCTGCTCTAAAGCCGACTGCTCCTCGTAGGAGGACCCGGAGGACTCTTCATTGACAAAGAAGCGGAAATTGCCCTCAGGCAGGATCTGCAGCGCCGCAGTTTGGGCCAGCTCAGAGAACAGCAGATGGCCAATTTCAGCGGGCAGCTCGTCAAGCCCCGCCGCGCCCTGATAGGCTCGATTGTCGGCAAAGCGAAATTGCAGCGGCAGGACGGTCTTTTTGACTGCGCTGAGCGCACAGGCGCTGGAGCGGCTGGCATCGTCATCGACAAAGGCGCGCACTTTTACGGTCACCGCGTTTAAGGTGCGCTGCTCTTCGATCACGCTGACTTTGCGGATGGGGCTTGTGCTTTTAATATTGATGCGCTCAGTGGTGAGCGCACCGTCCGATAAAGCCTGCAGAGTGCTGATGTCGGCCCCGGCCTCCAGCATAATCGAGCGCAGAGCGTCGTTAACGGCGGCCTGCCGGGCGGCTGCGGCGTCATCATTTTCAATTGCGGCCGAGCCGGAGGCGGTGTACCAGCCGGCAAAGGCCGGATTTATCATCCCGGCGCTTAAACCTATTAAAAGACTCAATCCTGCGAGCTTTAACCTCTGCATATTCTCTCCTTGCGCCGACGGCGCTGTGCCGGCTGTCTTAATGCTTGGATTTTAAGCTCAGCAGTGCAAAATGCGTGCCGCCGTAAAAATGCCTTCGGTCAGTTGGCACAAAATGTGCTTTGACAAGAATAACTATAACCATAATTTTACGAGGCTCAGGATGAAAATACGCGCTTTTACCGCATTGGCCATGGGCGCACTGCTCGGCTTGACCGGCTGCACGGCAAAACCTGCCCTGCAGGATCCGGCAGTTTATGCCCAGTCCGGCATGGAAATCAGCCGCACTGCCTCTGAAATGGCCGATACGCTGTACAGCACCATGTTTGAAAACTTAGCGCAGCAGAAGGCTGCTGAACTGAAGATCCCGCGAGCTTACGTCAAAAATGTGACGATGCCGCGGGTGGCAGTGACTTCCTTTGTAGATACTGATACCTACGAGGCGGCCGGACATTTAGGCCGGGTGCTGGGGGAAATCTTTATTCACGAGCTCAATCTGCGCCAAATCAATGTGTTGGAATACAAGCTCACCGGCAATCTGGCGGTGGGCAAAACCGGCGAATATGTCTACAGCCGCGACTATAAGAAGCTGGCGCAGACGGCTAACATCTCCCATCTTCTAACCGGCACCATCTCGCGCAATGAAGACGGGGTGGTCTTAGTGGCCCGCGTGGTGAATATGAACGATCACATGGTCTTAGGCACCGCTACCGGCTTTATTCCCTACAAGCTGCTGCCTTACTGCTACCGCACTTATGAAAAGGGCTGCAGCCTTAACGATATTAAGGAATATGCCGGCCCTGAGAGTGTTGACAGCACTTCAAGTTCAGCCGGATCTGCCTCGGCTGCAGTAAGGTCAGCCTCTGCCGGCACTGCAGCTGCGGCCGGGTCAAATCCTGCAGACTCTAATCCTGCCACCTCGCAGGGCAATTATCCGCAGTTTCTGCAGGATCAACAGGAGCAGTCCAGATCCCTGTTCGGCGGGCAGGAGGACAGCGTGATCTATCCGGCGCACAGCTATATGGATCGCAGCAGATTGGTACGCGATGTGCATGATGAAAGTCAGTATCAGCGGCTGAAGGAGCGGTAATGATGAAAAATTGGCAGTTAATCGGCAGCGTGCTGCTGCTGTGCGCAGCAGCCGGGTGCTCGAATTTCTTAAGCTCCAGCACGGTGAGCCGCTCGCTGTTATACGTCGATGACGGCGTCGAGGAGCCGGAGGATTTTCCCATTCTGCATGCCACCGGCTATGCGCAGATCTCCCGTCAGCGCGGACCTACCGCCACGGATCGCACGCTCCAGGCCATGCGGGCCTCCAAGGTGGAGGCTTACCGGGAGCTGGCTGAGCAGGTGTACGGCGTCTATATCAAAGCCTCCTCGCGCCAGCGCTCCGGAAAGGAGAGCAGCGATCAGGTAACGGCGCAGGTCGATGGAGTACTGCAGGGGGCGCGCGTCATTCGCCAGTACCCGCTCGCTGATGCCTACGTCACTGAGGTCGAGCTCGATACTCAGGTGCTTTACGATCTGTATTTAATGCGCGGCGCGCTTTAAGCGAAGTTGATGGAGAGAGAAAACATGTTTAAGAAGCTCAATGTTAATGCTCAGGCCCAAAGCCAGGTGCAGGTGAAGCCCTTAATTGAATATTTAAAGGAGCAGAATGCGCTGCTCGATGAAATCGGCAGGCTTTTGACGCAGGAAAACCGCGCCTTAACCAGCCGCGATGCCGAAAAGATCTCTGCGCTGACCGAGCGCAAGGCCCAATTGATGGTGACGCTGCAGGGCAACGATCAGAAAATCAAGCTCCATCCGGATGCCGCCCGGCTCAAGACCGACTACACGCAGCATGTGCGCGTACTCAGGATGAAGCTTGCCGAGTGCAAGCGGCGCAATGAAGTGAACGGCAAGCTTATTCGCCTGTGCCAGGCCTCCTGCCGCCGGCTGACCTCCATGCTGATGGGCGTGCGCGACAGGATGACGCAGTCCCTGACCTATACCGACAAGGGCGGCATGAACGCGCGGCAGCTGCAGCGCGTCAATATCAGCGCTTAAGCATTTTCTTTTGTGAGCCTTATCGTAACTTCAGCATTTTGCCGCCCCAACAGCGGTTAAAAGGGCTAAAGTTATTCCTGAGCATAAGGGCAGATCACGAAGCCTAAGGAGATGATTTATGCTGGAAGCAAATCAGGTAACCTTAGTCGGCGACGTGATTGCCGACAGCGTCATGCGCGATCAGCTGCCCAGCGGCGGACAGTGCCTAATCTTTGTGCTGCGCACCGTCGAGCAGTGGTTCAAGCGCGGCGGCGAGCGCTCAGAGCATTATGAATATCATCAGGTGGTGCTGCGCGACAGCAGCAGCTATCGGATGATGTCAAAGCACGGCAGCAAGATCCAGGGCGGCTGCCGGCTGATTGTGACCGGCAGACTGCGCTATCGCGCCGTGCGGGCCGCAACCGGCGAAGTGGTGGGCCGCGACTGTGAAATTGATGCCGATGATGTGGCCGTGCTGGCCGCGCCCTCTGCCTCTAAATGGCAGAAGCTGCAGCAGCACGCCGTGCGCACACAGCGCGGGCAGGAAGTGGGACAGCAGATCCTGGAGGGCATAGCCGCAGCTGAGCGCAGTCTGCAGACAGCCTCCAATGAAGATGAGGTCCGCTCCTATCCATCGGAACATGAGCGCAGCGCTTAATTGTCAGTATTTGACCCTTAAGTTGTGACGGCAGAAACAGCAAAGCCCCCAATAGGGGGCCGTCACTGCCGTCTAATTTCAGCGGGTCTTCCGCTGTGCCTTATTTAGAAAATGGAGCTCAGCTCATCTTCCGCGTCGATGATCTTATTGGCGACGCTTTCATAATTGACGCTGTAAGTACCGTCAGCTAAAGACTGACGCAGCGCCTCAATCTTCGCATGATCCATGCCGTCAGAGGCGGCGGCCTTCTGCGCTGCCCGCGATAAGGTCTGAGCCTGCGCGGTAAATTCTACTTCAGTGCTGTCGCCGGTCTGCGCAGCCTTGCCGGCTGCGGCCGTCCTGGCGCGCTCTGCTCCGGTGAGGCGGTTCGCCCCAGTTTCGGGCATCGTCCGCATCGTACGATCACTTAAAATGTCGATTGCCATGATGCTGCCTCGCATTAAAAATTCTGTTCCTGAACGTGCTGGAAGCTCTATACCGGCTTCCTTTAAATTGTTTATCGGTGCTTTGACGGAAAACTTAAGCTTAATTTTAAAATTTTCGTTCTGCCCTGAAAAGGACAGTTCGCACAGATAAAGCAAAGCTCTGATGAACGCTCCTGCCCGTTCATCAGAGCTGAGTAGAGGCAGGCTTCCCTGCCTGATACCTAATTATCGGAGCCTGCCGGAAAAGCTTTAATCTTTTTTCATCTCTGCGGGGCTATCGGCTTTATTTGTTAAAAATCAATAACTACAGTGTCGTGATCGCTGACGCGGCCGATGACGGTCTTTTTTGAGCGCTCATTCTGCACCTTAATGCTGTCATGCAGATTGCCGTCTTCCATGGCAATGCCGGTGGTTTTCAGACTGAGACCGCCCTTATGCGCCTCCAGGGTAACCCGATCACCCTTGCAGACAACGCATAAGGCCTCGGGCATAAATACCGACCCTTCGCGCACATCGCGCTTTAATTTCGATCCGATCAGCAGATCCTCGCGGGTAATGCCGAAGGAGTTCTGCCGCTCATCTTTGATAAAGGTGCTGTTAAGGTCGGATTTGGACAGCAGGGTGCCGCGGTTTAAATCGCGCGCGGCCGTGATGGCGGAGATGTACTTTTCAGCTTTTACCGGCACGTACAGAGTAAAGGGATTTTGAGGATCTGAGCACACCAGCTTGACGCTGTTGTTTTCCCGAATGGCATTGCCGGCAAGCTCTGCGGTCAGATACCCCGGACAGGTACCGCCGAAGTCGCGCCCGGCGTCCACTTTGCCGGCGGTCACCACCACTTTTTCATCCGGGGGCAGATTGGCAAACTGGGCCAAAATATACTGCTCTGCAGCATGGCGGAAAAAGTCCGCTTCCTCCTGCGTCGCCTGCGCGGGGGAAAAGGCACTGCAGAAAAGTAAAAATGCTGCCGATAACAGGCTTAGGGACTGCCGAAGCATAGCTGATGGACCTCATGCACTTTTGATGCGCAAACTGTGATTTGTGGAGCCTTTACTTTCCTAATTCTACAGCGTAAGCGTGCTAGAATACGGCAGTATAGATGAATTTTGCTAAAGTTTGACAGCGAAGGACATATCATGGCTGGAGTAATGGACAGTGTAAACCAGCTCACTGAGCTGGTCGGTCAGAACCGCATGGAGCTGCTGCTTTTCAGACTCTCGGGGCTGAATCAGCGCTACGGCATTAACGTCTTTAAGGTGCGCGAAGTCTTAGCCTGCCCGCGGCTTACCGTCATGCCTAAGCTGCATCAGTACGTCATCGGCATTGCGCACATCCGCGGCCAGACCTTATCGGTGATTGATTTGGCCTACGCAATAGGCGGCAGGCCCACGCAGGATGTACAGAATCATTTCATCATCATCGCCGAATACAATCGCTCCACTCATGCCTTCTTAGTGTCAAGCGTAGAGCGCATTCTCAACATGAACTGGAATAAGATCATGCCCCCGCCTAAGGGCGCAGGTCACAGCAATTACATGACCGCCGTCACCGAGATCGACAATGAGCTGGTCGAGATCCTGGACGTGGAGAAGATCTTAGATGAGATTTCGCCGACTACCACCAATGTAAGCACCGAGGTGATCTCCAAGGCCGCTGAAGTGAGCCAGAAGATCCCGGAGAACGTCAAGATCTTAGTGGCCGATGACTCCAAGGTGGCTATCAAGCAGGTAGAGCGCGCCTTAAAGGATGTGGGCATGGAAGTCGTCAAGGCAGCCGACGGCCGTGAGGCCTTGGATCTGCTGCGCGAGGCGGCGGCCAAGGGACCGGTGCGCAATACTTATGAGCTGGTGATTTCCGACGTGGAAATGCCGGAGATGGACGGCTATACCTTATGCGCCTCGATAAGACAGGATCCGGCCTTAAAGGATCTGTACGTGATCCTGCATACCTCGCTGTCCGGCGTGTTCAATCAGAGCATGGTCAGCAAGGCCGGCGCCAATGACTTTATTCCGAAGTTCAACCCGGATGAACTGGCCAAGGCGGTAGAGCGCGGAGTGCAGACGGTGGAATCGGGGATTTCCGGGGCCGACTGCATTATGAACAGCGGCAAAAAGTAAGGCTTCAGGCAAACAGGGTAAAAAACCGCCTAAAACCTGCCTCAGCGCGCAAATTTGCATTAAGGCGCAGGCGCGGGAACGGCCTGCGCGCTTATAATGCTTAATATCGAGGAGCAGCGGCCCTTTTTGAGCCAGTGGGCACCGCGGGTACCGCAGCTGCAGCCGCAGCAGCGGGGGTTGCCGGAGAGGAAGCAGACGCGCCTGTCCGGCTGTGCATTTGTGTGAAGATACCAACATGGCAGTGACAAAATTTTCGCAGAATAGAAATTTTAATAAAGAAGAGCTGTCAAAGCCTTTAGGGCTGACCAGAACAGCACCGCAGAACACCCCATCCGCAGTAGCCAGCGTCCTTAAAACCAATCCTAATGCGCCGCGCCGCGCCAGCTTTACCCCCAGCGCCTATCCGGGGGCGGGCTCTCTGGCCATGCAGGCGCAGAAAGCCGGCTGGCAGGGCGTCGCCGCGCGCAACCCCAATGTGGTGCCGGCAGCTCCTGATCAGCTCAATATTCAGTCCCGTACGGTCTCAGATGTGCAGTACCGCCGCTTTGCCGCCTACATCGAGCAGCAGTCCGGCATTGTACTGGGCGACAATAAGCACTATTTAGTCAACAGCCGCTTATCTTCCCTGCTGCTGCGCTTTAAGGTCTCCTCCATCGATGAGCTCATTAATCTTGCCATGGATCCGGGGCGCAACAGTGAGATCTCCTCTGCCGTCATCGATGCCATGACCACCAATGAGACCTTGTGGTTCCGCGATACTTATCCGTATCTGGCTCTTAAGAATTTAATCCTGCCGGATATTGCACGGCGCGGCAAGGTGCCGGTGCGCATCTGGTCGGCAGCCTGCTCTTCAGGTCAGGAGCCGTATTCCATTGCCATGGTGGTGCAGGAGCAGGCCGGCGCGATGTATCACGTCGATCCGGGCACGACGCAGATTGTCGGTACTGATATCTCCCCGGAGATGCTGGATCGCTGCCGTCAGGGCCTGTATGACAATCACGCTTTAGCCCGCGGTCTGTCCGCCGAGCGCAAAGCCCGCTTCTTCCGTCCGACCGAAGATCCGAACTTAATGCGCATCGACGATCGCATTAAGCGCATGGTGTCCTTCAAGCAGATGAATCTGCTGGGCTCCTTCTCCTTATTAGGCCGTTTTGACGTGATTTTCTGCCGCAATGTGCTGATTTACTTTAACAATCAGACCAAGGCGGAAATCCTGAATAAGTTTGCCTTAAGCCTCAATCCGGGCGGCTATCTCATCTTAGGCTCCTCGGAGTCGATGACCGGTCTGTGCGATAAGTTTGACATGGTGCGCTGCAACCCGGGGCTGGCCTATCGCCTGAAGGGTGAATCCTATTTTTACTAACCCCATTTTCCAAAATTAAAAATGGCAGCCTCGGCAATGTCCGGGGCTTTTGTTTACCTGCGGATTATCATCAAGCTGTAGAGCTGGCACACTTCTTGAAGTAACCTCAGTAACAGCGATAAGCGCTGTAAGAATTTTGACGCTGAGGTTTTTTCATCATGGCTATTTCTTTTGATCAGGTGTTCGGTATTCATCAGCACACCATGCGCATCAGAAATGACAGAGCTGAGGTTATCGCCGGCAATTTAGCCAACGCCGATACCCCGGGCTTTAAGGCCCGCGATATTGACTTCAATACCGCGCTGATTCAGGAGGCCGGCCTTAAGGCTGTCGATAATCTGCCGCCCATGACTAAGACCTCCGATCGCCACATGGATCTCTCGTCGGTCCCGGATGATCCGGATCTTACCTTAAAGTACCGCCTGCCTTATCAGGCGGATACCGGCAACGGCAATACCGTCGAGGTCAACAGCGAGCGCATGAACTATTTATCCAATAATTTGGAATATCAGGCCACCATGCGGTTTTTAAACGGCCGCATTTCCAAGCTGATGTCAGCTTTGAAATCCGGGGCTTAGGAGGCTTAAATGAGCGTATTTAGAATTTTAGATATTGCCGGCACCGCCATGAACGCACAGTCCGTGCGTCTGAACGCCACGGCCTCAAACTTAGCTAATGCCGAGAGCGTCAGCTCCTCGGTAGAGCAGACCTACAAGGCCCGTCGTCCGCTCTTCTCTGCGGCCATGGATGAGGCCCTGCAGTATCAGAAAAATACCGGCGAGCGCGGCGATCCGGTCACCGGCGAGCCTTACGGCATCGGCGTCAGCCTTAAGGGCGTGATTGAGTCTGATGCCCCGGCCATCATGGAGTACAACCCCAATCACCCGCTGGCCGATGAAAACGGCTATATCTACCGCCCCAATGTTAACCCGGTTGAGGAAATGGCCGATATGATCAGCGCCAGCCGTTCCTATCAGACTGCGGTGCAGGTAGCCGACAGTGCCCGCCAGATGCTGCTGCAGACCCTGCAGTTAGGTCAGACCAACAGTTAAGCGCCGGTCCGCAATTCAGAGTATGATGTGTAAAGACCAAAGATTGCGGACTAAGCGGATTAAAGAGCAATGCAGGATGGAAAGGCGTACGCCGTGATTAAGTTAGGCGTCGACCACTTTGCCCGACTCATAGATCAAAAGGCTTTTTATATCGATAAAACCAAGTTCATTGCCGATATAATCCGTACCGGCAGCGAGGTTTATCTCTTTACCAGACCCCGGGGTTTCGGCAAATCGCTGAATGTGTCGATGCTGAAGGCTTTTTTTCAGCATTGACCTGGCTGAGAAAAATCGCCAGCTGTTTGCCGGAACTTACATTGAGCATTCTCCTTACTGGGAGCATCAGGGGCAGTATCCGGTCATTTACTTGGATTTAAAGGAACTGCAGGCGGATAATTTCGCCGCTTTTAAAAGGCAGTTCTGCGGGCTCATTTCCTGCCTGTGCCGGGATTTTGACTGGATGGACTTTTCAGATGCATTATCCGCCGGCTCAAAAGATCTCCTAAAGCAGCTCGCCCGCCAGCCGGAAAATGAAGATCTGCTGTGGAAATATCAAAACTCCCTGCGCTTTTTGTGCAAATGTTTCAGCAGGGTTTATAACCGCCGCACCGTTATCTTAATTGATGACTATGACAGCCCGTTTATTGCGGCCGGCCGGCACGGCTATCTGGCCGAGGCGGCGACTTTCCTGCAGCCATTTTTCAGCTGCGCCCTTAAAGGCAATGATGATCTGCAGTTCGGCGTACTGACCGGATGGCTGCCCGTGACCGAACTGGGGCTGAATAATGTGGATGCTTATTCGGTGCTGCGCCCCAAATTTGCTGACGCTTTCGGTTTTACGCAGGAGGAGGTGCAGCAGGTCATGGCCGAGCGCGGGCGGAGTGCTGAGGTAGATGCGGTACAGGACTTTTATGCCGGTTATCAGGCAGGCAGGGAGAAGCTCTGCAGTCCGTGGAGTATATGCTCTTATTTGGATAAGCGGCAGCTGGGCCGGTACTGGGCGGAAACCTCAGCTCCTGATGCTCTGATTGAGGCCGTACAGCGTCTCAGCGCTCAGGAGAAGGAGATGCTGCGCAAATTGGCCGACGGCGGCACCATTTATGCCGTCATTCCTCCGGCGGTGTCTGCTGATCCGGCAAAGCTGAATCTGGGGAAACTGCTGCTCTACGCCGGGTATCTGACTGCGGCTGAGCAGGATGACAGCAGTGCCTTTAATCATGAGCATACTTTAAAGATCCCCAATGCAGAGATCCGGGAGGTAATCCGCACGGCACTGGCGGCTGCAGGGGACTGAGCAGACAAAAAACCCCGCGGCTGCGGGGTCTTTGCTGCTGTCTGCAGTAAGTTTACGCCTGCTGGAACATCGCGGAGATGGACTCCTCGTTGCTGATGCGGCGGATAGCTTCAGCCAGCATCGGCGCTAAGGTTAAGTAGCGCACTTTCTCCAGCTTGGAGATCTGGCTGGTGGCCGGAATGGAGTCGGATACTACCAGCTCATCTAAGCGCGACTGGCTTAAATTCTTCACGGCGTCGCCGGAGAGTACCGGGTGGGTGGCGTAGGCGATGACGTGCAGCGCACCGCGATCCTTTAAGGCGTCGGCGCACTTGCACAAGGTCCCGCCGGTATCGATGATGTCGTCCACGATGATGCAGTCGCGGCCCTTAACCTCGCCGATTAAGTGCATCACTTCAGAGACATTAGGACGCGGACGGCGCTTATCGATGATAGCGATGTCAGCGTTGTTGAGCAGCTTGGCGATAGCGCGGGCGCGCACTACGCCGCCCATATCCGGGGACACCACCACCGGATTGGTTAAATTCTGCTCCAGCATATCCTCCACGAAGATCTGTGAGGAGAAGCAGTTGTCAACCGGCACATCGAAGAAGCCCTGGATCTGCTCGGCATGCAGATCTACAGTCAGCACGCGGTCCACGCCGACGCTCGATAAGAAGTCGGCTACTACCTTAGCGGTAATAGGCACGCGGGCGGATCTTAAGCGGCGGTCCTGACGGGCATAACCGAAGTAGGGGATCACGGCGGTAATGCGGCCGGCGGAAGCGCGGCGCATAGCGTCGATCATCACGATGAGCTCCATTAAATTGTCATTGGCCGGAGCGCAGGTGGACTGAATGATGAAGATGTCGCAGCCGCGCACATTTTCATTAATCTGCACATGAATTTCGCCGTCGGAGAAACGGTCAACGGTGGCATTGCCCAGACGAGTGTATAAACGCGCCGCGATGCGCTTGGCCAGTTCAGGCGTCGCATTGCCGGCAAACAGCTTCATATCAGCCATATCATCAAACCTTCAAGGAGAATTAGAGTTTTAAGACTGCAGCGTGTACAGGCGAATAATTCAGCCCGCGGGCGATAAACAGCGGTCCGCGGTGATGCTGCTGCAGCTCTGTCAGGGCTTGCTGTGCGGCCGCCTGATTTAAAAAGGCTGCCCAGCAGCAGGCTCCGCTGCCTGACATCTGCGCCGGCCCATATTTTACCAACTGCGCTAATAACTGTCCAATTTCCGGATGCTTTTTTACCACCGGCGCGGTGAAGTCATTGTGCGGGCCTAAGGCGAATAATGCGCGGAAATTACGCACCGGATGATCGCGCTTGAGCTCAGGATCGGCAAAGGCATCCTTAGTGCTGACATGGCAGTTTTCAGGCGCTGCGGCAAGGTACCAGCGCTCAGGCAGCGACACCGGTTCCAGGCGCTCGCCTACGCCTGAGGCAAAAGCGCTCTGCCCTAAGGTAAACACCGGCACATCAGCGCCGATGTTGACGGCGAGATCACACAGATCCTCAATTTCATAGTCAAAGCCAAAGAGCTTGTTGAGCACCACTAAGGTGGTGGCCGCGTTGGACGATCCACCGCCCAGGCCCCCGCCCTGCGGGATGCGCTTGGCGGTCTTAATACTCACGCCCACGGCAGGCTGATGCCCTAAGCTTTCGGCTTTTTTAAACAGCAGCTGCGCTGCCTTATAAATGGTGTTCTGCTCCACTGGAAAGCCGAAGTCATCCTCCAGCTCAATCACGCCGGGCCTGTCGGTTAAGGTAAAGCGCATGTCATCGCCGTAATCGAGCAGGGTAAAGAGAGTCTGCAGATTGTGATAGCCGTCAGGACGCTTCCCCGTGATATAGAGAAACAGGTTGAGCTTGCACGGTGATAAGGTCTTGAAGGTAAAGCCTGGCTGAAACTTACTCAATGGCGCTGACCTCATTGACCTTAATCTTGATAAACAGGCGGCCCTTGGAGATGCGGATATCAGTAGGCAGTGCATAGCCGTTAAATTCAGCAAAGCGCTGATAATCAGCGATAAAGCCGCCCTGCGCGGTGGACATCAGCTGTCCGTCCGGGCGCAGGATCGAAGCCTGCCCCGCCTGACCTAAAAAGAGCTGCTTTAAGGCGCTGCCGGGCAGATCTAAAGCAAAGGCATCCTTAAATAAGTGATCGGGAGTTTGAGCCTGGTACACCTTGCCGTCAGAGAGCAGCACCGCCTCCCCCGGCTTGACGGTGAGTTTGGCAAGCTCCGAGCCCAGCGAGGAAGTCAGCACCAGAGTATAGGCATCGCCCGTACCCTGCAGATTGAAATTGGCCGAAAACCGGGTTTCACCGCTGACCCCTAAGCGCCCGGAGAGATTATAGGTCTGAACCTGCGCTAACTTCTGCTGCATCTGCTGCCAGTACTCAGGGCTGCCTGAGACGGCGGCAGGCTCTAAAGCGGTCTGACAGCCGGTTAAAAATAAAGCCGTCGCCGCAGCGGCGGCGGTTAAAAACATACGCATCTGCATGATGATTCCTTAAATGATTTTATGAGGCAGAGCCTGCGCCTTCAGCGGCGGCTTTGGCGGCAAGCTCAGCCGCTTCAGCTTCCTTTAAGCGCTCAAAGATCTCGATGAGCTGCTGCTGCAGCGCAAAGCCCTTTAAATTGAGATCCGAGGCGGTCAGTTGATTGAACTGCGCACGGCCCTCTAAATGATCCATCACCCGCTGCACGGTCTGCTCTCCGTACAGGAGCTTTAAGGCCTGAGGATAATCTTCAGGCTTTAACGCTGCGGTGAGCTTGAGCTCTAAGGCCTTAATTAAGCAGCGATAGAAGTTCAGTCGGCTTAAGCTGAAGATCTCAGCATTAAAGCTCACGGTCCACTGCGCGTAGGTCAGCGCGCTCTGATAATTGTGTGCGCACAGGGCAATTAAGCACTTAAGCTCGCCCAGGCGCAGCTGCCCCCAGGCGCTGCCTTCATCGGGCAGCAGACCCAGCAGCGGGGCAATCAGCTCCTCGTCGGCAAAATTCTCATGTTCCAGCTCCTCTAAATAGCCGGCATAGACCTCAGGCTCCTCGCGGCTTTCGGGCAGCGAGAGCAGCGCTTCCTGAAAATCGACGGCGCGGTTTAAATTGCTGTAGATCAGATCATCGACGGGATAAACCTCAGACATGCCCGGCACGATGACGCGGTAGGCCGGTACGCCCAGGCCGTGATAGGAGCGCACATAGATGTCGTAGCCCAGCTTGTCAATCATATAGCGCAGGGCTTTGTACTGATCGTGGGTATCGCCGGTAAAGTCCCAGTGCACGAACTTAAAGTCCGGCTGATCTTTAAACATCTGCATCGGCAGCAGGCCGGTGGAGTCCACGAACTGACTTTCTAAATTGACCGGATCTCCGGTCTGACCTAAGTCAAATACCGGCTCGGTAAAGTCGTCTAAGTCGGCAAAGGAGCGGCCCTGCATCAGCTCAGTTAAAGTGCGCTCCAAGGCCACTGAGAAGATGGGGTGCGCTCCGAAGGCGGCGGCGCAGGTGCCGTTGGACTGATTGAACAGCAGGGCGCAGACTACCGGGAAGCGGCCGCCTAAGGAGCCGTCACAGCAGATCACCTTGATGGAGGGGCTCTGCAGGGCCTGCAGGGTCTCGTAGGACTGCGGATTGAGCTGCAGAATTTCCTCAGGGATCTTTGGCAGCGACAGGCCTTTGGAGATGATTTCGCGCTTGACGTAGCGCTCAATGATTTCGCTTAAGGCCTGCACTAAGGCTTCATATTCGGTATTGCCCGAGCTCATGCCGTTGGAGCCGTAAAGATTGTCCAGCAGGTTGATGGGGAAATAGACAATCTCGCCGTTGCGGGCATTGGTAAAGGGAATGGAGCACACCCCGCGATTGTAGGAGGAGGAGCCTAAATCCACCAGCGCATCCAGGGTCAGCTCATCCTGCGCGCCGTAGAACTTGCGCAGCGAGGCATTGAGCACATCAGCAGGCAGGGGCGCGCCTTCCTCAGGGATGGGCGTCCATTTTTCATCGGCAAAGTGCACCGTGGGAGCATCGGCGTTGTTAAGTCCCAGATAATAGTCGGCAAAATACATGTGGGTTGCCAGACGCTCAAACATTTCGCCGTAGGCAGAGCACAGGGCGGCAAGGCGCGAGGCTCCCTTGCCGTTGGCAAAAATCACGTGCGGCAGGCGCTCGTCGGCCAGCTGTACCGACCACAGATGGGGCAGCGGATTGAGCCACGCCAGCTCCTGCAGCTGCAGGCCTAAAGCCTGCGCGCGGCCTTTGAGCCGCTCCAGAGTTTCTTCTAAAGGCAGATCTTTTCCGATAATGACGGTTGACATAGCTTATACTCAAGTCTTTCAGGATAGCTGAGCAGAGAGTATGCTCACAGTACACAGCATCATAACACGCAGGCAGCAAAATGCAGGAACCGCAGCAGCTAAAAGCACAAGCTGAGAATCATGAGAATCAAGCGCAGCAGCCCCCGCTGGCCGGCTGGCATTATGAAGGGCAGGCCGCGCGCGCTGCAGTCAAGCGCATGCGCGCTATTGCCGGCGAGGCTGATCCGAAACAGCTGACTTCCTTTCGTACGGACGGCAGCAGCGCCCCCATTCCGGCAGCTCAGGCCGTAAGCCCGGAAAAAGATGAAACAGCTCAGGCTGCGGCGCAGGAGCTGGCGGCAGCGCAGGCGGCCGCTGCCGTGGAGGCCGAGGAAAATGCCGCGCCCCTCTACCGCGATAAGCTGCCCGGGGAAATGCGCCGCCGGCTTTCGGCTCTCGATCAGGAAGAGGCGCGGGCGCAGGGACGGTCCGCTCCGGATCCTGAGGCCGGCTCCAGCCGCTTTTATGCCAAGGCCATGGCCAGTCTCAGGGGGGATCGGGAGAAAGGATCCTCTTTTGGCACTAAGGCGCGGGTGTACCTCATCGTTGCGGCTTTATTTCTCTGCTATTACGGCTATAACGAGTATTTAAAGCCGGATCCCGATCCAGTCTCCCAGCTGTCCGGGAGCATGCCGCTTATTATCGACGCCTATACCACTATGCGCGAGGTCAGACAGAGTGCGGACGAGGTGACTTTAGTCATTGAGCAGGACCCTCAGGCTTTAGGGGTGACCAGCCCGGAGGAACGCGAGCTTATCTTAGATAAAATCGAGGCTAATGCACCAGCATTGTGCAAAAATCCGCAGCTGCGCCGGATTATTGCCTCAGGCAAAAGCCTGACGGTATTATTACAGGGCATTGACGGCTCCTATGAGCGCCGTTATACACTGCACAGCTGTCCAGCGTCTTAAGCAGGGCGCAGCGCGTGTAAGGACAGTTCACAGTACCGAATTTCTCTTATATTTAATTTTAAAGGACTTAACATGAAGAATTTAGGCTTGGTCGGCTGGCGCGGCATGGTGGGATCCGTGCTGCTTGAGCGCATGCAGGAAGAACACGACTTAAAAGATCTGAAGGTCAAGCCGCACTTTTTCTCCACCTCCCAGGCAGGTCAGCCCGGCCCGGTGGTGGACGGCGTGGAAAGCGGCCTGCTGCTCGATGCCCATGATCTGAATGCGCTGCAGAGCATGGATATCATCATCACCTGTCAGGGCGGCGGCTATACCACCGAAATTTATCCCAAGTTAATGGCCACCGGCTGGAAGGGCTACTGGGTAGACGCGGCTTCCACCCTGCGCATGCAGGATGATGCGGTGATCATCCTTGATCCGGTCAACCGCGAGGTTATCGATCAGGCTTTAAATAAGGGCATCAAGACCTTTGTGGGCGGCAACTGCACCGTAAGCTTAATGCTGATGGCCTTAGCCGGTCTGTTCAAGGCCGATTTAGTGGAGTGGATCTCCTCCTCGACCTATCAGGCCGCCTCCGGCGCGGGCGCGAAGAATATGCGCGAGCTGCTGCTGCAGATGGGCGCTTTATACAACTGCGCAGCCTCTGAGCTTGCCGATCCGCACTCCTCCATCCTCACCATTGAGCGCAAAGTGCGCGCGTGCATGCGCTCGCCGGAGTTCCCTACCGAGAACTTCACTGCGCCCTTAGCCGGCTCGGTGCTGCCGTGGATCGACAAGCAGCTGGAAAACGGCCAGAGCCGCGAGGAGTGGAAGGGCATGGCTGAGACCAATAAGATCCTGGGCTTAAATCCCGGTACCGTACCGGTTGACGGCAACTGCGTGCGCATCAGCTCGCTGCGCTGCCACAGCCAGAGCCTGACCATTAAGTTAAAGAAGAGCGCCTCTATTGAGACCATTGAAGATCTGATCAAGGGGCAGAATCAGTGGGCCAAGGTAGTCCCCAATGACAAGGAAGTGACCTTAAAGGAGCTCACTCCGTGCGCCGTCACCGGCTCTCTGACCGTGCCTATCGGACGCATCCGTAAGATGATGATGGGCGATCTGTATCTGTCCGCCTTTACCGTGGGCGATCAGCTGCTGTGGGGGGCGGCCGAGCCGCTGCGCCGCATGCTCCGCATCCTCTGCGCTTAATCGTCTTAAGCTCTCCAGTAAACGCGGCCGCCTCTGTGCGGCCGCGCGCCTTTCCAGCTCCTTATTTTCATTAAAGGAATGCTCCAATCTGCCGACAATGAATACATCAAGGAGATGCATTCATGCTGGAAGCGGATATTCGTCAGGTTTATTTAGTAGATGAGCTGCAGTTAGGGCAGCGCCTCAATCAGGCGCTGCAGGGCGGTCATCAGGCTGAATTTGCCCTGCTGCTGTCCATGCTGTCCCCTGATGTAACCGATGCGCCGCAGCACGGCGGCATCGAGGCTCCCTCTAAAGCAGAGGCTGATCTGCGCGCCCGTTTCGGCCTGCAGCCCCCGCAGCGCAGCTACGCTGAGAACTCTGACTTTGAGCGCGGGCAGGAGCTTACCGAGCTCTTTGCCGCGCAGGGGCAGAATGCCGTGCACCTGGCCTGCTGTCTGCGCCCTGAGCCCTTAGTGCCGATCAAGCATGATCTTTCTCCCGACGTCTTCAATGAACTCCCGCCGTTAAAACAGGAAAAGGTGCGCCGCCGCTTTGCAGGCGAGAAGTTAAGCTACGATGCCCTTCCGGGCAGCATCGGCCGCTTTGCGGTTTTAGATGAGATCTCCGAGGCTGCAGCTGCGATCTAAGCGCTGATCATTCGCTTTGCTAATTACAGGAATGCGCCTCAGTTCGCGTGCGCTCGGTATGTGCGGCAAAAAAAAACGCAGAGCCATGCCGCTCTGCGCCATTAGAGGGGACATCAATTGAATTTAGAAGTGCACCTGCACCTTGCAGGTCTCAGGGCTGACGGCAGCTTCCATGGCCTTGACGCACTCCTCAGCCGGGTAAGATGCCGAGAGCAGCGGCAGCGGATTGATGATGCCGGACTCCAAGGCATTCACCGCCGGGGCAAACTCTTCATAGAAGCGGAACACGCCGTGCCACTTCAGGCCCTTGCCGGAGAAGGCGGCCAAATCGGTCGGCTGATGGCCGGTGCCGAACATGCCTACCTGGGCAATCGTGCCTTCAGGGCGCACCATGGCCATGGTCTGCATGGCGGCAAAGCCGTTGCCGGTGGCCTCCAGGGCGCAGTCGAAGGTGCCCTTGTGCTCAGAGAACTTTTTCACCGCATCCGGATTGTCCTTGCTGTTGACGGCTTCATCAGCGCCCATCTGCAGGGCAATGTCTAAAGGTCCCTGACGGATGTCGAAAATAGTGACGCGGTCGGCCCCTAAGGTCTTGGCGGCTGCAGCGCACAGAATGCCGATAGGGCCGGCTCCCATCACCATCACATTTTTGCCTATGATGTCGCCTAAGGAGTGCACGCCGTTATAGGCTACGCCCAGGGGCTCGCCGAAAGCGCCGACTTCGGGCTTCATATTCTTCACCACGCGGCACTGCGCCTGATGCACCACCACTTTTTCTGCAAACAGACCCTGTACGTGCGGGAAGGTGGCGGCGGAGCCTAAGTGCCGCATGTTCTCGCAGAAGGAGTACTGATGATTCTCGCAGTAGCGGCAGTGAAAGCACGGGCGGGCCGGACGGAGCACCACCATATCGCCCTTCTTAATGCCGGTCACGCCGGAACCCACTTCCTCCACAATGCCGCAGCCTTCGTGGCCGATGACGATGGGCTCGCGCACTACGATGGCCGAGCCGATGCCGCCGTCCAAGTAGTAGTGCTGATCAGAGCCGCAGATGCCGCCGGCTAAAATCTTAACTTTAACTTCCTCGGCCTCTTTGATCTCAACTTCAGGAATATCTTCAAATCTCAGATCTTTTTTCGCGTGGAGCACACATGCCTTCATTTTTACGCCTCTCATGAATTGACTGAATAGGAGAAAATCTGGGTTTGATTATAGACGATGGTGCAAAAACTGCAGAATTTTGCGCTCAAAAAGAGGATAATTTTTGTCAAAATTCGACTTAGATCAAACTTTTGCGCTTTATATAACATTCTTGCATACTGACTAACTAGCATATTAGATCTGATAAAATAAGTTAAATATCAATAGATAACGCTCAAAATATAATTAAATATGAAGCGAATATTTATACCTTGAATATAAATTTATTTGAAATTTTGCGCCAGCTCTCATTTTTAATCCATGACCATGGATACAATGCGCGCTAGGAATAACTGCGGGCAAAACCGCCGAATTTCCAAATGTTTTCTTGTCACCTTGTAAGGGGAATCTTATATGAAGAAAAGCATCCTTGCTTTAGTCGCCGCCGCTGTGCTGGCCGCTGTGCCTTTATCTCAGGCCCAGGCTAAAACCTACCGCGTGATCTTTGCCGGCTATTTTGGTCCGGATCATCCCAACACCGCCATGATGGAGCACTTCAAGAATGAATTGGAGTCGGTCTCTGACGGCCAGTTCAAAGTTACCTTAAAGCCGAACAATGAAGCCGGCGGCGAGGAGAAGATCATGGAGCTGTGCAAGCGCGGCACCATTCAGATTGCTCAGGTCGGCGGTCTGCTCAAGTACGATGAGCCGATGATTGCCGCATGGGAGCAGCCTTTCGTGATTAACAGCTGGGATCATGCCCGCAAGGTGTTCCTGTCCGGCGGCATGAAGCCGTTTGAAGGCCAGTACACTGAGAAATCCGGCGCCCGCATCGCCGGCGTGATCGTGAACGGCTTCCGTCAGATCTCCTGCAACTATCCCATCAACAATATGGAAGACTTAGGCCGCATGAAGATCAGAACCCCGCTGAACGACGTGTTCGTGGAACTGTTCAAGGCCTTAGGCACCAACCCGACCCCGATGCCTGCTACCGAGCTCTACACCGCTTTAGAGACCAAGGTGGTAGATGGTCAGGACAATCCGTACTCCATGGTGAAGTCCATGGGCTGGTACGAAGTTAACAAGTACATGCTCGAAAGCCGCCACATCTTCTCGCCGACCTTCGTGATTGTGAACGACAAGTGGTACAACCGCCTGGACGATCAGGCCAAGCAGTGGTTCGACACCGCCATGAACAATGCCGTGAACTACAACTGGGATGAGTCCGAGAAGGACGAAGCCGCCACGGTGGAGTTCTTAAAGAGCCACGGCGTTGAGATCACCCAGCCGTCGCCTGAGTTCCACGATCAGATGGTCAAGGCCTGCGCTCCGGTATGGCAGTGGTTCGACAAAGAAGTTCCGGGCTCCAAGGAGATCCGCGACTACTGCGCCAGCGTCGATCCTGCCAAGCAGTAATTGGCCAAAATCCCTTTAATTACATATCTTTCTTAAGTCAGGCGGAGCTGCCGCTCCGCCTGGCCTGAGCGGAGCTTTGCCATGCAAGCATTAGTTAACATCTGCAGTACCATTAACAGGTACTTGTCGTGCGTCATCCTCATCATCATGGTGGGATTGGTAGCCGGCAATACGTTCCTGCGCTACTTCTTCTCCTCCGGCATCATCATTACTGAGGAATTTGTGCGCTACCTTTTCATGTGGGGCGTCTATTTAGGCGTAGTTTCGGTCTGGTACGGCCGCGCCCATATTCGCGTCACCACTATTACCGATCGCTTAAGCCCGCGCGGTCAGCTGCAGTTTGATGCGGTGTTTGAAGTAGTTTCCATTCTGGTGCTGGGCACCTTATGCTACGGCTCGTATCAGTACTACTTTGACACCACCACGGTGGGTCAGGTAACCGGCATCCCCTACAGCATGATGATTTTAGCCGTCTTAATCGGCACCTTGTGCTGTGCGGTGATTTCTCTGGGTCACATTAAAGAAGATCTGTCTCTGTTAAAGCTCAGCGATGCAGAGCTGGCTGAGCGCAAGCGTCAGATTGAAGCTGAGCTGGAAGCGCAGATGCAGGCTGAAGCTGCTGAAGCGCATAAACAGACCAAGGAGTAAGCAGCATGGAATTATTTATCTTTTTGGGCTCGCTGTTTGCGCTGCTCTTTACCGGCATGCCGATCGCCATTGTGCTGTTTATCTGCTGCCTCATCCTGCTGTGGTTCCTCGATATGGGCGATCTGCCCTATCAGCTGGCCTTCCAGGTGATATCCGGTACGGATAACTACATCTTAATTACCGTGCCCTTCTTCATCCTCGCCGGTGAAATCATGAAGCACGGCGGCATTTCGCAGCAGTTAATTGAATTTGCGCAGGTGCTGGTCGGCCGCTTCCGCGGCGGTCTGGGCTACGTCACCATCTTGGCGTGCATGCTCTTTGCCGGCCTCTCGGGCGTGGCTATTGCTGACGTGTCGGCCTTAGGCGGCATGCTCATCCCGATGATGGTGGCCTCGGGCTACAATAAGGCGCGCGCTACCGGCCTTGTCTGTTCGGCGGCATTAACCGCCCCGATCATTCCGCCGTCGCTGCCGCTCATTATCTTAGGCGTGACTGCAGGCCTTTCCATCGGCAAGCTCTTCGTGATGGGCATTGTGCCGGGCATTCTTTTAGGCCTCTCCATCATGGTAGCCTGGTTTATCATGGTGCGCCGCGACAACATCACTGACGTCACCAAGGTGCCTTTAAGCAAGGTCCTGCCGGTAACCATTAAGGCCTTCCCGGCCATCATGCTGCCGGTGATCATCATCGTCGGCATCCGCATGGGCGCGTTCACCCCGACTGAGGGCGGCGCCGTGGCCTGCGTCTATGCCTTCCTGGTCTCGACCTTAATCAACCGTCAGCTCAAGCTCAGCAAGATCCCGCAGCTGTGCTACGACGCCATGCGCTCCACCGCGGTGGTGATGTTCATCGTCGGCGGCGCCTCGGCCGTGGGCTGGATGATTACCATGGCTGATGTCCCGGCTCAGCTGGTGGAATTAATGTCAGGCCTCGTCGAGCATCAGATCCTGCTCCTCATCGTCCTGAACATTCTGCTGCTGGCCTTAGGCATGGTGATGGACATCACCCCGATCACCCTGATCTTCACTCCGGTGCTCTTCCCGCTGGTGGAAGCTGCCGGCATCGATGTCTACTACTTTGCCTTAATCATGATCATCAATCTGTGCTTAGGTCTGCTGACCCCGCCGGTAGGCACCGTGCTCTACATCGGCTGCTCGGTCAGCAAGCTGAAGATGGGTCAGGTGGTGCGCGGCATTGGTCCGTTCCTGATTGCTGAGTTCCTGTTCCTGATCCTCTGCCTGCTGTTCCCGCCGATCATCATGGCCCCGGCAGCCTGGTTCGGCTACTAAGCAGAACTGACAAAAGTCTGCAGTCTGTTATACTGCAGACTTTGTGCATACAAGTGCGGCCTGGAAGCATCCAGGCCGTTTAAATTAAATTCAGCGTACAGGAGAGCACATGAGCGCAGTGAAGTGGCCCCGTTTTACCTTAAATGACGCGCAGCCCTTGGCCGGCCAGGTGTATGTCTATCTGCGTACGCTCATCATTGAAAATACCTTAGTGGCGGAAACGCCGCTGTCCGAAAATGATTTGTCTGCGCGCCTTAAGGTGTCGCGCCAGCCGGTGCGCGAGGCTTTAGCCCGCTTAAGCCGGGAAAACTTAATTGACATCAAGCCGCAGAAAGGCTCGTTTGTCAAAAAGATTTCAGTCAGCGGCCTGCGTTCGGTGTGCTTTGTTCGCTCCTCGATAGAATGCGGGGCTCTGCGCGAGAGCCTGCAGCTGCCGCAGACCGCTTTTAATAAGATTGTGACGCGCCTGGAGCGCAATTTAGAGCAGCAGCGCAGGATCGTACCGGATAAAAACCGCTCCTACGCGCGCTTTTTAAAGCTCGATGACGATTTTCACGGTCTGCTGTGCTCCTTTTCCCAAAATGCCTTCGCCTGGGATCTCATTCAAAGCATTAAGGGCAATTTGGATCGCATCCGCTTCTTTACCTTTGCGCACATTTCGCGCGTCGATCACTTATGCAATGAGCATCAGGCCGTGGTGGATAAGATTAAGGCTCAGGAGATTGAGGCGGCCTGTCAGCTCCTGAGGCAGCATCTGTACGTCATTACCGACACCTATAAACAGGCAATTGAGGAGCATGAAGTGTGGTTCATGCCCGAGGACGTGCGCGCCTATAAGCGCAGCCGCTAGCTGCAGCCAACAGCATCTGCGCCGCTTGCCCGGCGGCTGATTGCTGTTCTATATTCAGCTGCAGGCGCCGCGCTTTGGTGCCAAAGCAGATTAACGAGCAGAGGGATCCCGTTGTCACGGGGAGCCTGCAGGTGTGGAGATTTATGGATTACGCAATTATCAGGCAGAAAGCGGCTGCATTTGCCGCTGTCTTCAGCAAACTGTCTCCTGAGGCGCAGCAGAATTATATCGATGTTCAAACCTTGAACTTTACGCACAACACCGTGGCTATAGAGGGTAATCGCGCGACTGTGCTGGACGCGGAGCTGCTGCTTAAGTATCAAACAGTGCCGCAGAATATCAGACTAAAAGATCTGCTGGATATTGTGGCGCAGCATAATGCGGTTGATTTGCTCTTTAAATTTCACCAGGAGCAGATGGATGTTGATCAGGATGTAATTTGCGCTTTTCATCAAGCGCTGCTGTATCCGGCAAAATATGCGGGGATATACAGGACGGAGAATGCGTTTGTTACTAACGTCAAAACTTCAGTGACGCCGGGGCATCTGGTGTATGCGGAGATGCGTAACTTTGAGCAGTGTATTAAAGAACATGCTTTTGCTGATCCGATAGAGAAAGCGTCTTTTGTCCACTGCCGCTTTGTCAAAATTCATCCCTTCAGTGACGGCAACGGCAGAACGGCCCGCTTGATTATGAATTTGTCTTTGCTCAATGACGGCTTGCCGCTTGTCGACATAGATGTTAAAAATCGCGAGGCGTATATGAAGGCCATACAGCCGTATGCAGAGCAGGGGGATCTGGAGCCTTTCAGGCAGTTTTTAGCTGAAACCCTGATGGCGCAGATGGACCGATTTTTAGAACAGGCTGAAAGTAATCATCTGCCGATAGATGCCGCGGCTTTAAAAGGAGTTTATTTCATGGCTGCAGCTGATGCTGAGATAAGAGCGCATTTTGATGCGGTGATGCATACCGTTGAAGGCGCCAGGTTTGTGGCTCAGCTGCAGGCATGGGCGGTGCCCAATACCATTAATCCGCTGACTTTGCCGGAAGTGGATTTAGCGCAGATCAGGATCTATCGCAATTTTAATGACCTGATGCTCAATAAGGAATTAAAGTTTGCTGAGACTGCAGGCAGTGAGCAGGTTAAACCCAATCGGCATTTTTAAAAGCGCTCGCGCCAGCTGACCGAGCGGCTGACTTGCCGTTTGGCATGCTGCTCGCGATTTTCGGCGCGGCTCTTATCGCCTTTCTTTAAAATCACCATCACTGAGCCGGTGCCGCCTTTCCATTCCGGGGCGCTGTGAAAAGCCAGCACATCCGGCAGCTGTTTGAGCCAATGGGCTACATAGCTTTTAATCAGCGCCTTGCGCGGCCCCCGACTGCCCTTGCCGTGAATAATCAGCACGCAGCGAAACTCCTCGCGCCGCGCATGTTCTAAAAAGTCCATCACTAAGCTGTAGGCTTCTTCTACAGTCCTGCCGTGCAGATCAATATAGTCAGCCTCGATATACTCACCATTGCGCAGTTTGCGGAGGATCCCCGGCTGCATGCCTTCGCGCCGGAAGCTTAGGACTTCATTGGGATCTACCTGCGGCACAAAGGCTGACGAGGCGGACAGATCTGTTTCCTGCTTTTTATCCACCGTCGCCGCTTCCTGACGGATCCTGGCCTGATCTTTATCCATCACAGGCGTCGCGGCGGCAACTTTATCCTGCACTACCGGCTTGATGTCTTTGACAAAATCGGCAAAAGAGGCATCGGCTGGAAGATCGGCTTCCTCCATTAAGAGCGCGGCAAAAGATGTTCCTTTATCGTCCATGTATCCTCCGGCAGTGCGGTGCGTCAGCAGTAAACAGCGTTAAGAACTGCAGGCCTAAGTCTCAGCGGCGAGGGCGATATTAACCGCAAGCGCGATGCCGATCAACAAAAAACCGTAAAAGCGTACATGCTGCAGCACGCGCAGCAGATCCTGCGGCATGGGATTGTGCTCGCCGCCGGTGGGGCTGTAGCGCACCAGCGTGCCTTCATAATAGCGCGGCCCGCCGAGGGACAAATGCAGCAGGTAAGCGGTAAGGCTGAGCATGAAGCCGGAGCAGGGAGCGGCCGCACAGTTCTGCATCCCGGCAAAACCCGCCTTAAACTGTTTGAAGCCGCGCAGATTTAAAAGATGCAGCAGGCCGTAAACGAGAGCCGGGAGCAGCAGCATCGCCTGCAGGATGCGGCGAATGCCGAGGCCGAAGCTGCGATTGGCCGCGAGTTTGACGTTAAAGGCGGTGTTGAGCACAAAGACCGTCTGCATCAAAACGGCCCCCTCAATGCCTAAGATGAGATACCAGACGATGACGGCAAACCAGCCGGAGAAGAGGCGCAGGGCAATGCACTCGCATCCGGCCTTTGCTGTGCCCATGGCTGATAAGGGGGTGGTATCACGCAGCACCTGCGAGGTTAACAGCTCTTTGGCCTTCTGCTTTTGGCCCTGGGTGAGCAGCTTTTTGAGCTGCAGAGCTAAACGCTCCTGCGGATTTAATTCCAAAAGCAGGATCAGCAGGACAAAGCTCAGCCATACCTCGAAGCCTGCGAGGGTGAACAGCAGCAGGGTTAAAAAGAGCACTACGCCTAAAATCAGCAGGGGCAGCAGGATCCCGGCAAAATAGCGCTCGGAGCTGCTGCGCTGCGGACGATTGACCTTGCTGCCCAGCGCTTTAAAAAGCGGAGTCAGGCGCGCTGCACGCCAGGCGCGCGGCAGGGGCAGCCACATTTCCAAAAGGGCAGCCGCCATTAAAATGGCCGCCGGATCCTGGATTAACTGATAAACAACAGGCGGCAGATCCGGGCTGCTGAGCAGCTGCTCTAAAGCGGCGCTGTCCATGATTAAAGCTTGGCAGCTAAATACCGCACAAAGTTCGCGCTCTTAGCGGAAACTTCCGCCGAGAACTTATCGTAGGAGACTGCGCCGTGATTGTCTGCGCAGTCTGAAATCGCTCTGACCACCAGGAATGGCACCTTGAAGTCCGAAGCCTGCTGGGCAATGGCTGCGCCTTCCATTTCAACGGCCACGCTGTCAGGATAGCGGGCCTTGAGCTCGGCGACCTTAGTGTCGCTGGAGATAAATTGATCCCCAGTTAAGATCAATCCCTCAAAGGGCGGCTTGAAGCCTGCCTGCAGTGCAGCCTGGCGTGCGGCCTCAAGCAGTTTGGAGTCGGCGGTAAAGCAGGGCTCATGCCCGGGAACTTGTCCCACGGCATAGCCGAACATGGAGGCATCGACGTCATGCTGCAGAGCTCGCAGCGATAAGGCCAGATCGCCTACCTGCATGCCGTCGGCAATGCCGCCGGCCGCGCCGGTATTAATCAGGGCGGTCACCGGATAGAGCGCCAGCATCACCGAAGCGCAGCTGCCGGCGGCCACTTTGCCAATTCCGCAGCGGCATATGACCGCGTCGCGGCCGTCTAATCTGCCTTGGACATAGCGGTAGGGACCTACGGTGCGCTCAGTTTTTTCAGTAAGTGCTGCTTGTAAAATCTCAACTTCTTCGTCTAAAGCGCCGATGATGCCAAACATTTCTCTCTCCTGGGTGAAGGTATTTTTATGCTTATGCGCTGATTGTAGCGCAGTCTCTATTTTATCGGCAGGGCGGGGCGCAGCTGCAGTGAAATATTGCCTCCAAGGCAGTGTTCTTGAGTGCTTAAACTTGCCAGGATCCTGCTGTTCAGCGCTGCACAGATGCGGCTCATCAAGCCCTTAGCCGATTTCCAGAGCTTATGGCCGCATACCGCCTGGTTTGATAAAGCACTTATCTTTAAAATTCATGCTGATCGTTCACTTGGCGTCATTCTGATTGTGTGGGCGGTATAATCAAGACAGAAGATAATTTTGAGCAGAAAATAATGGGAGTTAAGGCGCATGACGATGCCGACTTACCAAGAGTGCATGAAGCCGACCTTGGATGTTTTGTCAGATGGTAATGAGCATCACATTAGAGAAATCGATGAGCATGTGGCCGCATTTTTTAATCTTACTCCTGAAGAACGGCAGCAGACTCTGTCGTCGGGTATGGTTTTGACCTATCGTTCGCGGACTAATTGGGCACGCTGCTACTTAAAAAAGGCGGGGTTAATCAAATCTGTTAAGCGCGGGGTCCTGCAGCTTACACCCGAAGGGCAGAAGTTTATGCAGGAAAATCCTGACGCGGAAGTTAATGATGCTGTGCTGATGCGCTTCCAGTCGTTCAAGCAATTTATTGGCGCACGAAATGCCAATCATAAGCATGGAACTGAGCCGGAACCTGCTGTACATGGCGAAGATACCCCTGATGTCGTATTTGAGAAGGCCTACGATCAGATCAATTCAGCTTTAGCTGATGAGCTGATCAATGAAATGCAGCAGCTCAGCCCAAAGCAGTTTGAGCGCCTGATCATGGAACTGCTCAAAACCATCGGCTACGGCGTGGATGGTGAAGGTGACCTACTCCCCACCTTGAAGAAGGTGGGGCTTCTTCGCGCTCAAGACTCCTGTTGGAGCCAGTATCAACGCG
>CALXNX010000032.1 GCA_944389865.1 uncultured Succinivibrionaceae bacterium
CCGGCTAAAATCTTAACTTTAACTTCCTCGGCCTCTTTGATCTCAACTTCAGGAATATCTTCAAATCTCAGATCTTTCTTTGCATGTAAAACGCAGGCTTTCATAATAACTCCACTATTTTGCTGTTTAAGCCGGCCATATAGGCCGCTGTGCACAGCATAGCGCAATTTAAAACTAGTATCCAAGTAATTTGAAAATTTATGATGCAGATCGTATTTTTCAAACTGAGATCCCAGTTCAGCGGTGATGCCGCTAGTCAAACCAATCAGCGTTTTCAGCCATAACCATCTTATATGTTGAGAGAATTTCGTACAGATGCTCTTTGAGCATGCCTACGGCGAGGAAGACATTATGCGTCCGTATGCCCTCCAGCACGGCAGCATGCGCTGCAATGAGGTTTTCCAGCCGCGACACCCCTTCTATGGTAAAGAAGCGGATGCGATCCATATTGGCCTTGACGCTCTGAATTAATTCCCACGGCAGATCGTTGCGGGCAAAGGAGCAGATGATGCGGTGAAAGTCATCGTCAAGGCGCAGGAAATCCTCGCGCAGCGTAGGACCGGACAACGCGCGCTGCGCGTTTAAATTACTCTCCATGCCCTTAATAATCAGTGAAAAATCCTGCGGGCTGAGGCTTACGCTCTCCAGGATGGCCTGACTTTCAATAGCGCAGCGCACAAAGCAGATCCCCTCTAAATTGGGTACTGAGATCTTGCGGATAAAGGAGCCGCGCTGGGGTTTAATTTCAAGCAGGCCGTCATGTTCTAAATGGGTGAGCGCTTCGCGCACCGGCTGCCGGGAGACCTCATAGCGGGCGGCCAAATCATTTTCAGACAGCCGCATGCCGGGCTGCAGGGTATTGACGATGATAAGGCTGCGCAGATGACTGTAAATCTGGCGGGCTGCCGGGGCCTCAGCATTGAGCTTGGGCGTAGGAATTTCCAGTTTTTTCACTTTAATTCAATGCATTTTGGGTTTAGAACTGAGTTTGGCGGCGATTTCGCGCAGCCCTTTATACTTGTATATCACTAATTTTAAAAAATGCCAATTTGGGAGTAACTTTATTGCAAAAGTGATAACTGGATCAAAACTTGGATACAAGTTTTGCAGTACATTAACGCCATCTTGCTTCTGATCTGCCCTTTGAGGTGAGGAATGGAAAATTTCATTAAAAACTTTGCCAAAGTCTATCGGATGATCTGCGTGATCATCCTGACCTTGATGGTGGTGATTGTCTTCGTCAATGCGGTGTGCCGCTATGCCTTTAATTCCGGCTTCATCGCTACCGAAGAGATCCTGCGCTATCTCTTTATCTACATGACGTTCCTGGGAGTAGTGGAGGTGGCCTGCGTGCGCGGACATATTTCGGTGACCGTGCTGACCGACTTCCTGCCGCGCCGGATCCGCACCGTGGTCTATCTTTTAGGCTATTTCTTAATTCTCTACGCCATGTGGGTGCTGTTTGACGGCAGTCTGATGTTCTATGAGGAGAGCGAAACCTCGGTAGGCCAGGTCACCGGACTGCCGTACCGCGTCATCATCGCCTCGATTATTTTCGCTGCCGCAGGCGTAGCCCTTTTTACCGTGCGCGATATTTTCTGCGCCGTGAAGGCTCTGCGTACCGGGGAGGATTTCCCGCCGGCTTTAGTTGATGAGGATGTGGAGGCTGCTAAAGCCGTGTTAAAGGATGATGAGGAGACTAAGTAAATGGAAATTGGAATTTTCATCGGCTCCCTGTTTGCGCTTCTGCTTACCGGCATTCCGGTAGCCGTAGTGCTGATGCTGTGCGCGCTGATTTTAATGTACGTGATCGACATGTTCGATCCGCTGCTTTTGGCTCAGCAGATGCTCACCGGCGCTGACAGCTTCATCTTAACTGCCGTGCCGTTCTTCATGCTCGCCGGCGAAATTATGAAGGAAGGCGGCATCTCCAACCGCCTGATTTCCTTCGGTCAGGTGCTCGTCGGCCGCTTTAACGGCGGCATGGGCTATGTGGCCATCCTAGCCTCGATGCTCTTTGCCGGTCTGTCCGGCGCGGCTATCGCTGACGTGGCGGCCTTAGGCGCGGTCCTTATCCCGATGATGGTCAAATGCGGCTACGATAAGCCCCGTTCAACCGGCTTAATCTGCGCCTCGGCTCTGACCGCCCCGATCATTCCGCCGTCAATTCCTTTGATCATCTTAGGCGTGACCGTGAACCTCTCCATCGGCAAGCTTTTCGTGATGGGCATTGTGCCGGGCATCCTTCTGGGCATCATCTTAATGGTGGTGTGGTACTTCGTGGTCAAGCGCGAGGGCTATAAGGATCGCGTGGTCATCGGCGGCGCGCAGGCGGTTAAGATCTTCTTTGAAGCCATCCCGGCACTGCTTCTGCCGATTATCATCGTGGTCGGCATCCGCTTCGGCATCTTCACCCCGACTGAGGGCGGCGCCGTGGCAGCTGTCTACGCCTTTGTGGTGGCAGTCGGCGTCTATCGCGAGCTTAAGTGGTCCAAGATCCCGCAGATCTTCTACAATGCGGTGCGCACCAGCGCTGTGGTGATGTTCTTAGTCAGCACCGCCTATACCATCGGCTGGCTGATAACCATGGCTCAGGTTCCGATGCAGATCGTAGAGCTCTTAGACGGCTTAGTGGCCCATCCGTTTGCCCTGCTCGTGGTGCTCAACCTTGTGCTGCTGGGACTTGGCATGGTGATGGATATCACCCCGATCATCCTGATTTTCGCCCCGGTGTTCTATCCCTTAGTCAACGCCGCCGGCATCGATCCGTACTACTTTGCCCTGGTGATGGTGATTAACCTTTCAATCGGCCTGCTGACCCCGCCGATGGGCTCCGTGCTCTTCGTGGGCTGCTCGGTCAGCCGTTTGCCGCTGGTCAAACTGGTACAGGGCGTGTTCCCGTTCCTGCTGGCTGAACTGCTCTTCTTAGTGGCTATCGTGCTGTTCCCGTCAGTGATCACGGTTCCGGCCGATATCCTTGGATAAAATGAGTTAAATCAAAGCAGAGCCTGCGCATGGGGCTCTGCTGAAAACAGAAAAACGGTTTTACTTTCTTTAGGAGATTTTACGATGAAAAAATTTACTGCTCTGACTGCACTGGCCGCTGCCGCCGCCATGGTATTAAGCGCCTCAGCCTATGCTAAGACCTATACCATCCGCGTTGGTACATACGCAGGTCCCGATCATCCGGTGTCCAGGAGCGTAGAGTACTTTAAGGAAAATATCGAGCGCGAATCCAACGGCCAGATCAAGGTAGTGCACTTCCCGAACAATCAGTTAGGTCCGGAGGCGGTGGTGATCGATCAGGTCAAGCGCGGCACCATTCAGATGGCCGTGACCGGTTCGCAGATCAGAAAGGACGAGCCTAATGTCGGCTTATCCGATGCGCCGTACCTCATTACCTCCTGGGAGCAGGCCCGCTTAGCTTACGACGATGAGGGCAAGAAGATCATGTCCGGCAATTACGAGCAGAATACCGGCGTGAAGATCATGGCCTACTTTGTCAACGGCTTCAGAGAGATTTCCTCTAATAAGCCCATTACCACCATGGAAGATTTAGGCACCATTAAGCTGCGCATTCCGGATAATGAAATCCATGTGCATCTGTTTGAAGCCTTAGGCGCGAACGCCGTGATGATGCCTTTAACCGAAGTCTACAATGCCTTAGAGACCCACATGATCGACGGTCAGGAGAATCCGTACTCTACGCTGTTAAGCTCCGGCCTCTATGAAGTGCAGACTGACGTCTTGGAGTCCCGTCACATGTTTGCCATCAGCCCGGTGCTGGTGAACGGCAGGTTCTTTAATAAGCTGCCTGAAGATCTGCAGGCCTTAGTGACCAAGTGGGTAGCCGAGACTGAAAAGTACAATTGGGATATTTCTGAGCAGGATGATACCGCATCCCGTCAGGCCTTAGAGGCTAAGGGCTTGAAGATCCATGAGCTTACCCCGGAGATGAAGGCGGCTATCGACGAAAAGATGGTGAGCTTCTACGACTGGTACAAGACCTTAATCCCGGATGCCCAGAAGTGGATCGATCACTGCAAAGCCGCTGGTGAAAAGGCAGCAGCTGCTGCGCCGGCCGCCTAAGCTGCACGATTAAGCCGGTACCGGCGATCTTTAATGCAGGCTGCGCCGTCAAGCGCGGCCTGCGTGCCCTTTAGTAAAGCTGAGCTAAATTCTTATCTGAGATCACAAAACCGGAAAAATAACGGGCGCAGAGCCTACTGGTATACTAGAATACAGAGTACCGACAGCCTTATTTCAGGCACTATGAATTGAGCTGTCAACCGATTTTCATTAGCGCGGGCGCGGCCCGCAGAGGAGTACTGAATCATGATGCATATGACTTTCCGCTGGTACGGTCCGGACATGGATCCGATTACCCTGCAGCAGATCAAGCAGATCCCGGGCATGGAAGGCGTGATCACTGCGCTGCACGAGATCCCCGCCGGTGAGCCGTGGCCGGAGGAGAAGGTGCGCGAGCGCAAGGCCATTGTTGAGAAGGCAGGTCTTAAGCTTTTGGGCATTGAGTCCATCAATGTGCACGAGGACATTAAGTACGGCGCCAATACTCGTGACATGTACATCGAGAACTACATTAAGTCCTTAGAGGCTGTGGGCAAGTGCGGTATTCACTGCGTCTGCTACAACTTCATGCCGGTGTTTGACTGGACCCGTACCGACTTAGCTCTGCCGCTGCCCGACGGCTCCACCGCTTTAGCCTACGACGGCAAGATCATTGAGGGCCTGTCCGCTGAGGATATGTTCGCCCGCATCGCCGACAACTCCAACGGCTTTGAGATGCCGGGCTGGGAGCTGAACCGCCGCGATGAAATTACCGCTCAGATCAAGAAGTTCCAGGGCATGCGCGACGATGAGCTGCGTGCTAACTTCAAGTACTTCATTGATGCCATTATGCCGACCTGCCAGAAGTACAACATCAAGATGGCCGTTCACCCGGACGATCCGTCCTACGATTTATTCGGCATTCCGCGCATTACCAAGTGCGAGGACGATTTAGTCAAGATTGCCGAGATGAACCCCTGCCCGCTGCACGGCTTCACCCTGTGCACCGGCTCTTTAGGCTCTAATCCTGCCAACTGCATTCCGAAGATCATCCGCAATCCGAAGGTCGGTCCGCGCATTCACTTTGCCCATGTGCGCAACGTGCTCTTCACCGGCGATCATCAGTTCCATGAGTCTTCGCATGTATCCCACACCGGCTCGCTGGATCTCTATGAGATCATGAAGGCCTTAGTGGAAGTAGGCTTCAACGGCATCATTCGTCCGGATCACGGCCGCGAGATTTGGGGCGAGAAGGCGCGTCCTGGCTACGGCCTCTACGACCGCGCTTTAGGTGCGACCTACTTAGTGGGCTTAGAGGAAGCCATCCGCAAGTCCAAGGGCATGCCTTATCCTGACAATATCAATTCCATTACCGCGCCGATCGAGGCGTAAGCTTCAAGGCGGAAATTAATGGCGGATCCCCCAGTGCGGGGATCTGCTGTATTCAGGTTCAGAATTTTTTCGAGGTATACATGGAAGTTACATTAAAAGGGATCACGGAGAGCAAAGACGCATTTGTGCAGGCGGGCGTAGAGCTGCCGCAGTATGACGTGGCTGCCGTGCAGAAGCATACCGCCAGGCATCCGGTGTGGGTACACTGCGGCGCGGGCAATATTTTCCGCGGCTTTGTGGCCTCGCTGCAGCAGGATTTATTAAACAAGGGGCTGCAGGAGTCAGGCATCATTACGGTGTCCTGCTATGACGGCGCGATCATCGATGAGGTTTATAAGCCTCACGATCATCTGACCATGGAAGTGACTCTGCTGCCCGATAAGAGCGTCAAGCTGCGCGTCATCGGCTCGGTCACCGACGGTCTCAAGCTCAACGGCTCCTGCCCGGATGACGAGTTCAAGGCCCGCGAGATCTTCCGCCATCCTGAGCTGCAGATGTTCTCCTACACCATCACCGAGAAGGGCTATGCTCTGCGCGGCATCGACGGAGAGTTTACCGATATCGTCCGTCAGGATATGGAGAAGGGCCCTGGCTCCTGCCGCCATGCAATGGCGCAGACGGCCGCATTACTCTTTGAACGCTTTAAGGCCGGTGCTTATCCTTTGGCTGTGGTGTCGATGGATAACTGCTCGCACAACGGCCACAAGGTGCGCGACGCGGTGCTGACCATCGCCAAAGCCTGGCAGGAAAAGGGCTTTGTCGGTCAGAACTTTATCGACTATTTAACTGACAAGACCAAGATCTCCTTCCCGTGCACCATGATCGATAAGATCACCCCGCGTCCGGATCCGGAGATTGCTGCGCTGCTCAAGGAGCGCGGCATTGAGGGCATGGATCCGCTCAAGACGGCCCGCGGCTCCTTCATCGCTCCGTTTGTGAATGCCGAAAAGCCGCAGTATCTGGTGGTCGAGGACGACTTCCCCAACGGCAGACCGCCGCTGGAGCAGGCCGGCGTGCTTTTTACCAATTTAGAGGGCGTTGATCTGTGCGAGCGCATGAAGGTCACCACCTGCCTGAACCCGCTGCACACTGCCTTAGCTGTTTACGGCTGCGTGCTGGGCTATGAGCGCATCAGCGCGGAAATGGACGATCCGGAGCTGGTTAAACTCGTCAAAAAGCTCGGCTACGATGAAGGGCTGCCGGTGGTGGATGATCCGAAGATCTTAAGTCCGAGCGCCTTCCTTACTGAAGTTATTGAAGAGCGTTTAACCAACAAGTGTCTGCCGGATTCTCCGCAGCGCATTGCTACCGATACCTCGCAGAAGGTGCCGGTGCGCTTCGGCGAAACCTTAAAGAACTACAGCCGCAAGGGCCTGGATGCCTCTAAGCTGGTTGCTCTGCCTTTAGCTGTTGCCGGCTGGATGAGATATCTGCTTGCGGTAAATGATGAGGGCAAGCCGTTTGAACTTTCTGATGATCCGTTAATTCCGGATCTGCAGGCCAAGCTCAAGGGCATCGAGTACGGCAAGCCTGAGACTGTGGGCGATAAGCTGAAGCCGATTTTAAGCAATGCGTCTTTATTCGGCGTGGATCTCTATCAGGCAGGCTTAGGCAGCAGGATTGAAAAGCTGACCGCTGACATGATCGCAGGTCCCGGCGCAGTGCGTGCGGTGCTGCAGCGTGAGCTGGACTAGTTTTGCAGGCGGAAAGCTGCGGCTGCGCATAAAATGTGCAGCTTAAGATCTACAATATAAGGAGAGGGAGCGATCCCTCTTTTCTTTTAACCAGTGCTGGGAGCATCCGTTATGCATAAAGCTGAGCCTGTGCTTAAGCTCAACAAATTTAAATTGTCGCCGCAGCGGGCCATAGGGGGGCAGGTCTATGAGTTCCTGCGCCAGGAGATCACGAGGACCTGCATTAAGCCCGGCACGGTGCTCTCGGAAAATAAGCTCTCTGAGATCTTTGGGGTATCACGTCAGCCGGTGCGCGAGGCGCTGATGCGCCTGCGCATGGAAGGTCTTCTGGCAGTCTATCCGCAGCGCGGCAGCGTGGTGCAGAAGATCTCCGTCTCCAATTTAAAGCAGATCTGCTTTATCCGCACCGCCATTGAAACAGCGGCGCTGCGGCAGGCCGCAGCGGCAGCTCCGCAGGTGCAGACAGACATTCTGACCAAACTGCAGACCAATCTCAAGGGACAGGAGGAGCTGATTGCAGATCTCAGCGCTGAGGATGCACAGGGCGCAGCGCGCTTTTTGGCTTTAGATGATGAGTTCCATGAGCTTATCTGCGGGTTTTCCGGCTGTCCTTTAGCCTGGAGCACGGTGCAGAGCATCAAGGCGCAGATGGATCGTATCCGCTATCTGTCCCAAGGCGGCGTCTCGCCGTATGCGCACTTAGTGCAGGAGCATCAGGGGATTTATCAGAGTTTGTGCGCAGCGCAGTATGAAGCGGCAGCTGCGGCTTTAACTGAGCATTTGGCCGAGATCCTGCAGACCTATGTGCCCATTCGCCGCGACAATGGGCAGTGGTTCCTGCCTGAGGAAGAGGATCATATATAAAACGCAGCTCTGGCCTTGGGGGCAGACTTTTTTTCACTTAAGCTGTCTGCCGCGTGCTGCTTTACCGCTCTCTTATTTTGATTGAATAAATAGTCCGGATTCCGGCTTTGAATGTAATCAAGACAAGGACAGGATCCTGCTGAGTCGCTGAGATCATCCCGGGTACCTCCGCAGCACAGCAGGCAATCGTCAGGATTACATTCAAAGTCGGGGTCGGGGCAAAGCTGGACTGCAAAATGCGAGCTGCCGCAGGATCTGCGGCAGCCGGAAATGCAGAAAGATAGGAAACAGTGCGCTGAAAGTGCTTTAGATTTCCTCAGCAAACTGCTGCGCTCTGCCGGTATAGGCGGCCGGGGTTAAGGCGCGCAGGCGTTCCTTAGCCTCCTCGGGGATCTCCAGAGTGTCGATGAAGCTGAGCATAGTTTCCCTGGTGACAGTGCGGCCGCGGGTGAGCTCCTTGAGCTTTTCATACGGATTGGCGATGCCGTAGCGGCGCATCACGGTCTGATACGGCTCGGCTAAGACTTCCCAATTGTGATCGAGCTCGTCGGCGGTATGCTGCGGGTTGGCCTGCAGCTTGCTGATGCCCTTTAAGGTCGATCTCCAGGCAATTAAGGAGTAGCCGCAGGCTACGCCTAAGTTGCGCAGGACGGTGGAATCAGTCAGATCGCGCTGGAAGCGGGAAATCGGCAGCTTGGCAGCCAGATGTGCAAAGACGGCGTTGGCCAGCCCCAAATTTCCCTCAGAGTTCTCAAAGTCGATCGGATTGACCTTGTGCGGCATGGTGGAGGAGCCGATTTCGCCGGCCACGGTCTTCTGCGTGAAGGTGCCGTAGGAGATATAGCCCCAAATATCGCGGTCAAAGTCGATGATGATGGTATTGAAGCGCTGCAGGGCGTTGAAGAGTTCGGCGATATAATCGTGCGGCTCAATCTGCGTGGTGTATGGATTGAAATTGAGGCCCAGGCTCTCTTCAAACTGCTGCGAGAAGGCCAGCCAATCAACCTCCGGGTAGGCGGACATATGCGCATTATAGTTGCCTACAGCGCCGTTGATTTTGCCCATGATCTGCACGGCGGCGACCTGATCGCGCTGACGGCGCAGCCGATAGACCACATTGGCCATCTCCTTGCCCAGGGTGGTAGGCGATGCCGGCTGGCCGTGAGTGCGGGCGAGCAGCGGCAGAGCGGCGTAGGTGTGAGCCAGCTCGGTGATCTTCTCAATCACCGTATCCATCACCGGCAGGAGCACTTCCTCACGGGCGGTCTTGAGCATTAGGGCGTGGGAGTTGTTGTTGATATCCTCAGAGGTGCAGGCAAAGTGAATGAATTCCTTGGCGGCCTCCAATTCGGCATTGCCCTTAACCTTATCCTTTAGGAAATATTCCACCGCCTTGACGTCATGATTGGTGACGGCCTCGCGCTTTTTAATATCCTCAGCATCCTCGACCGAGAAGTTCTGCATGATGCTGTCGATAAAGGCGATGGTCTCAGGCGAGAAAGGCTTGATTTCGCTGATCTGCCCGCAGGCGGCCAGCTGCTTGAGCCAGGTGAGTTCTACCTGCACGCGAAAACGCATTAAGCCGTACTCTGAAAAGATGGGGCGCAGCTCAGCTGTCTTAGAGGCATAGCGTCCGTCTAACGGGGAGATGGCGGTTAATTCAGATAATTGCATGATAAGTCCTCAAAGTTAAGAATTGACAGCGCCCGCTGCCTGCTGGGCACAGCGTACAATCGCCTTGCGGCGGAAAAATAGAAAACGGCGGCGGCCGCCTAACTGCCGCCACAGCACGGCCGCGCGGATGGCAGCGAGCAGCAGGGTGCGGATCATCTCCTGATTTTCCACGCGGCTTAAATAAGCCTCCTCTCCATAAATCATCAGACGGGGAAAATTCGGAGAGATCAGCGATTGATAGAGCTCGGAAAAATCGTGCAGGCAGTCCTGACTTAAGACGATTTCCGGGCGCCCCTGCTCATAATCCGGATAGCGGGCGAGTACCGCAGTACGCGCGGCATCGATATCATCGCCTAATTTATTGAATACTGCATCATTGCGCATGATGGTCAGGGTCAGGCCGATGATCTTAAAGACGTTTTTAGTGATCTCAATGGTCTCGGCGCTTTTGCTGCCTGCCTGCGAGCTGAAGGAAGCTGCCACCTGCCGAAAGCCTACCAGCAGCTGATTGGGGGCATAAATATCGGTGCAGGACTGCGGATTGGTGATAATAAGTCCGCGGATCACCGCCGCGGCCGCATGGGGATCAACATAGCCGGTGCGGGCTACGCGCTGAATTTGGGTGCAGCACTGAAACAGCGCCGCCAAAGCTAAGGTTTCGTCAGCAATATCGGTCATGGTATTACTCATCGCAGGGGGCTCTAAAGGTTCGGTCTATTATAGCGCCGCCCAGGCATTCCTGTTCCTGATAAAACACCGCCGACTGCCCGGCCGCCGCTGCTAAAACCGGCGTATCAAAGACCGCGCGCAGCGTGCCGTCTTCATCATGCATTAAGGTGCAGGGGACATCCGGGGCGCGGTAGCGCACCTTGCAGGTGCAACGCAGCGGCAGTTCAGGCAGCCCCAGGATAAAGGTCGGCTTAATTAAGGTCACGCTCTTAAAGTAGAGGTATCTGCTCTCATGGCCCTGCGTGACGATAAGCTCGTTCTTCTCCACATTCTTATCGATAACATACCACGGCTCGCCGCTGCCGTCTCTGCGCCCGCCGATGTTAAGGCCCCTGCGCTGTCCAATGGTGGCGAACATCAGACCGTCATGGCGGCCGACTGTAGTGCCGTCAGGCGTGACGATATTGCCGGGCTTGGCTGGCAGATAATGCTCTAAGAACTGATGGAAGCGCTTTTCCCCGATAAAGCAGATGCCGGTGCTGTCCTTTTTCCTGGCGGTAGGCAGGCCGTATTCCTGCGCTATTTCACGAACCTGCGGCTTATTTAAATGCCCGATCGGGAATAAAACCTGCGGCAGGACGCGTCCATCGACGGCATGGAGGAAATAGCTCTGATCTTTATTGCCGTCAAGACCTCTGAGCAGATGCACCTTGCCGTCCGGAGCGTCAAAGGAGCGCAGGGCATAATGGCCGGTGGCGATGAAATCGGCTTTGAGTATACGCACAGCGTAGTCAAAGAAGGCTTTGAATTTAATTTCCTTATTGCAGAGGATGTCGGGATTTGGCGTCCGGCCGGCTGCATATTCAGCTAAGAAATGCTCGAACACTCGATCCCAGTATTCAGCGGCAAAATTGATGGTTTTAAGCTCAATGCCCAGAATATCGCAGACCATTTGGGCGTCTTTGCGATCTTCGGCGGCTGCACAGTAGCTCTCGGTATCATCCTCCTCCCAATTTTTCATGAAGAGGGCAGTGACTTTAAGGCCCTGCGCCTTTAAAAGCGCGGCGCTGACTGAGGAATCGACGCCTCCAGACAGGCCCAGCACCACATGCCGGCCTGTGAGCTCAGCGTAAGGAATTTGGAAATTGAACTGCATGCGTTTACGGCACTAAGTGAGTGATAAGGCTTAAAGGAAAGCGCTGACCTTTTAAATAATCGTCCATGCATAAACCGACTAAGCGGGTGCGCCACTTATCGCGATGGGCGTAGATCTCATCCCTGGTGTACCAGGCGGCGCGCAGGATCTCGCCGTCAGGATCGGCGCTGTGCAGCTCAGCCGGCACTTCTTTTAACGAGGCGGCAAAGCAGAAGCGGTAGATGGTCTCGTAATCCTTGACGTAATCGTAGATGCCGGTTAAGGCTTCAAGCGTGAGCTCGCAGCCGGTTTCCTCGCGCCCCTCACGCAGGGCGGCGGCGATAATGCCTTCCTTTGCATCGATATGCCCTGAAGGCATGCCGAAGACTTTGCGGCCGTATTCGTCGAGCTCTTCCACCATTAAAAAGCGGCCTTCATGCTCGATAATTAAGGCCACAGTGGCAAAAGGTTTGAAGCGTTCAGTCATGGAAATCTCCTTGCGCGCACATTTTAGCATTATTGGTTTAATGAACTGCTACAATGACCTGCGCTTAAGCAAAAATACAGCGAGGACATTATGAGCATTGCAAGCAAGGTGCACGTCCCTGAAGACGGGCAGATGATCGGGGTGAATGCAGACGGCACTCTGCAGACTCCGGACAATCCTATTATTCCCTTTATTCGCGGAGACGGCATCGGGGCGGACATTACCCCGGTGATGCAGCAGGCAGCTGATGCTGCAGTGCAGCTGGCTTACGGCGGCAAGCGCAAATTGTGCTGGATGGAGATTTTCGCCGGCGGGCGCAGCGTGGAGGTCTACGGGGACGGCGTGTGGCTGCCCGAGGAGACCTACGACTATATTGCCAAGTGCAGGGTGGCCATCAAGGGCCCGCTGATGACTCCGGTAGGGGGCGGCATGCGCTCTTTAAACGTGAGCTTAAGACAGCGCCTCGATCTCTACGTCTGCCAGCGTCCGGTACGCTACTTTGCCGGCGTTCCCAGCCCGGTCAAGCACCCGGAGAAGACCGACACGGTGATCTTCCGTGAAAACACCGAGGATATTTACGCTGGCATCGAGTGGCCGGCAGACAGCGCTGAGGCAAAGAAGGTCATCTCTTTCTTAGAGAACGAGATGGATGTGCATAAGATCCGCTTTACTGAGCACTGCGGCATCGGCGTCAAGCCGGTCTCTAAGCAGGGCTCGGAGCGTCTGATTAAGGCCGCCTTTGACTACGCCATTGCGCAGGACCGCAGGTCCGTGACCCTGGTTCACAAAGGCAATATCATGAAGTTTACCGAGGGGGCCTTCAAGCAGTACGGCTATGACCTGGCGTTTTCGCAGTACGGGGCCGTGAAGAATGACAAGGGACAGGTGAGCTTTAAGAATCCGCGCACCGGCCGGGACATTGTGGTCAAGGATGTAATTGCCGACGCTTTTCTGCAGAACATTCTGCTCTATCCTGAAGATTATGATGTAGTGGCAGCCTGCAATTTAAACGGCGACTATATCTCTGACGCCTTAGCGGCTGTTGTGGGCGGCATCGGTATTGCTCCGGGCGCTAACATCGGCCGGAGCTGCGCCGTCTTTGAGGCTACGCACGGTACTGCGCCGACCATTGCCGGACAGGGCATAGCTAATCCCGGCTCCATCATCTTGTCGATGGAAATGCTGCTGCGTTATATCGGCTGGAATGAAGCTGCTGATCTTATTATCAAGGGCATGTCCGGTGCCATCAGCTCCAGGCAGGTAACCCGTGATTTTGCCGCACAGATGGAAGGAGCGGTGGAATTATCAACCTCCGCTTTCGGGCAGGAAGTAATCGCCAGGATGCAGTAAGGCATGCCGCCCGGCTGCAGAAAGCCGGGCGGGACGGCGCTTTTCAGCGCACTCTGAAAGTAATGCGGCCCTTGGTGAGATCGTAGGGGGTGATCTGCACCGTTACCTTATCGCCGGTTAAGATGCGGATGTAGTTCTTGCGCATCTTGCCTGAAATGTGAGCCATCACAATGTGGCCGTTTTCCAATTCGACTTTAAAAGTGGTGTTAGGCAGGGTTTCCAACACAGTGCCCTGCATCTCAATGCTTTCTTCTTTTGCCATAATTTATCAAACTGCTGTGATATTCTCCTCCGCGGGGAGGGCCGTAAAACTGCGCAGATTATACGCTAAATTTCTTAAGATCCGCACAAAAATGCCTTTTGTCTGCAAAATTTCGCAGAGCTGTGAGGACGGGCGGCGCCCTTAAGTGCAATGGCCGGTAAAACATGCTAAAGTGAGCTAAATGCATCTATATTTATGAGATCTGAATTTAAGGAGGCTCACGAGAAATGCGCAGAGCGGTGATTACCGGCTACGGCATCGTTTCCAGTATCGGCTGCGGCAGGGAGCAGGTGCTCTCATCCCTTAAGGAAGGGCGTTCAGGTATTGTCCATGAAGAGGAGTTTGCCGAGCTGAAGATGCGCTCGCAGGTGGCCGGCAAAGTCAAAGCGGATGTAAAGGAGCTGATTGACCGGCGGGTGCTGCGTTTTATGGGGCCGGCGGCTGCTTTTGCTTATCTGGCCTTAAAAGAAGCCATTGCGCACGCGGGCCTGGAGGAAAATGAAGTCTCCAATGAACGTACCGGTTTGATTGCCGGCTCCGGCGGCGGAGATACCCGCACCATCGTGGATGCGGCCGACATTCTGCGCACTAAGGGCGTCAAGCGCATCGGTCCTTACGCCGTCACCAAGGCTATGAGCTCGACGGTGTCCGCCTGTCTTTCCACCCCCTTTAAGATTAAGGGCGTGTCCTATTCCTTAAGCTCGGCCTGCTCGACCTCCGCACACTGCATTCAGGCTGCCTGTGATGAAATTCTTTTAGGCCGCCACGATGTGATGTTCGCCGGCGGCGGCGAGACCGGCGACTGGACCATTGCCTGCTTATTTGACGGCATGGGAGCCCTGTCCTCTGCGTATAACGACACCCCCGAAAAGGCCTCGCGGCCGTATGACGCTAACCGCGACGGCTTTGTCATCGGCGAGGGCGGCGGCATGCTGGTCATTGAGGAGCTGGAGCACGCCAAAGCCCGCGGCGCGCACATTTACGCCGAAATTACCGGCTGCGGCGCCACCTCGGACGGCTATGACATGGTCTCCCCGTCAGGCGAGGGCGCAGAGCGCTGCATGCGTCTGGCTTTAAAGGGCGCACATCATCCCATTGACTACATCAATACCCACGGCACCTCCACCAAAGTCGGCGACACTAAGGAGCTGGAGGCCATAAAGGCGGTCTTCGGCGACAACATCCCGCCCTTATCCTCCACTAAGTCCATGACCGGACATGCCTTGGGAGCGGCCGGCGTTAACGAGGCTGTCTACTGTCTGCTGATGATGGAGCACGGCTTTATCGCCCCGTCTATTAATGTGGAAAATCTGGATCCAGCGGCTGCGGGCTTTGATATTGTGACCAAGACGCGTCCGGCGCAGCTCAATGCGGTCATGTCCAACAGTTTCGGCTTCGGCGGCACCAACGCCTCCTTAGTGCTGGAGCGCTGGCAGGAGTAATGCCGGCATCCGTATGGAGTCCTTAAAGCATTTGTAATAAGGGCAGATCGGCAGGTGCCGATCTGCCTTAAAAGTCTTAGAACACCTCTTAATCTTCAGCTATGAGTACAAAATCCCCCGCCGGCAAAGCTGAGCGCCTGGATAAGATCCTGGCGCGTCTGTTAAATCTATCCCGTCAGCAGGCGGCTTATTTAATCAAAGACGGCCGCATCCGCGTTAACGAGAATTATGATGTCAGGCTCAAGGGCTCCGATAAGGTCCAGCCTGATGATCTCCTTTATCTTGATGATGAGCTGATTGAAGCGGTGAGCGCCGCCGGCCGCCGGCGGGTACTGCTTTTCAACAAACCGGCAGGCTGCGTCTGCGCTGATAAGGATAAGCGCTATCCCCTCGTGCACAATTATTTAAGCGGCGTCGCGCGCCGCGAGAAGCTGCACAGCGCCGGACGGCTCGATCTTGATGCCTGCGGCTTATTGATCCTTACCGATGACGGAGCGCTGATTCATCAGATCACCGCGCCCAAAAAACAGGTGAGCAAAATCTACCGCGTGCACACCGATGCCGATATCCCGGCAAAGGCGGCTGAATCCTTTGCGCGCGGGGTCAAGCACCCTGAGGAAGGGGAGCGCTACCAAAGCGCCGAGCTTTTAATCTTAAATCCGCGCGACGCCTTAGTGCGGGTGACTGAGGGGCGCTATCATGAGGTTAAAAGATTATTTGAAACCGCAGGCTGCAGGGTGACTTTTCTGCAGCGCATTTCCATCGGCGGGCTGAAACTGCCCGCTGCGCTTAAATGCGGCAGCTTCAGAGAGCTGACTGAAGAGGAAACGGCGCTGCTCTTCGGGCCGCCGCCGCCACTTACGGAGCTGGCTTATAATCTGCCGCCTGCAGAGAACGCTGCGGAGCTGCTTAATTCAGCTGAAGAGGCTGATGTTTCAAAGGATGAACCATGGTAAAAATTGCAGTTTTAGATCGGTCGGCGCTGCCTCCTGAGTGTGAGCTCCTGCGCCCGGATTTTGCCCATCAGTGGGAAAGCTGGGACTTAACCCCGTATGATCAGGTAGTGGAGCGTGCGGCAGAGGCACAGATGGTGCTCACCAGCAAGGTCAGGCTCGATCGCGCGGTGCTTGAGCAGCTGCCTCACCTGAAGTATATCGGCCTGCTTGCAACCGGCTATAACAATATCGATATGGCAGCGGCGGTGGAGCGCGGGATTGCAGTGACCAATGTGCAGGGCTACAGCACCGAAGCCGTGGCTGAGCACACGGTCGGTATGATGCTGTACTTAGCCCGCAGATTAGGGGCAGCGCATCGCGCAATTGCAGGCGGCAGCTGGAGCCGCTCTCCGACTTTCTGGCAGCTGCCGGGCGGCATGCTGAGCGATCTTAAGGGCCGGACCCTCACTATCGCGGGAGTTGGTGCGATCGGCGGGCGCATTGGCGAGCTGGCGCGCGCTTTCGGCATGAAGATCATTAAAGCCGAGCATAAGGGAGCCAGCGCTGTGCGTCCGGGCTATACCGAGTTTACCGCGGCCTTAAAGGCGGCCGATGTGCTTACAGTCAACTGTCCGCTTACCGCCGCTACCGCCAATTTAATAGACAAAGCGGAGCTGGCGCTGTTAAAGCCGCACTGTCTGGTGCTCAATAATTCGCGCGGCGGCATTATCAATGAAGAGGCTTTAGTGCAGGCTTTAGAGCAGGGGAAGATCGGCGGCGCCGGCGCGGATGTGGCGAGTACCGAGCCCTTGCCGGCCGATCATCCTTTCAATCGGGTGAGAGCGTATGACAACTTCATACTCACCCCGCATCAGGCCTGGATGTCGGGCCCGGCGCTTACTGAGCTGGTGCGCCAGGTCAAGGAGAATATGGAGGCCTTCGCAGCGGGCCGGCGCCTGCGCCGCGTGGACTAGCCGTTATAGACCCCGAAGTGCTCCTGGGCAAAGGCCACGCGCTCAGCGACTGAATAGCCGCGGCGTTTGGACAGGGCCTCAATTAAGCGCAGCCGCGGCACCAGCCCGGCGTTATTGGCCGTTTGAATGGCCAGTCCCGGGCGGGCGTTAAGCTCTAAGAGCATCGGCCCGCGGTTTTTATCGAGCACGATGTCGGTGCCGATGTACCCGAGGCCTGACATGTTGTAGCAGGAGGCGGCCAAGGTCAGCACTTCATGCCAATGAGGCACCTGCAGCTTGAACAGATCCTTGCCGGTATCAGGGTGATATTCAATCGGATCATTGTGCTGCACCGCGCGCACAGCCTTGCCGGTGCGGATGCAGATCCCCACACCTACTGCGCCCTGATGCAGATTGGCCTTGCCGTCTGAAGCCTTAGTGGACAGGCGCATCATGCTCATCACCGGAAAGCCTTTGAATACAATGACGCGGGTATCCGGCACGCCTTCATAGCTGTAGCCTTCAAACACCGGATCAAAGTGAATTAAGTCTTCTATTAAGGCAATATCCTGCTTGCCGCCCAAGGAAAACAATCCGGCTAAGATATTGGACAGATGGCGGCGCAGATCATGCATATTGATGGCCTGCCCGGAGCCTTTGATAAAGCTCTCGCCGCTGCGGGCGGTGACTACCAAAATGCCCTTGCCGCCCGAGCCCTGCGCCGGCTTAATGCAGAACTCAGTTTTGTCTCCCAATATATTTAAAATATCGTCAATATCGTGCTGATCCTCGACCGTACCGATAAGCTTGGGGGAGTTTACCCCGTACTCCATGGCAAGGCGCTTGGTTAAAAGCTTATTGTCAACCAAAGGATAGAGCCGGCGCTGATTATAGCGACCGATATAATTGACATTGCGCTGATTCATCCCCATGATGCCGAAATGCATCAGATCAAGGGGATTGGCATAATGCGTCAGCGTACGCTTGAACCAATCAAACATCAGCGCTGATCCTCCCGCTCGTCCAAGCGATCGCCGCGTCTTAACTGCCAGGGCTGCTGCGCCGGCTGTTCGGCTTTCAGCTCTTTGCGCTCGCGCTTGAGGCGATCGGCCTCCAGCTCGGTCTCATCGCCGTTGCGCCCGCTTTTGATGTTCTGCGCTAAAGGCTTGAAGCGCTTGAGCTCGGATAAGCGGAAGCCGGTGTAATTGCCCATGAGCAGTACCAGCGAGAGGATCACCAGCTGCAGACCTAAGAAGTTGAAGGTCAGATGCTCAATGACGTAGGAGTCCATGGCGATGAAGGCGCATACGGCTACAAAGAGCGAACCTCCGCCCTGCTTTAAGACCTCCTTATAGCCCTCTTCCTCCCACAATATGGACATGCGCTCGATAGTCCAGGACAGAATGATCATCGGGAAGAAGGTTACTTTGACGCCCTCGGTCAGGCCTATTTTATAGGTGATAAAGGAAATCGCGCCGATAATGGCGATCACCGTGATGATCACGGCTGAAATTCTGGCAACCAGCAGCAGGTTTAAATGCGAAAGCCAGGATCGGACTACGAGGCCGATGGCTACAATCGACACAAAGCCGATTAAGCCCACCAGCAGGGAGGTCTGCAGGAAGGCCATGGCGATCAGTACGGGCATGAAGGTGCCGGAGGTTTTAACGCCTACGATGACGCGCAGAAACACCACAATGATGACGCCGATAGGCAGGAGCAGGATGCCTTTAAATAAGGACTGTTCTTCAAGGGGCAGGGAGGAGATGGATAAGTTGACCGTCTCCGCACCGGCCGCCTGTGCGGCCTTGACCTTCAGCTCGCCCGCCTGCGCTGCAGGCAGGGAGCCTCTCAGGGTCGAGAAGCTTAAATGCGCATTGGAGCCGCCCTGTACATCGAGCAGAGAGCCGTCGTGATTGTGCCAGATTAACTGCTGGCGGTTGATGCCGGAGCTGCCGTCAGCGGGGTCAAAGATTTCGTAATGCGGACCGTCAAACACTGCAATGCGGGTGGTTAAGGTGCGGTTGCGCCGGCCGTCCTCTAAATCGAGCACGCCCACGACGCGCGCCGGGATCTGCGCCAGCTCCAGGATATGCAGCAGCAGCTCTTCACGGCGGTACTGCGTGAGCAGGAAGGATGCGGTCTCGGGCTGACGCTTGAGCTCATCTATGGTCTGCACCATGAAGGAGAACGGGTCAGAGGAGCGCTGACGGGCCGCTTCAGCAATCTCACGCATCGCAGTAGCGTAGGGCTCAGGCTCGGTGTTCTGCTTAAGCTCCGGGATGGTCATGGAAGAGGCCGCGGCGCTGTCGTCGCGCAGGAAGTCAGCGCGATAGTACAGAGTCTGCAGACCTAAAGGCGCGCGCTTGGTCCATTCGACGTAGGAGTTCTGCTGGCGAAGCACATACGAGGTGCCGTAGCCTACGCTGGCCGTGCTCTGTGAAAGCTGGGTAAAGCCCGGCTGTACAGCCGGCAGGGCTAAATCGACGGTTGCAGGGACATTGCCGTTAGGCTCAAAATCTACCTTAGCCTCCACCGTCCAGATCTCACGTTCCTCGCCGGGAAAGAACGGCACGTCAAAGGTGACATGCTGATAGATCATAAACAGCAGTCCGGTGACAAATAAAATCGCTGTTACGATGTAGAAGACGCCGCGTGAAACCATTTTTACTTATTCCTTTTATCCGCCGCTTAAGCTTATTTCTGCTGTTCCTGCTGCTGACCGCTGACCGCCTGCGGCAGGGCCTTGTCCGGATCAGTGCCTAAATTGGCGCCGTACTGCGCGGACGGATAGGCAATCTGTCCGGCGGCATTTTTCTGCTTTTCATCAAAAGCGGCATTGGGATTAATGCCCTCTTTTTCAAGCTTAGCGTAGGCATCGCGATTGAGCAGGATCAAGCCTTCAGGATCGGCGCGCTTTTGAATATAGGAACGGGCCACATCCACCACGGCTACATCCTGCAGCATGGTGCGTCCGATGAGCAGGGCGTACTGCATGTGAGTGCGATCGGCCAGCGTAAATTCCGAAGAGGTAGAGAAATCGCCTATTTTTAAGTTCAGGCTTACTACCGGGCGGCGCACGGTTTCGGATTTGGAGGACTGCCGAATATCGGAATAGCGCACGAAGGGCGCTTCGATCTGCAGCGTGCGGCCGTTAGCCTGCAGATTAAAGCGGTACCATTTCTTGCCGGAGCGCTCGAACTCGGTTATGTCGGTGGCGCTGATGGAGGATACCGCCGCGCCGCTGTCGATGCGGGCGTCGATGGTGGCGTTGGCTTCGCGTACGTAGATGTACTCCGCCTCGCCGAAGAACATTTTGCCGTCCGGAGTCTGCATATCGTAATTTCTCAGAGGGGTGACCGTGCCGACGCCGCCTTGACCTGCCGTCTGCCCGGCAAAGAGCGCGTCCACTAAGGATTGATTCTGGCGGCGCAGCGCTTTGAGCTCGTTGAGCATGCTGCGGCGAAATTCCGCATCCTCGGCATTCATGCCGCGTACTTCAGCCTTGAGTGCGCCCAGATCGGCGCGCTGCGAACCTAATTCTTCATTGATGCTTTGAATGGTGCCGTCAAGGGCAAGCAGACGATCGCCGGCAGCGGTATCAGCCGGCTCAGCCGCATATGCCTGCGGCATAACAGCGGCGCACCAGCAGACAGCCAGCAGAAGCGGACGGTAACTGCGCATATAATCGGTCCTCATAATGTGCTGCAGCTTAAAAAACTTCTGCACTATAGCACTAATCTAAGCAAAAAGCGGAGCTCACTTTGTCAAAGCCGTAAGAAAGCGGGCAATTTCCTCGCGCCGGCCGGCGTAAACCTCATGCGCCCGGCGCTCTAAAAGATCCATTTTGGAGAACTCATCGGGCTTAATTAAGCTGTTCTGCGTAAAGTTTAAACGCAGCAGATGCTCAGGGGGCAGAAGCAGCGACAGCACTTCAAAGGAGGTTTCCGACTGCAGCGAGGAGACAAACTCCGTTAAGGTACGGATCTTCCAGCCTGTCAGCAGGCCCCAGTTCTGGGTATTGGCGCTGTAGCACTCATTAAAATGGCCGGTACCGATGGAAATGATGCGGATGTCGGCAAGCGCTGCTTTAAAGTGCGAAAGCGCTGTACCTAATGCCACCGTGCTGGGATTATTGCCCCACATGCCGCCGTCGGCCAGCAAAATGCCGTCCACTACTGTGGGGTCAAAATAAGTGGGGGCTGAGCAGGAGGCCAGAACCGCCTTATATAAGGGAAGCTTAGGGTCGCAGTCAAAGGAGCGGAAAATATGGGCTTTGCCGGCCTTTAAATTGGTAGTGGGAATGATGAGCGGCGTCGGCACATTGCACAGCTTTACCTGCCCGAAGACCTGCCGCAGTACCGCCTTAAGCCGCAGTATGTCGTAGGGGCTCTGCAGCGCCTTTTCAAACAGGCGCGGCCCGAAGAAGAATTTGCGGCTGAAGATGGCCGGCCCCGCTGCGCGATAGAGATCGGTGATCTTTTCAGGGGGCATGTCGGAGGCCAGACAGGCGGTGATAATCGAGCCGGTGCTGGTGCCGGCCAGGAGCCTGACCTGCGGGAGAAATGGGTGATCGGCCGTGATGAGCTCCAGCAGCTTTGCCGCAAAGATGCCGCGAATACCGCCGCCGTCTATGGCTAAGATTAAAAATCGGCTCATGGGCTGGAGCGCTCCTGGAACTTGGATATCACACTGGATCATCAGTCAGCCTGCAGCCGGGCTGCTTAGAAATATTGTAGCCCGCCCGGCGTGCACAATGCCAGAGTTTAAGCCGTATTTGTGCGGTTTTGCTGACAAAAATGCCGCTCCTGTCTGCAGTCCATGTCGCAGCTTGGCTATAATTGCCCCGCGGCGCCGACAGAGCCGCTGAACTTTGATCACAGAGAGTAATTAGTTATGACGCAGAGAATGTTGACGGCGTTAAGCGCCGTTTTTTTAACGGCCGTGCTGGCGCAGCCGGCGCAGGCTCTTTCAGTCAGCGGCAGCGGGGCGTATAACGGCAAGGCTGATATCGACGGTGCAGGCGGGGCGGAAGCTGCATCCTCAGAATATCGTCTGATCTTAAACAGCAGGTATTTTTCAGCGGCCTTAAAGCACACGGAATACGATTTTTCGGGCATCGACGATCCCTTTGACAGTCTTGATCATTTTGCCGTGGACGGGCGCTATGACGGCAGCATTACCTCAGATTTAGGATTTTTCACCGGACTTACCTGGGCGGCCGGCTTTGAGGATGATATTCATTTAGGCGACAACTACGCCGTCACCCCGCGCGCCGGGCTGTCATGGCAGTTTAACCCGCAGGTACGCTTCTTCTTCGGCGGCCTGGCGCAGTTCAATGAAGTGGACAATCAGTATCTGCCCATTTTAGGCGTGATGCTGGGCAGGGAAGGCGACTTGGGCTGGAGCGGCTCTATTGCTTATCCTGCCACCAAGGTTACTTATCGCCCGGCTGAAACTTACGCCTTTGAAGGCGTGTTCCTGACCGTACGTGATCTGTATCAATTAGCCGATGACAGCAGGATCCTGCCTGAGGGCTATATCTATGAAGAGAGCTACGGCGTTTCGCTGGGGGCCATTATTACCCCCATTGACCTCTTAGAGCTGCGCGCCGGCGTGCAGAGCTATTTTGATCGCGAGTACACTTTCTATAATGCCGGCGGCCATGAAGTTGCTTCCTACGACGTTGATCCGTCTGTGGGCTTTTACGGCAGCGTGAACTTTAAGTTCTAACAGCGCTGACTCCAGAGCTCCCGGGATCAAAAAACCGGGCGGACGGCCCGGTTTTTTAAAAGATTTTCTTGAGAGTCGAGGCTTAACTTAACAGTTAGCCGGCTCGCCGATAATCGGCTTCTTAGCCCTGGTCAGGAAGGCCAGCAGGCACACGACTGCAACGACAATGCCGATGATATCGGAGATGAAAATGTCGATGCCAAAGCCCATATTCGGTTCGTAGAGAATATAGGTGACGCAGGCTGCGGTGATGAAAACGGCCGGAATGGTGCAGATCCAGTGGCACAGCTGACGGTGATAGAGGTAGGCCGCCGAGGTCCACAGCATGATGGCAGCTAAGGTCTGGTTGGACCAGCCGAAGTAGCGCCAAATCAAATTGAAGTCGATCTGCGATAAGGCGATGCCGATAGCAAACACCGGGACGGCGATGTATAAGCGTCTGAACGGTCTGGTCTGATCGAGGTGCAGAATTTCTGCGATAGTCAGACGAGCTGCTCTGAAGGCAGTGTCGCCGGAGGTGATCGGGAGCACCACCACGCCTAAGATGGCGAGGATGCCGCCGAAGGTGCCCATTAAGGCAAAGGAGCTGTCATAAACCACAGCCGATGCGGTACCGGCATTGATGGTCTCATTCAGACTGACCGGATCCGGATAGAAGGTCATGCCGACGGTAACCCAGACGAGGCCGATAAAGCCCTCAGCAATCATGGCGCCGTAGAAGACCAGCCGGCCGTTCTTTTCCGAGGCAATGCAGCGGGCCATCAGCGGAGACTGAGTGGAATGGAAGCCCGACAGCGCGCCGCAGGCAATGGTGATGAACATTAAAGGCCACAGCGGCAGATCGTTCGGGTGCTGATTGACGCCCCACTCGGCCCAGCTGAAGAACTGATCGGGCATCTTGGCAAATAAGGTGACGGTAACGCCGACAGCCATGATGATGAGCAGCGCGCCGAAGAACGGGTAAATACGGCCGATTAACTGATCGATCGGGAGCAGGGTGGCTAAGAAGTAGTAAATGAAGATCACGATGAGCCAGAAGGTGAAGTCGAGGCTCTCCGGGGTGAGCTTAGCCAAAAGTCCTGCCGGAGCGGTAGCGAAGACCACGCCGACCAGCACGAGCAGGATCACGGCGAATACGCGCATGATCTGCTTGGCGATATTGCCTAAGTTAAAGCCCACAATATCCGGCACGTTAGCGCCCTTATAGCGCACCGACAGCATGCCGGTGAAGTAGTCGTGCACAGCGCCGGCGAAAATGGAGCCGAAGACTACCCACAGCAGGGCGGTAGGGCCGTATAAGGCGCCCATGATCGGACCGAAGACCGGGCCGACGCCGGCGATGTTCAGGAGCTGAATCAGCCAAATCTTCCAAGTCGGCATCACCACATAGTCCACGCCGTCGTTGATTTCAACGGCCGGGGTCTTGCGGTTGGGATCCGGCTTAAAGACCTTTTCTACAATCTTGCCGTAAATAAAATAGCCGGCAAGCAGTCCTAGTGCGGCAAGGATAAACCACAAAAATCTAGGCATAAATATTCCCCTCTAATGAATGAACAAATGCTGACCACATTGCGGACAGCGGCTGTACAAGTGCAGTATATGCCGCCGCCTGAATAATGCTCCCGGTTACAGCGCAAATTTGTGTACTGCGTCACTTTTGCTGCCTGTTATCAGTGCAAACGCTTACGGTAATTTGAGGTAAATGCTGCATAAACCGGCGTAAGCGCCGTAACTGAAGATCTGCAGGCTGCAGGGCGATGCCGTCAGCGTTTACGGAGACTGGGCAGATCGCGGCAGTTTAAATTTTTCTTGCAAAATTTTTTCGCTATGGTAACTTAAGTCAGCGTTAGGTAACCAATGTAGCGCATAACTTATTTAAGTTAATAACAACAAACTCAAGCTGCTTTAGCTGCCTGACTTAAATGGATGATGATTTATCTGGAACAAGGGTTTAGGTTATGAAAACTTTAGATGCGTTAAAACCCGGTCAGAGCGCGGCGGCAGCTGCCGTGCACGGGCAGGATGCGGCGCTGCGCCGCCGTTTACTGGACTTAGGGATCACTAAGGGCACCAAGCTTACCTTAGTGCGCACAGCCCCCTTAGGTGATCCGCTGGAATTCTCTTTGCGCGGCTACGCCTTGACTATTCGGCGCAGTGATGCGCGCTGTGTGGAGGTCGCCTGAATGACTGATATTCGCGTCATGCTGGCCGGCAATCAAAACTCCGGCAAAACCACTTTATTCAATGCCCTTACCGGTGCGCAGCAGTATGTCGGCAATTGGCCGGGCGTGACCTTAGAGGCCGCTGTGGGCCGCATTCCGGAGCGCAGCATGCAGCTTATCGATCTGCCGGGTCTTTATTCCTTAGCGCCTTATGCCCCGGAGGAAATTGTTACCCGCCGCGTACTGTTATCCGGCAGCACGGACGTTATCATTAACGTCATTGATGCGGTGCACTTAGAGCGCGGGCTGGCGCTCACTGCTCAGCTCTTAAGCCTGCGCCTGCCCTTAGTGGTTGCCCTCAATATGATGGATCTCACCGCAGCGCAGGGCTTAGAGGTCAGCCCCCAGGAGCTGCAGCGCGTCTTAGGCGTGCCGGTAGTGGGAGTTAGTGCCGCCCGCGGCGAGGGGTTGAAAGAGCTGCTGGATGCAGCCGCACAGGCAGCCGCCGATCCGATCCCGCAGGCCCCTGCCGTCTATGCCCCTGAGGTCAATCAGGCTGCAGCGCGCCTTGCGGCACTGCTGCCCTCCTCCTGCAGGTGCGGGCGCGAGTTTGCCGCCTTGGCGCTGCTTGAGCGCGATCGCCTCTATTTAGAGGAGTTCACCGATGAAAAGCTCAAAAGCGCAGCCGCTCGCGAGCGCAGCGCCTTAGAAAGCAGTTATAACGATGACATGGAAAGTCTGATGGCAGCGCAGCGCTTTGCTTTTGCTCAGCGCTGTACAAAAGCCTGCACTGTCGTCAAGCGCAAAACGGCGCGCACGCTCTCACAGCGCATCGATGATGTGGTGACCAATAAATATCTGGCGCTGCCGCTCTTTGCTATCATCGTCTATGCAGTCTATTACCTTGCGGTAAGCACTGTGGGAACCTGGGGCACCGATTACGCTAATGACGTGATTTTCGGGGAGTATGCGGTTAATGCAGCGACGGCACTGCTGGAGAGCATCAATGCCCCTGAGTGGCTGTCGGGCCTCGTCATTGACGGCATCATCGGCGGCGTGGGCGCAGTCTTAGGCTTCGTGCCGCAGATGATTGTACTCTTTTTACTGCTTGCTGTCCTGGAGCAGTCAGGCTACATGATGCGCGTAGCCTTTGTGCTCGATCGTATTTTCCGCCGCTTCGGCCTCTCCGGCCGCTGTTTTATCCCGATGGTGATCGCTTCAGGCTGCGGTGTGCCGGCCTTAATGGCAGCACGATCCATTGATAATATCAATGAAAGACGCCTTACCTTAATCACCACCACCTTTGTGCCGTGCTCGGCTAAACTGCCGATTTTGGCCATGATCGCGGCGGCATTCTTCCCGGGAAATACCTGGGTGGCCCCGGGCGTTTATCTGCTGGCCATCCTCTCCATTGCGGTGACCGGCATCATCTTAAAGAAGCGCAGCGCCTTTAAAGAGCCGGTATCGCCCTTTGTACTGGAGCTGCCGGACTATCATCTCCCCACCCTTAAGAATGTGCTGCTCTCGGTCTATATGCGCTGCCGCGCCTTTGTGATTAAAGCCGGCACCATCATCTTCTCGGTCGTGGTCGCAGTATGGTTCTTATCGAGCTTCGGCTTTGGACCTGAGGGCTTTGGCATGGTGGATGTCTCGGAGTCGATGCTCGCAGGAATCGGCACGGCCATCGCCTGGATTTTCATTCCGCTGGGCTTTGCCTCATGGCAGTGCGCCGTGGCAGTGTTCACCGGTCTGCTTGCCAAGGAGAATGTGGTCGGCACTTTAGCGGTGCTCCTCGGGCTGGGTGCGGTGGCTGAAGATGACGCAGGGCTCAGCGCAGCGCTGCAGACGGAATTCCCGGTGACGGCTGCAGCGGTATCATTCCTGGCGTTTAACCTCTTCTCCACGCCCTGCATTGCAGCTTTAGGCGCGATGAAGCGGCAGCTGGCCAGCAGTCGGATGTTCGTCTTTGCCATTAGCTACATGACAGCCTGGGCTTACGGCCTGAGTCTTGTCATCTATCAGTTAGGCGGTCTGGCAGCAGGGCAGGTGCCCTTCGGGCCGTGGACGATTGCAGCCTTGATCGTGCTGGGTGCGGCGCTGTTCCTGCTGTTCAGGCCCGAGCGCGCTAAGCTGCCGGCGCTGGTGATCCCGTCCAAATCCGTATAAAGATACAGCTCAAACCGCCTCAGGCTGAACGGGCAGCCCGAGGCAGCAGTACAGCGCGCGGTCTCAGACTGCGCGTTTTTTTTGCTGGTACAGCCGCTGCAGGGCTCTTCTCCTTAGCCATAGTTCAGCCGTCTGCATCTGGGCAATGCGCTTTTTGACTTTCTCTATTCAGATAATTGCCCCGGTACAGCTCTGCGCCGCGCAAGGGCTGCAGATCCTGCATTAACATCTCCGGGGCAATAACCCGTCTTTAGTAGTTCCTAACCCGTAACCACCTATCATTCAATAGTCACGAGGCCTTATTCCATAAGACCTCCGGC
>CALXNX010000033.1 GCA_944389865.1 uncultured Succinivibrionaceae bacterium
TCGGTGCGAGAGCAGGTAATCGCCAGGCTCACCCTTTTATGAAAGCACTGCCTCACCGCAGTGCTTTCGCCGTTTTTAGACCTGACGCTTATAATAAGCACATTCTTCAGCACCATTAAGGAAGGATCTTATGCCTTTAGCCTGTCAGGCTCCGTCTAAGAAAAAGCGCGAGCAGCTCAAAAAGCTCAATTTGGCCAATCCGTGGCATTTAATCGCAGTAGGCTTCGGCACCGGGCTCTGTCCAAAGGCTCCCGGTACCTGCGGCTCCTTTGCCGCCGGCATTATCTGCTATGTTCTGCTCGCTTACTGCTCGCACTGGGCGCTTGCTGCGGTACTGCTGGTGACCTGCGTGGCAGGAACCATTGCCTGCTCCAAGGCTGAACAAGCCATGGGGGTGCATGATCACGGCGGCGTGGTGATCGATGAATTTGCCGGCATGTTTTTAACCGCTCTCACAGTTCCTGCAGGCTGGGCCTTAACCGGCGCAGTGTCCTCTTTTGTATTCTTTCGGATCTTTGATATTTTAAAGCCCTTTCCGGTATCGCTGGCAGATAGAAAGATTGGCGGGGGCCTCGGGATCATGGCTGATGACATAGTTGCAGCGCTCTATGCCGCGCTGTGCAACTATATGTTATTTGCCTTTATTCTCTAATCCTGGGGCTGCGGAGCGCGTTCAATGGTCAGGCTTTGAGCTATGGCTCTGCACATCCCGGAGATCTGCTTATAAACAGCCTCTGTCTCTGCGCGCATGGCCTGCGTGCCCTGGGCCTGACAGATAAGCCGTGCACTGACCTGATCCTTTGTGATCACTTTCTGATAGAGCTCATTGTGCATGTCCGGGAGCAGATTATCTGCAGCCTTACGCAGATAGCCCTCAAGCTCAATGGAGTAGGCCTCAGGCGTGCGGTCCTCGCTTATGATCTGATATTGGCCTGCAGTTAAGTGCGCTTTATCGGCAAATTGTCCGACAGCCAGCTCTTTAAAGGCGCTGTAATCCTGTATGGCGCGGTTAAACTGCGGATCGGTATACAGGGTCAGCATTACCTGCAGACGATTATTCAGCCCGCTGTAGCTTACAATCAGCTGCCCCGGCGCGCTGATTACGCTTTCATGCAGGGCAGTCGGCCTCACAAAGCGCAGCACGTAAGGGACATCAGGGGCATTTATATGCGTCGGGGCGAGCGCTGTCAGCTCAGATAACGTATAGCTTTCAGTGATCTCAGGCTCGGATTTCGGAGCATCAGCGGCTGCAGCTGCAAAGCAGGCTGCAGTCAGGGCGAGGGGGAGGATAAACTTAATCTTCATATTTTTGGTTCAGGGCGCATCTGCAGCAGCGTTAAAAAAAGGGGGGGGGATAAAAACAGCATCCCCCGCCTTTTGGGGCAGGGGATGGTTAATTTATCCGTTTAAGCGCAGATTAGAAATTGTCGCGCAGGATCTCGAAGTGAGCCTGAGGGTGGTTGCAGGCCGGGCATACCTTCGGGGCTTCCTTGCCCTCGTGGATGTAGCCGCAGTTACGGCAACGCCATACCACGGTGTCGCCGCGCTTGAACATATTGCCCTCGGTTAAGTTCTTCCACAGGGTGCGGTACTGCTTCTCGTGCTGCTTCTCAGCTACAGCGATGTTCTCCATCACAGCAGCGATCTCCTCGAAGCCTTCCTCACGGGCGATCTTGGCGAAGGAAGGATACATATCGGTCCACTCCTCGTTCTCGCCGCCGGCAGCAGCCTCTAAGTTGGCAGCGGTGTCGCCGATCACGCCAGCCGGGTATGCAGCAGTAATTTCAACCGCGCCGCCCTCTAAGAACTTGAATAAACGCTTGGCGTGTTCTTTTTCCTGATTGGCAGTCTCAGTGAAGATCTCAGCCACTAACTCTAAGCCTTCCTTCTTGGCTACAGAAGCGAAATAGGTGTAACGGTTGCGGGCCTGGGACTCACCGGCAAAGGCGGTTAAAATGTTCTTCTCGGTCTGGGTACCTTTTAAGCTAGGCATATTTTTGCTCCTTGAAATGATGGTATTTCTGTATTGTGCTTGCTGCACCTTGCACGGATCATGATCTGCTTTACAGACTTTAAAGTCAAATGAAAAGGGCAGAGTAAACTGAGATTGTTTTTCACTTTATCCGCATCCTGCGGGGCGGATCAAAAAACGTGCCGAGAGTTATCGGGACATAGTTTTATCTTCCAGTTGACCTTGCCCTGTGTGCGCTGTGATCCAAAATGCGTGATCCACAGGTGATCCGTGCGGTAACAACAAGCTGCAGCGACGATCAAAGAATAACGGTAAAGACCGCCAAAAAGCGCATAAATTAAGGGCTTGCAGGCAGGATCTCAGCGGAAAATATCAATGAGGAAAAAAAAAGCATATCGGACGGGATGGTCGGTGATGCAGGGTTCGAACCTGCGACCCTCTGGTCCCAAACCAGATGCGCTGCCTGACTGCGCTAATCACCGGCCGTTAAAACAGCAGTGATTATAGGAAAGCCCGCCGGCGCTTGTCAAACCGCTGTCTGCCGCCTGGGCCTAAAATCTGCGCTGCATTGATAATTTTTCCGCACTTTGCGATCTGGGTAAAAGGTTAATAAATTAGAGCTTGTAAAGAGGCAGGCGGCAAGGCAATATACATTAAGAAAAAGACGAAAACCCCGCCGCGAGGCGGCAATTCAGAATTATCTGCAGCAGCTGAGCTGAGCTTTGAGGCGCACTCTCAAGCCGGAGACAGGAGAGCCCGGAGGGCTGCTGCTAAGCTTGGAAAAATGCACCATAGTAATATTTTAAACAGTCCTGAGGATGAAGCTTTCAGAACCAAGCCGCGTCCGCCGCAGTACAGCTTCAATATCCCTCCCAGCGCTTTCAGACAGGATCAGCTGCTTACCCTTGCCGCGCAGGTGCAGGATCTGCTCACGCAGCATGATCGCTGTATTGATGAATATCCGCATGCAGCGCTGTGCATGGCTGCTCTGACCTTAGAGGAGGCGGTATATTCCACCGCGCTTGCCGGTCTGTCAGTAGAGTTTAAAGAGGTGATGTACTACACCATCGATCCGCATCGCTCCAATTTAAGCCCGCTGGATGTGCGCGCCGCTTCATCCATTCTGTCTTATCGCAACGCGCTGCCGGCTCTGATCATGAGCCGCACCTGCCCGGAGATTAATTTAAAGCTCATCGGTGATTTCTTTGTCTCGCTGCAGTCTCCGCAGCTGGTGCGCTTTAAAGGCTACGAGTCCGAGCTCAATTTATGGCTGCAGTTTATCGATAATCAGGATATTCATCCTTTATTGAAGCTGGCCCTCCTGCAGTCAGAGTTTTATCGCCTGCAGCCGGCCGCCCTTGCCTCCGGACGCTTAGTGCGTCAGCTCACCGTCATTGCGGCGTGGCATTTAAAGGTAATGCGGCATCCCGCTCTGTATCTCAGCCGCCAGTTCTGCAACAGCGGACGCTATCACAAGCAGTTCTACAGCAGCTACGGCGCGGGCATTAATGATTGGTGCGAGTACTTCCTGCGTCAGACTGCCATTACCATGCAGGCCAATACCGCAGTGCTGCCACAGCTTGAAGATCTCTACCGGCGGCTGCAGGCAGCCGGGCGAAATGCGGTGTCAGATAAAATCTTTCAGCCCTTTGCCGCAGCAATGTTCAAAAACGGCGGCATCTCCAGTCCGCTTTTGTTTAAGCATTTCAATGTAGCGCGCAGCTCGGTGCGTCTGTTTTTAGACAGCCTCGTGGATGCGGGGCTCTTTTCGGAACAGAGCGGCTCCAGCGGCAGCCGCCCGGCTAAATACGTCTTTACGGCCCTTCTCGATGTGCTCAGCGCCCGCTGGGAGCGGCAGGCATAAAAAACCGCAGCAATGCTGCGGTTTCTATCAGATAAGCTCAGTTAGGCTTAAATAAGAGTCTAAACTGCGCTTAACTTAAAGAAGGACAGATCTGTCTTCAGTCCCTCCAGCTCCTGATGCAGATCGCCTAAGCTCTCGTGCGCATGCTTGGCCTGACTGGAGATGTCCTGCGCCACATGGGTGACGCTCTGCATATTGCTGGAGATCTCGGAGGTGGCCGTGGTCTGCTCTTCGGCTGCGGTGGCGATCTGCGTGATCTGGCCGTTGACCTCTAAGACATGCTGAATAATCTCCTGCAGAATAGCCTCAATCTGGCTGGCGTCTGCAGCTACCTTATCCATATTCTCTACGCTTTCATTGATGGAATCGGTAGCGGTTGCCGCTTCGTTCTGAATGGTGCCGACCATCTTGGCAATTTCCTGCGTTGAGGCGGCGGTACGCGAGGCCAGCGCGCGCACTTCATCTGCCACCACCGCAAAGCCGCGTCCGGCTTCACCTGCGCGAGCCGCTTCAATAGCGGCATTGAGGGCCAGCAGATTGGTCTGCGCTGCAATCTCTTCAATAGTGTTGACGATAGAGCCGATTTGATTGCTCTGCTGCGCAAGGCTCTCAATCTTGACGGCATTTTCCTTGGTGTGCTCGCTCTGATCCTGAATCTGATGCACGGCGGCGCGCACCTTATCCACACCGTTGGACGTAATGTCCTTGGATTTTTCAGAAGAGGCGGCAGCGCCTTCGCAGTTTTTAGCAATTTCCTGCGTGGTGGAGACCATCTCATCAGAAGCGGCCGCCACAGTGACCGACTGATTTTCCGCCTGACTGGTCTGATCCACGATCTGATCGGTGACGCTCTGCAGATTGATTAAGGACTGCTGCAGGGCATTGGCCTCGCTGATCACATTGCTGATGGAGCGGTTTAAGGAGGTCTTCATCTGCTGCAGCACCGCCTTGCTCTGTCCGAACTCATCGGTCGTATCGACCTTTACGTCCACGGTGAGATCGCCTGCGGCAATGGCGTTCATCAGCTCAATCTGCTCCTTTAAGGTTCGAGCCATGTAGTTTGACAGCAGGATGGCAATGGCAATACCGATGATCACGGCAGCGGCTGCACAGGTAAGTCCAATATAGAGCATGGTGGGATCTGCGCCGGCCACAGCCAGACTCTTGGTGATTTCAATCTGTTCGTCAATTAAATTGCGGTAGAAGGTCAGACTCTCAATAGCGGCCGGGAAGACCACGGTTAAAAATTGATTCATGGCCTCAGTGCGCTGATTGCTTGCCAGAAGCGGCGGAATGGTTTCATCGTAAAGCTTGAGGAAATCGGCCACCGACTTTTTGACGTTCAGCACATCCTGCTTATAGGCCGGAGAGGAATCAAGATCGCCGATCTTATTTTCATTCATTACGGCGACAGCCTCGCGCACCTGCGTGAGCAGCGTATTGATCTGCTTATCAAATTCCTCCATGGACATCGACTGATCCCAAGGGTTTAAATAGCGGATGGCCAGGATATTGGCGTTCAGCAGCGCCGATTGAGTGCTGTTCACGCGCCCGTAGGAGCGGGTCAAAATGGTATCGATATTCTGCGCCGCGTCGATGCTCTCAATATTAGATTTTACCGAGGTGCCGGCTACCAGCAGCGTCAGCAGCAGCACGACGCTAAAGCAGAGCAGCAGCTTGGCGCGGGTTTTAAGATTGGCAAAAAAGCTCATGGTTATCCCCTCTGAGGCCTCGCCGCCGGCGCATCGGCACCAGCGGCAGGCAAGTATGTCAATGTATTGAAGAAAATTATAGTCTGCAGGCTGAAAGAGATTGTGATCTGCAAGGCCCTTTAACCATAAAAAATACAGAAGCAGATCAAATAGAATGACGTATTTTAGTGCTCAATCTGCAAGTGAATAGAAATTTTAAAACAGCCGGTGCTGCAATAACTCAGATAAGCTTAAAAGCACAGCGCAAATGCCGCTGATCCGATGAGGGCTTTGCTGCCCGCGCGGCAGCTCTTGACTTCAGGCGCCGTCCGCTTTCTTTTTGCCCGCTGGGGAGCAGAAGAGGGCTTATAATCTCTCTGAGATTAGCTGTTTTGACTTTAAAAAAGGAGGTGGAGATGGAGCAGAAGGCGCCGGCTGTCACAGCCTTAACTGCCGCACAGCTGGATGCGCTCTACCATCAGCTGCGCGCGGACTTCCCGGAGAATCTGCGTCTGCGGCTGCACCGCAGCTTAAGCTGGCTGAAAAAGGCTGACAGCCTCGGTGAGGATTATGATCTGCGCTATATCTCCTATTGGATTTCGTTTAATGCGCTGTACGGCCGGGAGATCCGCCCGGCAAGCGATGATCTTCCCGCCGAGGCTGTCGGCAGCAGCCGCAGCGGCTTTAAGTACTTTTTAAGTCAGATCTGCGCGGCAGACAGCAGTCAGCTGCTCTATCACGCGCTGTGGCAGTCTTTTTCGCAGAGTATTCGCGTATTCCTGTTCAATAAGTTTACCAGCCGCAATTACTGGCTCTATCAGCAGGGCAGCATCGACTGTAAGGCGATGGAGGAGCTGGGGCAGGAAAATCAGCGTCTGGTACAGAGCGCGCTTTCCCATCAAAACAGCACGCTGCTGCTGGGGCTCTTATTTGACCGGCTTTATACCGTACGCAATCAATTGGTTCATGGATCATCTACTTACGGTGGCAGCGTCAACCGGGCGCAGGTCATGGACGGTTGCCGCATTATGGCGGAGATCCTGCCGCTCCTGGTGCAGATTTGTCTGGAAAAACACGACGCATTTGATTTGGGAGATCCGCCTTACCCGGTGATGCCGGATTGATAAGCCGCTGCCTGCCGGCACAAACGGCAGAAATATGCGAAAAATCGATCACTTTGCTGTGCAGACTTTGCTATAATACTGCCACTCCTTATGTTTGTTTGATTGTTTCCGGTGCGGTGCAATGCCTCGCCGGATTTTTTTTTATTCGGCCCCTGAATTTCCTCTTGGCACCTGCATAGCGCGGCACGCGGTTTGACGCTATAATCTTGAGCACTATATTTGGCTATGGACGGGCCGCAACCGGCCTTTGGGGGCTTTTATGAATGCTTTACGCAGAAGTTTACTTTTAGCCGCAGGCTGCGGCGCGCTGGCCGTGCTGTTTTCCGGCTGTGCGGCCGTGATGGTCGGCGCGGCTTCCGGTACCGCCGGTGCAGTGGTGGCCTCAGACAGCCGCACCGTCAATACCATGATGTACGACGAGACCATTGAGCAGGAAGGCAATGAGGTGCTTTATTCCAATAAGCTCTTATCCGGCAAGGAAGATTTTAAGGTTTCCATCTATTCGATGTCCGGCAACGTGCTGCTTACCGGCCAGACCACCAATCAGGATTATTTGAACTGGTGCATCAGCCAGATCCGTACCCATGATTATGTGCGCCAGATCTACAACTACGTAACCAATCAAAAGCCGGTATCGATGAGCGTACAGGCCAGCGACGCCTATATCACCTCGGCGCTGCGCAGCAAGCTGCTTTTCGGCAAGGGCATCTCCTCTTCGCGCTTTAAGGTAGTGACTGAGAACGGCGAAGTGTTCTTAATGGGATTCGTCAATCCCGATGAGGCCAAGCGCGCAGTCAATTTAGCTGCCTCCACCGACGGCGTGCGCAAGGTCTATACCATTTTTGACTACATGACCAATGAAGCCATTCTGACCGAAAAGCCGCAGTCCAGTGAAAGCCTTAATGTGCGGCGCGTGGATGTCAATACCGGCGCGGCCACGGCTCCGGTCTACAACACTCCGGCGGCCAATAATTCTACCTATATTACCCCGGTCGATCAGAGCGCCAACGGCGGAGCTGCGATTGTCGGCAGCGATGCTGATTTATTAGCCCCAGCTGCACCGGCGGAGATTTACTAAGGCGCGGCTATGGCTGCTCGGACGCTGTATTTTTTAGACTTCTATCTCCCCAATGAAGGCGAGCCGGAAACGGCGCTGGAGATCGGAGTACTGCGCTATGTCCCCGGTGAGAGCCGGCCATCGGTATTTCTGCACACTTTTATTCAGCCGGCTGCCCCGATGCGGGTGCGCTGGTCGAACGCTTACGGTCAGGGCATTCACCGCGAGTTTTTCCAAGGTGCGCGCGGCAAGGCGCTGCCGACGCTGCAGGAGCTGGAGCTGCGCGACTTTTTGAAAGATAAAAGCGTGATCTGCTTTAACCCGCAGTTAGAGCCCTTTAAGACCTTTGTGCGCAGCGCACATGATGTGCACGGTATAGTCGAAACCTGGCTTGAAGTGCACAAGGGCAATGAAACTGCAGTAAAGCTCCTAAAGCCCAGTCAGATGCTCAACTACATCGGTCTTGCCGACAGCGATAATTCCAATACCTGCTATACGGCGCTCCTGTGCCGTCTGCAGTCTTTGATTGCGATTTGGTGCTATTTAGATGATTATAAGCAGAGCCGCCGGCACAAGCAGGAGGCCATCAGCGGCATCTACTTCAGCCCGGTGTGGCCTTTGGCCGACGTGCGCGAGGATTATCTGGAGGCTTTAAGCCGGGCGCAGAGCTTTGCGCAGGTGCAGCCGGCGGTGCTTAAAAGCGTTTTTTCCGATGCGCTGCCGGATTATTTAGACTGGCGGCAGCTGCAGGTTTTCGGCCACGACTGGATCTTCCGCAGAAGGCAGAGCCGCTCGGCCAGTACGCTCAGCACCAAGGTCAACAGCATGGCAGATCTTATTTTCAATAAAGTGCTGTCCATGCAGATGAAGCTGTGGGTGCTGATCTTCTATGCCATCTATGATCACAAGACCGATTATGCCTGCGAGATTGCCTTAAAGAATGGGGAATACAGCGCGCTGCCCTCTGCAATTACCGATGACTTTTCATTCTTTATTATCGGGCATCTGGACGATTTTCTTGACAGCGAGCAGAAGCGCACGCTGCTCAAATCCATCATTCACGCGGTGATGGGCGAGCAGGCGCGCTCGAATTTTGAGCATTATGATTTTGACGTGCTGTATAAAAAGTACAGTCAGGATAGAGAAAGCAGCCTGGAGTTTCATTATGCCAAGCCCAACGGCTGCGCTCAGCGCTGCTTTAAGGAAATCAGCCGTCACAATGAGGGGGTGCTCTATCGGCGCTATGAAATAGCAGGTCCTGAGCATGATCGCGCTTTGTGCGTCGATTACGTCAATGAGCTCTTCCGTGCTTTTATTCGCGAAGTGCAGGATCCTTTTGCCGAAGTGTGGACCCCGGGACCGCTGCGCCGCTGGATTGAATACATCACCGGCTTTGACTGGCAGGAGCTCAAGCGTGGAGAAATGCCCGGCGAGGATCGTGAACTGACCCGCAGCCGCACCTTCGTGCGCGAGCTTATAGCCAATGAAAGCAGGCCCTGGAAGAGTGAGCTTAAGCGCCATTTAGTTGAAACGGTGGAGGCTGTCAACCAAAACCCGGACGGCGCGTACCACAATGCCTTTACTTTCCAGACCATGTCGGTGGAAATTGACGTGCAGGAAAAGACTAAGAGCTCGCTGCTGTCGCGCATTTTTAATTTTTAGGTTGAATTTTATGTTCTGCAGGTTAAAGGCGGTTTTTGCCGGTTCAGCACTGCTGGCTGTTTTAGGTGTCAGCGCTGCTGCCGCCTCCCAGAGTGAGTATCAAATTTACGGCTCCTACAATATGGGATGCATGAGCGGCAGCGTGCAGCTGCCGGCCAAAGGTGCGCATTATGTGACGCAGCAGTGGGGCCAAGGGCGCAGCTTTGCCCATCCCATGATGATCGATTATCTGCACAAGTTTATTCAGCGCGCTGCAGATGCCGGGCTGCCTGCGGTAGTGATAGGGGATCTGTCCCAGCGCCGCGGCGGCCCGTATGCTGGATCCAATCACGCCAGCCACATGATAGGCCTTGATGTCGATATTCCCTTCGGCTTTGCCGCTGATCTGCCTCAGAAAAAACGCACGACTCCGGCACAGTTTTATTTAGTTAAAAACGGCCGGCTGACCGCCAATTTTGATGAGCAGCGCGTAAAGCTCATATATTTAGCCGCCCAGGACGAGAGAGTTGAGCGCATCTTTGTATCTCCGCGCATTAAAGAGGGAATGTGCCGCATTTTCGGTAATGCGCCGGATAATGATTGGCTGGGAAAGCTGCGCCCGTGGTTCGGCCATCGCGCTCACATGCATGTGCGTCTGCGCTGTCCGGCCGACAGCCCGTACTGCAAAACTCAGGCGGCGGTGCCTGAGGGCACTGGCTGCGGCGAAGAGCTGCAGTCATGGTTTCTGCCGCCGGATCCCAAAGCTGCGCCTGCCGCACCGCGCAAAAAGGTCAAACCGGTGATGCCCGAGCAGTGCCGGCTGATTTTAGGGCAGACCGGGTAAGCTTTCGGCTGCGGGCTTTTTGTTGTTATACTGAGGCGCATTAACCTTAAGTTAAACGGATTAGTAAAAAGATTAAAACATGCCGGACAAACTGCTGCGCTGGCTTAAACTGCCGCTGCTGGCGCTGTTTTCCAAGAATTTTTATTTAAGCGTGCTGGGCAAACGCGGTACAGGCTTTGCTTATTTAGTGTTTTTATCCTTAGTGCTGGCGCTGCCTGCGACTTTTAAGGTTTACGAAGTCGTGCAGATCTTCAAAGGCTATGAAGTCTCCAAACTGGTAGCCCAGATCCCGCCGAGCTTTATAAGCGCCTCCGGCACTTTAAGTCCTAAGTCCGGGGCCGCTGATACGGCTGCCATCCGCAACAGCAGGGGCGAGCTCGTAATGGTCTATAACCCGACCGGCGCGCCGCTCGATGCCGATCTCTCATCCGCGCCCCTGGAGCTTACTGCTCAGAGTTTGATCATCCGCGCCGGAGGGGAGGTCAATCAGCTGCCGTGGAGCTCCATCTTCTCTACCAATGCCGATTTTGAGCCTTATCAGGCAGCTGCCGCCTTAGAGCAGGTGCTGAACTCATCGCTTTTGGCCTTCTGGCCGGCAGTAGCAGCCTATTTCTTCTCCATGCTGGCCTTTAATACCTTGGTAACGGCGCTGGCGGCCAAGTTTTTATTCTATTTTGCTTACCGCCTGCTTTTGAGCTTTGGACAGTGCCTGCGGCTGATGGCTTACGCCAATACCATCTGCGCGCTGTTTTTGGTGCTGCAGTTTTTTATATATCTGCCCATTTCCTTCGGGCTCCTGCTGGTGCTGCCTTTGATCTATGCCTTCTTCTTCGGCCGGGATCTGCGCCGTACGGTCGAGCAGCTGGCCTCCTCGCAGATTAAGGAGGCGCGCAGAGCGGCAGATGCGGGCGAGAGCCCTGATGCAGGGGCCGCGCAGCCGCAGAACAGTCAAAGCAGCACTGAGCGGCAGGAGCCTGTTAAAGAGGATGAAAACGGCAAGGGCGGCAGATTTATAGCTTAGGGGTTATGAGGTGTTGAAGATGCTCAAGGTTATGCAGCAGGCGGGACTTGCCATGGCGCTGGCGCTGGGAATGGCGGCTCAGAGCGTGCAGGCGCTGGAAATTACTATTAATAATAAGAGCAGCGCCGAGGCGGTCTTTGCCTTTTCCTATTTAGAGCGCGGCACGCAGCGCTGGGTGGTGGACGGCTGGTATAACGCGGCGGCGCACAGCAGCGGGGTGCTCGACGTCAATTCTGATAATGATGTCTATTATCTGTACGCAGAGCTCGAAAGCGGCCGCGCGATTTCCGATCCGCGCGGCATTGCGCTGGCTGGCGCCGAGACCTCCTTCTATTATGCCCAGGATGAGGGCGTGCCGGAGGCGACGCGTACGGTGCGCTTTGTGCGCACCAGCGCCAATAACGGCAAGGCGCAGATAAATATTAATTAACTCTCAGGCCTGCTGCGGGGCAAAGCGCGGATCCCATACGCCCTGCTCCAGCCATAATTTGGCCATCTGCACGGTCGTATCGAACTCTAAAGCGCCGCCGGTAAAGCCGCTTTTGTGTACAAAGATGGTCCCATTCAGGCCGCATGCGGCATCCAGGGCGGCAAAGTCCAGTCCGCGCCAGTTTTCAGGCGCAGTGACGCGATTTTTAAAGCGCTCGCCGGCCGATACCGGCAGCGACTGCACGCGCCAGCCGCGCTTTCTGTCCGGGTAAATGGCAAGGCTGCAGGCTTTAAAGTGCTCTAAATTATCCAGTACCGCTGCGCTCCACGGCAGTTTCTCATGCATGATCAGCAGGGGGCCGCCGTCATAGAGGGTGAGCACTTTCGCAATGCCGGTCTCGGTAGTGAGAGCATTGACTGCGGTGCTGATTAAAATGCTGCGCAGCATCTTTACAGTGCTTAAAAAGGCCTTCTGCTGCTCGGCAGGACCGGCGGCAGGCAGATTCTGCATCGCGACTATGTATGGAATGTTGGGATCGTGCTGATAGAACTCATTGAGTTCATTGAAAATGGCAGTTTCTCCGGCAGTCCGAGGCTGACATTTGGCGGTTAAGTATGAGGTCAGCTGTCCGTTGTCGTTAAGATCAATCAGCTCCATCATCTCCTTATCGATGCGCCGCTGAGCGCTCTCAATGATCTGTGCGCTGACGTCAAGCTGATACTGTGCGGCAATATGCTCTAAAAACTGCCGGCCGAATTTATCCCACATTAAGCCTGCGGTAGCGTAGGCAATGCCGTTAGGGCGGGCTGCGGTAAAATCCTTACTGTGATGATCAAAATGCTTGGCATCATTGATGCCGGAGACATCAAGGATAATGTCTGCCTGTTCCAGCTCCTGCAGATCGCGGCTGCGGATCACTGAGCTGTTGGGGTAAAGATAGGTCAAAATGGCGCAGGCCGTGGTTTCGTCGGCGTGAAATGTGCCGTCGTGGGTGGCAATAAGCATAAAGATATCCTTAATTAAACTTCACATTATTGTAGCACAGCTCAAATGACCATCCGGCAGGGCGCAGTTTTGCTGAAACCTGCCGGCGGCGGCCCTGCGTAAGGGGAAAGCCTGGCGCAGAGAGCGGTGCAGAGCATTTCACCGCTTTGCTCAAGCTCTTGTGTGAGCATTAAGAAACGCTGCTGCAGGCAGCAGTCTTGGTATCGCCGGCGGGCTTTTTGTGCTAGAGTTTGCGCCGGCCTATATAATTCAGCAATTAAGCAATACAAATACAGCAACATGACAGTACCTGAAAAAGTTTATTTAGCCCCGATGGAGGGGGTATGCGATCCGCCGCTGCGGCACATGCTGTGCGCGCAGGGCTGCTATGATGAATGCTTTTCCGAATTTATCCGCGTTACTGATGTGCCGCTTCCGGCTAAAACCCTGCTGCGTGAGGTTCCGGAACTTAAAGAGGACTGCTGTACCGCCGACGGCACTCCGGTGCGGGTGCAGCTTTTAGGCGATAATGCTGAAATGATGGCTGCGAGCGCTCAGCGCGCGGCAGCATTAGGCGCACGCGGCATTGACCTGAATTTCGGCTGCCCGTCGCGCTTTGTCCACCACGCCGGGGCGATGCTCCTGCGCGAGCCTGAGCTGATCCGCCGGATTACGGCAACTGTGCGCGAGACTCTGGATCAGAGCATCTTTTTATCAGTCAAAATGCGCCTGGGCTTTGCTGATCCTGCTGAAGCGCCTGACTTAGTGCGGGCTGCCGCCGTGCCTGGCCTTAATGAAATCATCATTCATGCGCGCACGCGCAAAGAGCTCTACCGCAAAGACAGTCTGCACTGGGATGTGATCGGGACGCTGCATGAGGCGGCCTCCGGGATCCCCTTGGTTGCAAACGGTGATATAGTAGATGCAGAAAGCGCTCAGCACTGCATGGAGCAAACCGGCTGCACCCGCCTGATGGCGGGGCGCGCGGCCTTAACTGAGCCCAATTTGGGCCGCATGCTGAAGCAGGGGGCAGCCCCTCTGCCTCTGCAGGAAAAGCTCAAGCTGGCGCTGTCATTGTTTACGCTGCTGGATCAGTATCATTTTGCGGTCAAATCGCAGCTGGATCGGGTCAAGCAGTTCTTAGGCTTTGTACGCCGATCCGATGCGCAGGCAGCAGAGTTTTTTGCTGAGTTCTGCCGGGTCAATGAGATTGAGGCGGCCAAAAGGCAGCTGACAGAGAAAATCGAGGCATTAGCGTGAAGATCATCCCCCGTACCGTCACCGTCTTAGCTGCCGCTGCGCTCCTGGCAGGCGGCTGTGCGCCTATTAAAAATCTGTATAACTCCATTTTTGGATCAGATGAGAGTGAGCGCTCCGAAGCCGGAGCGGCGATGGATGCGGTGCTGGCTGGGAGCGCGCCCAATGATGCGCAGAGCGCTGCCGCTGAACATATTCTGGCGCAGGCATCGGCACAGGTAGAGATCGTGCCCTTTCCGCCAGTGCCGGATGGGTGGACGCAGCGCATTGACGGCACATCAGTGATCTATACGGCACCGCCGCTGCCGGCGTCTTATCGCGAGCGCTTGGGGATGGAAGATGCGGGCGCGCCCAGCGCGGAAGTGCGCATTACTTATACCAGCCGCACGCATGGGCAGGATGCGGCCGCCTACGCTGACGGAGTAATTAAAGAGCGCAGCTGCAGCGCTAAAGTACGGGTAGGGACCGGTTTTTACACCGCCGCCTGTCCTGGCAGCGGCAGTCATCTAGTATGGGTAGGAGAGCCTGGCAATCTTTATATGGTGGAGATCTCAGGCTATTACGATCGCGGGGTTAAAGCCTTAGTGGAAGGCTATATCAGCGCAGTGGTCAACGGCAAGCGGGTCTTTCGCGATCGCAATATCGGCCTGCTCGATCACCAGTCCTGAAACTTTAAAGCTGCAGGCTTATTGCTGCTCCTCCTGGTGCTGCCGGCCGATGGGCACGGTAATGAGCTTGGTAAAAATCAAAGCTCCAATGGCGTTGCCTAAAACCATCAAGCCTAAGCGCACGAACAGATCCAGGCTTAAAGGCACCTTAGCCATGGCAAAATAGCCGGAATTGGCAACGCAGTGCTCAAAGCCGCATAAGATGAAGAACATGATGGGCATGATGACGTAGAGCGGATGGCGCTCCTGCTTGAAATTGAATACGGCCAGATGCATCATCGCGCCGCAGCCTATGGCCAGAATAAAGACCGAGAGCAGACTGTCATTGAGCTTGGCGGCAGCTAAGGGCTGAACTGCGCTGACATCAAGGCGGGTAAAGGTAAAGAGATATGCGCACAGTCCTGCGCCAATGGCATTAAAGCAGAACATGGCCAGCAGCGGCAGCGTAGCGCTGGGAACCCAGTCGCCCACGCGGCCGGTGTAGAGATAGTAGCCCTTAGTGAGAATGGTGAGCAGGCCTAAGGCGAAGAGGAAGGAGCCGACATAGCGGTTCTCGCATACTACTAAGACCAAGCAGCCGAAGCCGATTAAAAAGCCCGAAAGCAGGGAGCGAATGATAAAGTTGAGCAGCGGATTGCGGTTAAACATTAAACTTTCCTCAAAAGCTGGGGGAAATCTGCGCAAAGCCGCAATTATGCCAAAAAAAGGTGTGCAAACCAAGTTTTTTGCGGGCGGGGTCATAGAAAATTGCGGCCGGATGGCGCAAGCTGAAATAAGATCAGTCTCTGGGGAGTTCGAGATGTCTTACGTTATAACTTTAAGTCGCCAATTCGGCAGTCAAGGGCAGCTCATTGCGCAGAAAACTGCGGAGCTGCTGCAGATTGAGTACTTAGATAAAAAGATCATGGAGCAGATTGCCGAGAAAAGCGGCATTGGGGCGGAGCATATTGACGAGCATCATAAGCATGGAGAGAAGTTCTGGGAGCGCAATAAGATGCTGTTTAACCTGAACTCCTATGACTTAAATCAGGAGATTTTCCGCCATCAAAAGGAGATCATCCGGGAGCACGCGCAGGATCATTCCTGCTTGATCTTAGGGCGCAGCGCAGATGCGGTGCTTGCTGATTTCCCTCATGTGCTCAATGTCTATATCTTTGCGCCTTTTGCTTACCGGCTTAAGAACATTCAGCAATTCTACAATTTAGATGCCGAAGATGCAGCAGCTGCCTTAAAGCGGGTGGATGGGCAGCGCAGTGATTACCGCAAATTCTTTGGGCATAATGCCGATCGCCGGCAGCTGATGATCGACAGTCAGCGCTTCGGAGTAGAAGGTGCGGTCAAAATGATTGCCGCCGCAGCAGAGCTGCTTTTCGCCGATCTGAAATAGACTTTCAGGCAACAGTAAGCGGCAGATGCGCGCCGGCTGCAGTTCCTGCCGCAGCCGGTCCCTTGCAGTGCAGCGCCGCCGCTTGCAGTCAGGTACAGGATTCAGCTGCAGCGAATTGGTGTTGCAAAGATGCTGGTCTGAAGCTGTTAAATAGATCTTAAAATGCCGCACACGCTGAAATTAGTTAAAGGGCTTGAAGCTGCGCCAAGCGGTATATTCCGCTTTAAAGCAGCAGGGCTTGCCTCCAGAGCTGATAAAGCCGCGGCGCAGCTGCGCCTTGAGAGCAGAGCTGCCGCAGCAGGCGATACGATCTGCCTGGCTGCTCAAGGCGCAAAGCTGCTGCGCTTTAATGCGCCCCTGCACCGCTGAGCAGTGTACTATCAGCTGCAGTTTATCGCCGCAGCGCTCTAAAGCTTGATCTAAGCGCGTTTTCAATTCCTGATACATGCTGTCCTGCGCAGAGCGGATTAAGAGCAGGAGCGTTACCTTTCCGGGCAGCGGCTCGCGCTCTAATAAGTTTAAAGCGTGATTTAACTGTGCCATGCCGGATCCCTGCAGCACCCATAAATCCTGTTCACCTGCCTGCGGCAGTATAAAACATTCTCGCCCGTACGGGCCTTCAGCGCTAAGCTGCGCCCCTTGCGCTAAGTTCTGCACCTTGTCGGCAATACAGCCGCTGTTCTTGATCTTTAAGGTCAGCACGCCGTTTTCTGCCGCTGCGATGGTAAAGGGATGGGGATTTTCATGGGGCAGTTTTAACAGCAAAAAGCGTCCGGGCTGACAGAGCGCGTCCGGGGCCTGCAGCTTTAAGGTCAGATAATCAGGTGAGACTTTAAGATCTGCAACCGTGACGGGATGGCTGGAGCTGCTGCCGGACCGGCCTAATAAGGAGAGCACGGCAAAAGGCAGTGCGGTCAGCATGAAGATGATGTATACCCAGCTTAAGATATTTGAGAACTGATAGTTCTCGGTTAAGACCAGACAGTGCAGGATCATCAGGATAAAGATCGCCGGGAACAGGCGGTGTGTGCGCTGCCACAGCCGGTATGGCAGGGTCTTAATGAAGGTTAACAGCACCAGTATTAAGGATAAATAGGTCAGATACAGCCCCGTATCTTCAGCGAACCTGCGCAGGCTGTATCCGCCCGAGCTTCCGCCGGTGCGCGGCGGCGCCGGCTCAAAGGTAAAGAACATGGGCAGAATGGTACTGCCGATATCCTTGGCAAAAAAGTGGATGCAGACCAGAATGATGCAGGCAAGGCCCAGATCCTTGTGCCAGAGATAATAGCGATCGAGCGGTATCAGTCGCTCTAAAAAACGCGGCCTGGCAGCGGTGATGACCATCAGGGCGGCAAGGATATAGGCCAGTGCGCCGCTGACAAACTGCACTTCGCGGATCCCTCCTTTAAGCGTGCCCGGCAGTTCCGTCCAGGACAGGCTTAAGGCATAAAGCGCCAAAAGCGCGAGGATGAAAAGCAAAATAGTGCGCCCGGGAGCAGCGGCCAGCCGCTGGGCGAGAGATGATTGTGATTGATTGCGCATGACAGTTCTATTAGTTTTACAGTCTGCAGCAATTTTAGCACTGCAGACTTAGCTTGAACTGAGCGCGCCGTTTTGGGCAGTTAAGCTTTGCGGCTCTTATCGGGGAAGATGAAGCTTGCCGCAATGCCTAAGCCCAGGATCACTGCAATAACTGCCAGCGAGGTATAGACGCTGATATCGATCCCAAAGCCGAATAAATGCAGCGAAGCTCCGGCGGCGAGCTTGAAGGCGATGAAGAACAGCAGCACGGTTACCGCTTTCTCCAGATGGATGAGGTATTGGCGCATGGCGTCGAGCACGAAGTACATCGAGCGCAGCCCCAGCACTGCAAAGATCATCGCCGAATAGACGATGAGCGGCTCGCGGCTGACGGCGATCACGGCCGGCACGCTGTCAAAAGCGAACATCACATCGGTAGTCTCGATGATGGCAAGACATAAAAACAGCGGGGTGGCAAACCACGGACCATGACGTTTTAAGGTCAGACCCGCGTTCTCAGGCTTCTTGAGCTCCTCCTCCACATGAGCTTTGGAGATGAAGAAATTGTGCCCCACAAGGCGCGGGAATACCGGTATGAAGAAGCGCACGGCCTTGTAGGCAAAGTGTGAGGAGAAATCTGCATGCTCATCCTCACCGCCGTCCTTTTTCCTAAGCATCATCAGGCCGGATCCTGCCACTAAGAGCGCGAAGATAAGCTCCACCCACGGCCCCAGGGCAAAGAGTGAGGTGCCGATGAGCACGAAGATCAGACGGAAGATGATTGCGCCCAGCACGCCCCAGTAGAGCACGCGGTGGCAGTAGATGTCCGGGATCTTAAACCAGGCGAAAATGGCCATCATCACGAAGAGATTATCCACCGAGAGCGCCTGTTCAAAGAGGTAGCCGGCTAAAAACAGCGAGGCTACAGCTCCGTTGAAGTGAAAGTTTAAGAACACTGCAAAGCCCATGGCTACGCAGATCCAAAAAACGGTCCAGCCAATGGCCTGTTTTAAGGCAATCGGCTTGTCGGAGCGATGGGCCCAAATATCGATACAGAAGGCGATCAGGGCCAGGACGCAGAAGATGACGACGGTCTCAGTCTCAAGGCCGATATGGGTATTGACGTCCGGCTTGACTGCAGGGGCGGCAGCTGCACTCATAATTCATGCTCCTTGTGGGCTAAGAGATAACGGGCAGTGGCGTCGGCAAAGGGAGAGGCGTCAAAGCAGCTCACCGTGCCCTTGTGGCAGGTGGGGCCGTCAGGCAGCGCCAGCACCAGCAGGGTGTCGTTATCGCAGTCGCAGGTCATGGCACGGACGTGCAGGAAATTCCCGCTCTCCTCGCCCTTGGTCCACAGCTTCTGCCGATCGCGGCTGTAGAAGGTAGCAAGGCCGGTCTCCAGGGTTTTTTCTAAAGACTCCTTATTCATATAGCCCAGCATCAGCACCTGACCTGTCTGCACATGCTGAATGATGGCAGGCAGCAGGCCGCCGCCCTTGGCAAAATCCAGCTCGTCAACGGACTTGAAGCCGTTACAGAATTTACGTACGGATGGCAATTCCTTTCTCCTTTAAATACTGCTTGAGTTCCGGGATCGCAATGATCTGCTTGTGAAAGACGGAAGCGGCCAGCGCGCCGTCGGCATCGGCGACGGCAAAGGCATCATAAAAATGCTCCATCGCGCCGGCACCGCCCGAGGCAATCAGCGGGACCTGACAGATCTCGCGCACGGCCTTGAGCTGCTTTAAATCATATCCGTTTTTCATGCCGTCCTGATTCATCATGTTAAGGACGATCTCACCGGCGCCGCGCCGCTGCACTTCCGCCACCCAGTCTAAGGTCTGCCAGCGGGTGGTGACGGTGCTCTTTTCGCTGCCGGTAAACTGCTTGACCTGATAAACCCCGCTTGCAGCATCAAAATAGCTGTCGATGCCCACCACCACGCACTGCACGCCGAAGCGATCCGACAGGCGGGTAATTAAGTCCGGATCTGACAGCGCCGGCGAATTGATGGAGATCTTATCGGCCCCGTAGGCCAGGATTTCCTGTGCGTCAGCCTCGCTCTTAATGCCGCCGGCTACGGCAAAGGGAATATTGATGACCTCGGCTACGCGCGCGATCCAGGATCTATCGACGCGCCGGCCTTCGGCGGAGGCGGTAATATCGTAGAACACCAGCTCATCTGCGCCTTCTGCGGCGTAGCGGGCGGCTAAAGAGACGATATCGCCCATCACTTCATGATGTTTGAACTGTACGCCTTTAACCACGACGCCGTCGCGGACATCAAGACAGGGAATTATGCGTTTTGCCAGCATGCGGCAGCCTCCTTTACGCTGAAACGCCCCTCCAGCAGAGCGCGGCCTAAGATCACGGAACCGGCCCCGGCACGGGCGGCGGCCGCAACATCCTCTAAAGAGGAAATGCCTCCTGAGGCGATGATGTCTAAAGACGGATACTTTTCATGGCAGTCATGATAGAGCGCGGTATTAGTCCCGGCCATCATGCCGTCCCTGCTGATATCAGTAATGAGCACATGTTTGAGGCCGTGCGGTAGAAACAGCTCGATAAGCTCATACAGGGTGTGCTGGCTGCGCTCCTGCCAGCCGTGCACGGCGGCGTAGGGCACGCTGTCAATAATGCTGACATCAAGAGCCAGGGTAATATGCTCCGGGCCGTAAGCGTCCAGCAGATGACAGCCGAAAGCCGGATCACGGATGGCAGCAGATCCTACCACCACGCGCTCAACGCCCAAATCGAGCAGCGACTTGACGTCAGCTTCGGTGCGGATGCCGCCGCCGGTCTGAATGGGCAGCGGGCTTGCCTTAACCAATTTGGCGATAAGGGAGAGCTGACGCTTTGCAGGATCCTTCGCGCCGTCCAGATCGACGATATGCATCAGCTGCGCACCGCCGGCGGCCGCATCCTTAATGCGCTCCAAGGGATCAAAGGAAAACTCGGTCCTGCGGGCAAAGTCGCCCTGCTGCAGGCGCACTACCTTGCCGTCGATTAAATCAATTGCCGGGATGATCATAGGGGTTCACCTCTTAAACGCTACAGCGCGATGAAGTTCTGCAGCAGCTGCGCTCCGGCTGCGCCGGATTTTTCGGGATGGAACTGCACGCCCATAAAATTATTTTTACAGACTGCAGCAGAGAAGTCCTGACCGTAGCTGCACACTGCGCTGGTGTCTGCACAGACCGGAACGCAGTAGGAGTGCACGAAGTAAAAATAGGTATCCTGCGCCAGCCCCTTAAAGAGCGGATGATCGCTGTGGCGCACGGTATTCCAGCCCATGTGCGGCAGCCTGAGGCCGGGAGCCTGAATCTTCTCGACCTGACTGTCTATAATGCCGAGGGTATCAATGCGCGTAAGCCCGCCGTTTAAGGGCACTTCGGCGGAGTATTTGGTTAAAACCTGCATCCCGAGGCAAATGCCTAATAAGGGCTTGTCGAGGCTGCGGATAAAGTCAGAGAGGCCGCCTTTTTCAATGCCGGCCATCACCGCCTGTGCCGTGCCTACGCCCGGGAGAATGTATTTATCGGCAGTCTTCAGCTCATTTTGGTCATTGGACACCAGCGGCTCAATCTCCAAGCGCTTTAAGGCCTGCAGCACTGAATTTAAATTGCAGGCTTTAGTATCAATCACTGCAAGTTTCATCTTATCTATCTCCGCTTTATTACAGCGCTCCTTTGGAGGAAGGCAGCTCGCTGCCGGATACCGCGATGGCGCGGCGCAGCGCGCGCCCGAAGGCTTTAAACAGCGCTTCTATCTGATGATGGCAGTTGCCCTCGGTGACCTGCATGTGCAGGGTCAGACCCATGCTGACGGCGAGCGAGGCAAAGAAATGCTCGGTCATCTGCGTGGGAAAATCGCCCACCATGCTCTCGGTAAAGCGGCCTTTAAAATTGAGCACGCTGTATGGGCGGCCTGAGATATCAAGGGCCACTGCAGTCTTATCGGCAGGATCCTCATTGACGCTGTCGGCAAAGACCAGGGCATAAACCTCATCCATCGGCAGGGCAAAGCCGAAGCGGCCGATACCGCGCTTATCAAGGAGCGCCTCTTTTAACGCCTGCCCTAAGACAATGCCGGTATCTTCAATGGTGTGATGCGCATCGACCTCTAAATCGCCGTGCGCTTCTACCGTGAGTGAAAAGCCGCCGTGCACGGCAATCTGATCGAGCATGTGATCAAAAAAGCCGATGCCGGTATTGAAGGCATTATGCCCGCTCTCATCTAAGTTGACGCTCACTTTAATCTGCGTCTCCTTAGTATGGCGCTCGACCGTGGTGATGCGCTGGCGGCGGGTTAAAAGTTCGGCAATTTCATCCCAGGTTAAGGCGTCAGGATCAGTGCAGGGCTCCAGAGCCTGCGGATCTTTAAGGCGCAGGGCCTTAATGCCCATGTTCGCGCCCATCTGCAGATCAGTTTCGCGGTCGCCGATGAAATAGGAATGCTCGCGATCCCATGATGCGTCCTTTAAATAAGCCATGACGAGGCCGAGCTCGGGCTTGCGGCAGGCGCAGTGATCTTCAGGCTTATGCGGGCAGATTAACACCTGCTCAAATTCGATGCCCTGTGAGCTTAAAGTCTGCAGAATAAACTCATGGGCGGGCGTGAAGGTCTCTAAAGGAAAAGAGGACGTGCCTAAGCCGTCCTGATTGGACACCATCACCAAGGTCCAGCCGGCCTGCTTTAAGGTTAAAAGCGCCGGGATCACCTGCGGGACAAAGCGCACCTTGGAGACGGCATCTACCTGATGATCTTCAGGCTCACTGACTAAGGTGCCGTCGCGGTCAATAAATAAGTACTTTTTCATGGGCAAAATTACGGGCTGTAAAGAACAGCGGCGCTGCTGCGCCGCCGGGGCTCTGCTTAAGCGGGCAGAGCAGTTAAGGTGCGCATTACCTCATCGAGCTCTTCAGCGCTGCCGATGGTAATGCGGATGCAGTTCTCAAGGCCAGGCTTATCTGCAAAGGAGCGCAGGATAATGCCCTTCTGCCCCATGGCCTGGAAGACTGCCGGACCGTCCTTGAAGCGCACTAATAGGAAGTTGGCTTCAGACGGGAAGATCTCGGTTACCTGCGGCAGATCCTTTAAGTGGGCGCGCAGCTCCTCGCGGCGCTTGACGATTTCAGCCACGCGCTCGCGCATCAGCTCGATGCCGCCGCGGGCTAAGGCCTGCCTGGCAATCTGGGCCACCGGATCGGGCACCGGATAAGGATCGATCACCTTTAATAAGTAACTGATGATCTCCGGGCGGGCGATCGTGAAGCCGCAGCGGATGCCGGCTAAAGCAAAGGCCTTGGACAGGGTGTGCAGCACCACTAAGTTCGGATAGTCCTTAATTAAGCCCACGCGGGTGTGCTGCGGGGCAAACTCAATATAGGCCTCATCGATGACAATCAAAGTATCGGGGAGCTCAGTCAATAAGGTTTTGAGCTCGTCCTCAGGGAAAATGCCGCCTAAAGGATTGCCCGGGCTGTCGATAAAGACTGCCTTGACTTTAAAGGGCGCGTTTTTGACCGTATCGATCACCGCCTGGGCCTTTAAGGAAAAGTCTTTCTCGCGCGGTACGCTCACCACCTGAGCGCGGTTGGTCTCGGCGAAAATGGCATAGACCCCGTAGGTGGGCGGGGCAATGGCGATGCCCTCGCCTTCCTCACAGAAGGTGCGGATGAGAAGACCGATGGCCTCATCCGAGCCGCGGGAGATTAAGACGTTCTCCGGGCGCAGACCGACGTAATCGGCCTCGGCTGCCAGAATTTCAAAGGGCTGGCAGTCGGGGTAGCGGTTAAGCGTAGTCGAGTTGAAAAAGTACAGCTGACTTTTGTGATACTCGTTGGCGTTTAAAAAAGTGTGGCCGTGACCGCCGATGCGCCTTGCAGACTGATAGGGTTTGAGCGTTCTTACGTGAGCACAGGCAAGTTTTTCAAAATCCATTTTTCTCCTCCTGCTGTTACTGCTGTTCGTTCAGCGCCTGCAGACGCACCGCCACGGCCTGCCGGTGAGCGTCCAGGCTTTCGGCGGCAGCTAAGGTCATTACGGTTTCACCGATGGCCTTGAGGCCTTCGGGCTGGGCGTACTGCACGGTATAGCGGCGGCGATAGTCATCAGTGCCTAAGGCGCTGCAGGTTTTGGCATAGCCGTAGGTCGGCAGGGTGTGATTAGTGCCGGAAGCATAGTCGCCCAAAGACTCCGGAGTGTAGGCTCCCACAAAGATCGAGCCTGCGTTATATAAGCAATTTAACAGCGTTTCAGGCTTATCAATCTGCAGGATCAAATGCTCAGGGGCATAGAGATTGGAAATGTCCGCGCACTGCTTGATGTCGGAGCACAAAATGGCCGCACTCTGGGCTAGAGACTTTTCGGCAATCTCGCGGCGCGGCAGGGTCTGCAGCTCTGCTGCGGCGGCAGCCAGTGCCTTTTCCAGCAGTTCTTTGCTGTCTGAGAGCAGCACCACCTGCGAATCCGGGCCGTGCTCGGCCTGGGAGAGCAGATCGGCGGCCACAAAGCGCGGATCGGCGTTCTTATCAGCAATCACCAGCACCTCGGACGGACCTGCCGGCATGTCGATGGCAGCCCCGTGGGGATCGTCACTGACGAGGCGCTTGGCCATGGTAACGTACTGATTGCCCGGGCCGAAGATCTTTAAGACCTTAGGCACGCTCTCAGTGCCGTAAGCCATGGCGGCAATGGCCTGCGCGCCGCCTAAATTAAAGATGCGGTGCACGCCGGCTTTGCAGGCAGCGTAGATAATGGCCGGATTTATGGGCGGCGGCGAGCACAGAATGATCTCGCTGCAGCCGGCGATCTGCGCCGGAACCGCCAGCATCAGAGCGGTAGAAACTAAGGGAGCTGAGCCGCCCGGAACGTATAAGCCCACGCGCTCTAAAGCGTGCGTGCGGGTCTGACAGATGATGCCGGGGAAGGTTTCTAAAGTGACCTGCAGCGGCTGCTGCGCGCCGTGAAAGAGCTTGATATTGCTGTAAGCCTGATCGACGGCAGCTTTAAGATCTGCCGGCACCTGCGCGCAGGCGGCCTTAATTTCCGCCGGGGTAAGCTCTAAATGTTCGCCCTGATAGTGATCAAACTGCCGGGAGTACTCGCGCAGGGCGGTATCACCCTCAGTCTTAATGCGCTCCAGCATGGCGCTGACTGCGCCTGCTACTTTAGCGCTGCTGGTCTGGGCCGGGCGGGTCAGCACCGCCTGCTGTTCATCGGCAGTTAAATCCTGCCACACTTTAATCTGCATGAGCTTCTCCTAATCCAGCATCTTTTCAATGGGTACTACCAGAATGGAAGTAGCGCCCAGAGCCTTTAACTGCTCCATGGTCTCCCAGAAGAGCTTTTCACGCGATACCACATGCAGGGCCACGCGATCACTCTCGCCTTCAAGCTCAATAATCGACGGGTTTTCAGCGCCGGGCAGAATGGCCTTGATTTCGGCAAGTTTAGCCTTCGGAGCATTCATCATAATGTACTTGCTCTCGCGCGCGGCCATCACGCCCTTAATGCGCGGCAGCAGCAGATCGAGCATGGCCTGCTTTTCCGGATATAAAGGTTCATCACGGCAGATCAGTACGGCCTTGGAAGTAAAGATGGTCTCAACTTCCTTCAGGCCGTTGGCGTGCAGGGTAGCGCCGGTGCATACTAAATCGCAGATGGCGTCAGCAAGGCCCGCGCGGGGAGCTACTTCCACGCTGCCGGTAAGCAGCACGGGCTTGAAGGCAATACCTTGGGCGCTCAGCTTTCTTTTAAGTAAAAAAGGATAGGTAGTGGCGATCTTAAGTCCGGCCAGATCTTGAAGGCCGTGCCACTCGGTTTCATGCGGCACTGCCACAGAGAGGCGGCAGTCGCCGTAATTTAACTGCATTAAGGTGCGATACTTGGTCGGCAGGCCGTCAACCTCACGCTGCATGGTGGTTTCTTCCAGGACGTTCTCGCCCACGATGCCTAAATCGACCACGTGATCCATCACGAGGCCCGGAATATCATCATCGCGCACGCGCAGCACATCAAGCGGCAGATTCTCAGCATGTGCCAGCAGATGGTCGCGGCTTTCATCGATCTTAATACCGATATTTTTGAACAGGACCTCGGTGTCGTCGGTCAGTCTGCCGGATTTCTGAATAGCAATACGCAGCCGTTTTCTGCTGCTCTCATTTTCAATACACATGCTTTTTCTCTTTAAATCTTTGGAGTATCTAATACAAGCTGGTTCAAAATGCAGCTTTGCGGGCAGATCTGCCTGTCCGCACGGTCTTATTGTACCTGATATGTGAGCCGGCGCTCAAAAATCGGCCGAAAAGCGCACAATCACGGCGCATCGGGCTTCTTTGCCTGCTCCTCTGCTTTTTCCGCGCCGCCTAAGACATACTGTTTGGCAAACATATCTAAAAAGAGCAGGAACATGGCCACAATCAAGGGGCCGAAGATCACGCCCATAAAGCCAAAGAGCGGCAGACCGGCGATGACGCCGAAGATGGTAATTAAAGGATGAGTGTCCGCCATCTTCTTCTGCAGGAACATGCGCAGCACATTGTCGCACTGCGAAATTACGGCAACGCCGTAAACGAGCAGGCCGCCTGCCTGCAGCAGGCTGCCGTCAAAATACTGCAGCACGGTCAGCGGCACCCAGACAATCATGGTGCCGACAATGGGAATGATGGAGGCGCAGCCGGTCAGCGCGCCGAAAAGCAGCGGATTATGCACGCCGCAGATAAGATAGCCGATATAGGCTACGATGCCCTGCATGATGGCCAGCAGCGGGATGCCGATGGCATTGGATTTGACGATTAAATTGACCTTGTGAATGACGGCTTTCTTGTTGTCATCGGCAAAGGGCAGGAGCTTTGCAATATAGCGCTCCATCTTCCAGCCGCCGGCGAGCAGAAAGTAGAGCAGCAGAATAGCGGTGAAGATGTTGACCGCAAAGTTGTTGACGCCGGTCATCAGCATATTGGCCGCAGCGCTTAATTTGGCTGCCGCAAAGGACATGGTCTTTTCGGAGATGAGGTCAAAGCCGGTGCGCTCTTCAATAATGGAGGCTAAATGCTGCACCCGTTCAATTACGGCATTGACGTTGAACTCCTGCAGGCTCTGCACCAGCTCGATGATGTACCATACAGCAGCCGAGAGCGGAATCAGGCAGAACACCGTTAAGGCGATGATAATGATCCAGGCTGATTTGCGCGGCGAGGTTTTGCGGCTTAAATAGAAATTGGGACGGCGCAGCAGGATATATAAGGTCAGCGCGCCTAAGATGCCGCCTAAAAAGGGCAGGGCCGCACGCACTAAGGCAAAGCCCAGCACTAAGATCAGGCACAGCATGGTGTATTCAAAATAGCGCTCGCGCGAGTGGTTCATCAAGTTACGGCAAGGAGACCCCCGCTTCTTAAGCGGGGGAGGAATTGCCGTCCTCCTGTAATCTTATTTCGGTTAAATAGGTTCTGCGCTTCTCAACAAGCTTTAATTTCCTGCAGCTTACTCCTGCTGAAATACGGGAGCCGTCAAGGCGGCGCACATCAAAATATCCTGAGGCTCTGCGTCCGAAAATAAAGCCGGTTTCTCCTTGATACTTTACCTTATCAAACAGCCGAAAGCCTTTGATTTCGTATGGAGCCTGATTGAGTTTGCGGATGCCTCCCTTAAGAATAGTGAGCTTATGAATTTTGCGGTTGTGCCGGCGGGTCTGCTTTTGGAAATAGTACCCCTCAAGGCGC
>CALXNX010000034.1 GCA_944389865.1 uncultured Succinivibrionaceae bacterium
CGCGTTGATACTGGCTCCAACAGGAGTCTTGAGCGCGAAGAAGCCCCACCTTCTTCAAGGTGGGGAGTAGGTCACGCTCCTGATCCGCTCCAGCATTTGCGCTAAGATAAGCTCAGGTATTAAGGAGAAATTATGGCCGCAAGTAATGAGGAGCTCTTAGATTATCTGCTCAGCGTCCTGTGCAGTGAAAGCGTCAGCGGATCACCTGCTGCAGGCTCAGCCGGCGCTGATCCGGCTGTTTTCAAAAAGCCTTACGCGTATAAGCGCCAGCTGCTGCGCCGCCTGTGCAATCTGCGCCCTGCCGTTCCTATAAGCGCAGACTTTTTAAAGGCGCAGGATGAACTCCTGCAGCGCGAATTAAAGGACAAGCACTTAGTGCGCGTCGAGGACACGCAGGGACAGTTTCCCTTGAAGCTCTATCAGGGCGATATCACCTTAATTAAGGCAGATGCCGTGACCAATGCAGCCAATGCTCAAATGCTGGGCTGCTTCATCCCCGGCCATAACTGCATCGACAACTGCATTCACTCCGCTGCCGGCGTGCAGCTGCGCCTTGCCTGTGCAGAAAAAATGCTGGCCTTAGGGCGCCCGGCACAGACCGCTGAGCTCATCGTCACCCCGGGATTTAATCTGCCGGCCAAATATGTCTTTCATGTGACAGGACCGATTGTGGCCAGCGTCCCCGGACCCAAGGAAATATCCCAGCTTGAGCTCTGCTATGTCCATTTAATTGAACAGGCTCTCAAGATGGGGATGCACTCGCTGGCCGTCTGCGCCATTTCCACCGGCGTATTTAATTTTCCGGGGGAACTGGCAGCGCAGATTGCAGTTAATACCGCAAAATCTTATGCAGATAAGCTGCAGACAGCTGATCTGTGCATGATCTTTAATGCCTTTGATGACCGCACCGCCGGCTTCTACCGTAAATTACTGGGCTTAACCTAAGGATTATTATGTCAGCCTCTACCGCATCCGCACCCGTGCTTTTACCTTCCTTTATCACTCCGGCCGTAGAGCAGGAATTATTGACTGAGGCGATTCGCCTGCGCCGCCTGCTTCATCACATTGCCGAGCCTTCCTTAAGCGAGCATCAGACGCTGCAGGCCATCCTGAATGAAGTACAGAGCCTGCAGACTGCGGCTCAGACAGAGCTTAAGATCAGCTTTCTGCCTGATAAATCTATTCCCGGAGCCATGATCACCCTGCGCTTTAAGCCCTCAGGCCGCCATGCCGCCCTGCGCTGCGATCTTGATGGTCTGACCATTCAGGAGAGCACTGACAGCTCGCATCTGCCGGCGCGCGCGGGCTTTAACTGTAAAACCGGCTGCATGCACGCCTGCGGCCATGACGGCCACATGGCCATTGCCTTAACCCTGCTCAAATTTTTAGCCCGCCATCCTGAACTGATGCAGTCAGCCGACGCACCGGCTGCACTGTCCTTCATCTTTCAGGGAGCCGAGGAGGGCTGTCAGGGCGCGCGCTATTGGGTAGAGTCCGGCCTGCTTCAGGGCATTGAAGATCTCTACTGCTTCCATCTGGGGATGGGACTGCCCGATAAAACCTGCGCTCCCGCTGCCGACGGCTTTTTAGCCACTTTAAAGTTTGACCTTACCGTACACGGCAGAACCGCCCATGCCGGCCGCCCGCGCGACGGCATTAATGCGCTGACCTGCCTGTGCACCCTCATCACCATGGCGCAGGAACTGCTGCGCCCTGAGCGCGGCGAGATCATCAATTTCGGCACGCTGCACTGCGAGGGCGCCCGCAACATCATCCCGGCGCTGGCATCCGCACAGGGCGAGCTGCGCGCCCCGGCGGCCGACACCTTAAAGGGTATGCAGGAGCGGCTGGATGATTTGATCTCTGCAGTCGCTGCAGCCTTCCCGGGAAGCCGCATAGAGTGCGTTAAGTGCGGCTTCGGGCTGCCAATTCAGGCCGATCCGGTTTTGGCGCAGCAGCTGGGCAGAGCCGCAGCCGCGGCAGGGCTGACTTTACAGCCGCAGTTTGACTTTAAGGCCTCGGAAGATGCTTCGCTGCTTATCAAAGCGGTACAGGATCACGGCGGCCGGGGCGTCTACAGCGTCTTCGGCGCTCATTTAGCTGCCGGGCATCATCAGAGTACTTTTGATTTTAATGAGGACGCGCTGCTGGGGGCCATTAAGACTTATCTCACGCTCTTTACCGGAGCTGCCGGCGCTGCGGCCTAAATTGCGCATTGAGGCTTGAAAAAACGCGCGCCCGCCATCATATAAGAAAGGTATTCAGACAAGCGGATTTTTATTTGCAAGGCGCGAAGGATATGAGCGACAACAGCAAGCAGGACGATTTAATCGATATCGAGGAAACGGTACGCAGGCTTGAGGCGGCCGAGGCTGAGGAGCAGCAGCAAAAAGCTCAGGAGGCTCAGGCTCAGCCGGAGCAGACTGAGCCGCAGGAACAGGTACAAAGCACGGATGATGCAAAGGCTGAGCGCCGCACTGCACAGCCGGAGTTCCCAGAGGAGCTCTATGTCATTCCTATTTTCGGCCGCCCGATCATGCCCAGCCAAATTACCCCGGTGCAGCTGACTCCCGATTGGGAAGAGGTCTTAACTAAGATCGCCAATACCGAGTCCAAGCTCTTTGCGGTGTTCTCGCTGGGCGATCATCGCAGAAACAAGGACATTAAGCCTGAGGATTTTCCGAAGATCGGCTGCTTAGTGCGCCTGCTGCATGCCAAAGCCGGCAGCAGCGAGCTGCATTTTATCGGCGAGGGCATAGCCCGCGTCACCATTGACTCATGGGTGGACTTTAAGCAGAACAGTCTGGCGCGCGTATCTTATCCTCAGACCGAGGAATACTCCCCGGAGTCGGCTGAGGGCATTGAGGCTAAGGCCTATTCCATGGCGCTCCTGTCCTCAATGCAGGAACTGCTGCCTTTAAATCCGCTCTACTCCGATGAGATGCGCCAGTATCTCCTGCGCTTCAATCAGAGCGATCCGTCAATGCTCGCAGACTGCGCCGCCTCCATTACCTCAGTGCCGGCATCCGATCTGCAGCAGGTGCTCGATACTGTCGAGCTGCTGCCGCGGCTGAAGCTTTCCATGTCCATGATCCAAAATGAGCTCAAGGCCGCGCGCCTGCAGAGCAAGATCAAGGGCACGGTGGCCGAGAAGCTGACCAAGCGTCAGCGCGAGTTCTTCTTAAATGAGCAGCTCAAGGAAATTCAGCAGGAGCTGGGGCTTAAGCTCGATGACAAGACCGCCGACGAGCAGGAATTTGAAAAGCGCATGAAAAAGCTCAAGGCCCCGGAGAATATCAAGGAGCGCTATCACAGTGAAATACAGAAGCTGCGCGTGCTGGAGTCCGGCTCGCCTGAGTATGCGGTCACGCGCAATTACCTGGACGTGCTCACCACAATTCCATGGGGCAAACGCGCCCATGAAAATATCAGCCTGCCCAAAGCCCGCGAGATCCTGGATAAAGATCATGAAGGCCTTAAGGACGTCAAAGACCGCATTATTGAATTTTTAGCCTTAGGGGCCTTAAAGGGCGGACAGACCAAGGGCTCGATCATGCTCTTTGTGGGCCCTCCCGGCGTGGGCAAGACCTCTATCGGCAAATCCATCGCCAAGGCTTTAAACCGTCCGTTCTTCAGACTGTCCTTAGGCGGCGTGGATGATGAATCCGTGATCAAGGGCCATCGCAAGACCTACATCGGCGCCATGCCCGGCAAGATGGTGCAGGCGCTGCGCGAGAGCAAAGTGATGAACCCGGTGATCATGCTCGATGAGATTGACAAGCTGTCGCACTCTTATCAGGGCGATCCGTCGGCGGCCCTGCTGGAGGCCTTGGATCCGGAGCAGAACGAGAACTTTTTAGATCACTACTTAGATGAAAAGCTCGATCTGTCCGACTGCCTTTTCATCTGCACGGCCAATACCACCGATCACATTCCGACTCCGCTGCTCGATCGCATGGAGCCTATCAGGCTGTCAGGCTACATCGCCAAGGAAAAGCTGATGATTGCCAAAAAGCATCTGTGGCCGCGCGGCCTGAAGGATGCCGGCTTAAAGCGCTCGCAGGTGCGCATCAGCGATGCCGTGCTGATGCAGATCATTGAAGAGTACGCGCGCGAAAGCGGCGTGCGCTCGCTGGAGCGCGCCCTGAACAAGCTTATTCGCAAGGCGGCGGTGAAGATTGTCGAGGAAGGCGGTACCTTCTCGGTCACTAAGGACAAGCTCGAGGAGCTCTTAGGCACCGCCCCCTTCAAGCGCGAGAAGTTTATTTCAGGCGTAGGCGTGATGACGGGGCTTGCCTGGACCTCCGCCGGCGGCGCAACCCTGCCGATTGAATCGAGCCTCATTCATCGCGAAAGCAAGAGTCTACAGCTGACCGGATCCTTAGGCGATGTGATGAAGGAATCGGCGCAGATAGCCTACAGCTATGTACAGGCCAATTTAGCGCGCTTAACCCGCAGAAAGAACGCGGAGTTCTTTAAAAAGGCGGCCATTCATCTGCACGTCCCGGAAGGCGCTGTTCCTAAGGACGGCCCGTCAGCCGGCGTCACCATGGCGACCTCGCTCCTGTCCCTGGCAGCCCAGACTGCGCCTAAGCCCGGCTTTGCCATGACAGGAGAGCTGTCGCTGACCGGGCAGGTGCTGGCCATCGGCGGCATTCGCGAAAAGGTGATCGCCGCGCGGCGCATGGGCATTTTCAACATCATTGTGCCTAAAGCCAATGAAGGCGACGTCAAGGAGCTGCCTGAGGAGGTAAGCCAGGGCGTGACCTTCTACTACGCCGATAAGTTTGATGATGTCGCGGCGATCCTGTTCCCCGCCTTAGGGGTCAAGGAGCAAAAGCGCGATAAGCTCAAGGCCCTGGAGCTCCGCGCCGACGCATTGCCGCTCAAAGACGGCAGGGCTGTCAAGCCTGAAGAAAGCGCCCAGTCCTGAGAGCACGGCGCATTTGCCTGCGCCGTTTGCTATACTGAGGACATGAATGCGGTACAGATCTTAAGATGTTTATGCGGGGCGCTGCTGCTGGCCGCCCTGCCACCGGCCCAAGCGGCGTCCTCTGCTGACGGCGCTGCGGCGGACAGTTGCCGCACTGAATATCGCCCGCGCCTCAATGAACTGGCCTTTGCGGCTGTAGGCGCTCCCTTGAAAGTAGCTGACATACGCTGTCATCGCCCTGAGCTGATTATCCCCTTTGCCCAAAAAGCGGCGGCTGTGACACTGCCCGCCGGCGTCTATCCCGGCATCAGCCAGGATGCCGCTAACGTCTACTTTGCCCTCACTGGAGAGAGCGGGGAGGAGGTCAGCTCGTGTCTTTTGTGCGATCCGCTACGTTATCTGGCCGTCCCTAAGGATAAGGAGCAGACCGGCATACTCTGCGTACAGTCCAGGCTGCAGGTGCTCTCCTGCGCTGCGCCGCAGTCTTTAAGCTTTGCCGTGCATCAGCGCGAGAGCCTTAAGGAAAATCAATGTACGCCCAGCCTGGTGTACTTCGGGCGCAGCGCCGATATCCTGCGCTTTGCCTTTAATGACTGCAGAAGTCAGAGCGCTCCAGCTTTAACCTACGATCTCTCGCTGGGGCGCGAGATCCGCTTTTTAAATGATCGCTATCTGATCGTTAAAGCCGACAATCAGGGCTTAAGCTACCGCCCGCTGGCGCGCACGCAGAAAGCGCAGCCGCAGGCAAATCAGGCATCGGCGCCGCAGTCTTAAGCGCGAACGCACCCCATTTGCTATAATGCCGTATGCTCCATCAGGACAGCTTATTCATGAGGACTGAAGACGCGCTATGCTGCCTAAAATTTTAGAATTTGCCCCGGCCATCGCTTTTTTCGCCGCTTATAAATTAAGCTCCGATCTGATCTTAGCTACGGGCGTCATCGTAGGTACCGGCACGGCCGCCTTTTTACTGCAGTACCTGCTTTTTCGCAGAGTCTCGCGCATGCAGGTCTTTGTTACTGCAGCCGTGATCCTCTTCGGCCTGCCCACGGTGCTGCTCAATGATCCGGAGATCATCAAGTGGAAGATCACCGCGGTCAATTTAATCCTCGCCGCCGCCATCTTCATCTGCCAGGTAGTACTTAAGAAAAATCCCTTCGGCTATCTCTTCGGGCAGGAGCTCAAGCTCCCTGCTGATGCCTGGCTGACGCTCGGGCGTATGTGGATGGTGTTCTTTACCGCAGCGGCTGTGATTAACGTCGTCATCGCCTTTTATCTGCCGGCGCTTTTTGACATCACACCCAAAGAGGCCGAGGACTGGTGGGTCGATTACAAGACCTTCGGCAACGCCATTTTGAACTTTGTCTTTGCCCTGGGCTGCGGCCTGTATCTGATGCGCAGCCGCCCTGAGCTCTTTGCGCAGATAAAGGAAGAGCAGAGCAAAGAATAAAAACTTACGTCATGCAAATAAGGAAATGAAGTTATGCCTGATATGAATTTCGGCAATATTAAGTATGCCATTATTCCAGTGGCGGGCTTAGGCACCCGGCTGCTCCCGGCCACCAAGGCCATCCCTAAGGAAATGCTGCCCTTAGTGGACAAGCCCTTAATTCAGCATGTGGTGTCCGAAGCGGTAGCCGCCGGCATTAAGAACATCGTGCTGGTGACCCACTCCTCCAAAAATGCCATTGAAAATCATTTTGATACCTCCTTTGAATTAGAAGCCACCTTGGAAAAGCGCGTGAAGCGCCAGCTGCTCTCTGAAGTGCAGAACATCATCCCCAAGGACGTCACCATCATGCACGTGCGTCAGGGTGAAGCTAAGGGTCTGGCCCATGCCATTATGTGCGCGCAGCCGATTGTGGGCAAGAATCCTTTTGCCATTCTGCTCCCTGACGTCATCATCGATGACATCAAGGCCGATCCCACTAAGGACAATTTAGCCGCCATGGTCAAGCGCTTTGAGGAAACCGGCACCTCGCAGATCATGGTAGAGGAAGTGCCGCACTCGGAGGTCAGCTCCTACGGCATCGTCGATCTGCAGGGCGCCAAGCCGCAGCCGGGTGAAGATGTGATGATTAAGAACATCGTCGAAAAGCCGGATGTGAAGGAAGCCCCGTCCAATTATGCGGTAGTGGGCCGCTATGTGCTGCCGGCCGAGATCTGGCCGCTGTTCCGCCGTACTCCTTTAGGCGCCGGCGGCGAGTTCCAGCTTACCGATACCATCGATCTCTTAATGAATATCGAAAACGTCAATGCCTACGCCATCGTGGGGGAAAGCCATGACTGCGGCAATAAGACCGGCTACGCCAAGACCTTTATTGAATACGCCATGCGCCATCCCGTGATAGGCCAGGAGATCACTAATTTCATCAAGGATCTGGCCGCAGCAGCCAAACCTGCTCAAGGCTGATCCGCCCAACCCCGCCGCGCCCTTCCGGCGCGGCTTTAAATTTAAACTCATTATGCACAACATCACCGAAAACTCTTCCTCCCCTGCATCTCCGGCAGAGAACCAAAGCGCCGACTTGAGCTATGCCCAAAAATTCCAGCAGATGGATAAAGAGGCAACAGCCGTGATCATCGCCGCACTCCTCATCACGGCCTTTTTCTGGGGCTCCATCTATCTTTTCAAAGACAGCCCGGCTGAATTTCTGGCCCTGCCTTTATGGTTTGTTGTAAGCTGCCTCGGCGGCTATCTGCTCTCCATCGCTGCAGTGTGGGTGCTGGTGCGCCGCTTTATGCGCAATTTCAGCCTGGATTAAGCCCCAGCCGTGCTCTTAATGTGAGCAGCCTTGCGGTCTGTGCGCATTTTATGCTTTCGTGCTTTTCATCTTTTTCATTAGTAGGAAGATTTTTTGATGCATGCCCTGTTAGTCCTGCTGCCGGTAGCCCTGTTTTTAGCTCTGCTTTTATATGTCGGCTACCGCGCTAACCGGCGCTTGAGCGCCAGCGCCTCCTTTCAAAGCGAGTATTTCTTAGGCAGCCGCAGCTTGGGCGGCGTAGTGCTGGCCATGACCCTGGTGGCCACGTACGGCTCAGTGTCAACTTACGTCTCAGGACCCGGCCTTGCCTGGGGATACGGCATGGGCTGGGTAGTGTTTGCCGCCCCGCAGATCATTACCGGCTTTTTAATCTTAGGCGTGCTCGGTAAAAAGATGGCGGTACTGTCGCGGCGCACCGACTCGCTTACCGTGATCGATCTGGTAAGCCGCCGCTACGACTGCCGCGCGCTCTCCATTCTGCTGTCCCTGGTTTTACTGGTCTTTTTCTCCGCGACTACCGTAGGTCAATTTGTCGGCGGAGCACAGATCTTTGCGGCGATCACCGGTCTTGACTACAAGGTAGGACTTATCATGTTCGCCGCAGTCACCGTGCTCTATACGGCAGGCGGCTACCGCGCCGTAGTGCTTACCGATGCGGTGTGCGCAGTTTTAATGCTCACCGGCATGTTCCTTTTGGGCTATGTGATTCTGCATGACGGCGGCGGCCTTAGTGCGGTGATGGCAAAGCTGCAGACCATCGACGTGCAGGAGGACGGGCGCAGCGCCCTTTTAACCTATAACGCAGGCGGCGCGCTGCCCTTATCACTGCTCTTTTCAGCCTGGCTCTTAGTGGGCTTCTGCACTGTAGGCCTCCCGCAGTCCATGGTGCGCTGCATGAGCTATAAATCTACCCAAAGCCTCCATCAGGCCATGCTGGTGGCCACCATCATCTGCGGCGCCTTAATGATCGGCCTCACCCTGCTGGGCGTCTTCGCCCGCGCAGTGATCCCGGAATTGCCCAAGGGCGGCAGCGACGCCTTAATCCCCGAGCTCATTGTAGGCCACATGCATCCGCTGCTGGCCGGCATCACCATCATCGGCCCCTTAGCCGCCACCATGAGTACCGTAAGCTCGCTGCTCATTGCCGCCTGCTCGGCCGTGATGCGCGACCTCTACCTGCAGGCGGCCGGGCACCCCTGCCCTGATGCCGTTTCACAGAAGCTCTCAAAGCTCATGACCGTGCTCATCGGCGCCGTGTGCATTATCCTTGCGCTCTATCCTTTAGATGTAGTGGCATGGATCAATCTCTTTGCTTTCGGCGGCCTTGAGAGCGCCTTCTTATGGCCCTTAGTTTTAGGCCTCTTTATGCCGCGCATGAATAAGCAGGGCGCGCTCCTCGGCGTGATCTGCGGTCTGGGAGTCTATACTCTGATGGGCATCTTTAAGCTCAATTTATGGGGCTGGCACAATATCGCCTGGGGCTGCGCCGCAGGCTTTATCGCCTCGATGATCGGCATGTACTTAGGCCCCAGACCTTCCCGCGCCGTAGCTGAGGTCTTTTTCCCGCACAAAGCCGCGTAATCATCAGCTGGCCCTGCATCAACAGCTCAGCCGCGCGCCACGCTTTCAGCACGGCTGGGCCTTTGTCGGCTGTGATGCGGATCCAAAACAGGCTGTGATATTTTCCTACAACTCTGGGAACAAAAAACGGCCTCAAACCGCTTATTTATACGCTTTGTCGCCAAATGGCGTCCAAAACGCGTGGCCAAAATCCGGCTGCAGTATTTTCCTACAACTCTGGGAACGAAAAACAGCGTTAAACCGCTTAGATATGCTCTTTGTCGCCAAATGGCGTCCGAAACGCGCGGCCAAAATCCAGCTGCAGTATTTTCCTACAACTCTGGAAACGAAAAACGGCCTCAAACCGCTTATTTATACGCTTTGTCGCCGAAAGGCGTCCAAAACGTCGCTAAATACAGCTGCAGTATTTTCCTACAACTCTGGGAACAAAAAACGGCCTCAAACCGCTTATTTATACGCTTTGTCGCCAAATGGCGTCCAAAACGCGTGGCCAAAATCCGGCTGCAGTATTTTCCTACAACTCTGGAAACGAAAAACGGCCTCAAACCGCTTATTTATACGGTTTGTCGCCGAAAGGGGTCCAAAACGCCGGCGTACACTGCCGGAGCGCATCAAGAGAGATATCCGCTCTGCGCTCGCTAAGCTGCTTGCTTACGGCGGCGCTTATGATCTCCAGCCTGCGCGCACTTAAATGCGGCAGATTGCCCCCGCGGGCTGTCAGTTTTGGAGCAGCGGCGTATAATGAAAACAGTCATCAGACAATTTTTACAATTTAATCAGCGTCCCTGGCACCAGTGTCCCCTGAGATTTAAGGGCTGCGCGCTGCGCCGGCGGAGCGTTCTTACGGAGGAAGCGCATGAATTGGAAAGCAGTACTGGCAATCCTGACCTGCAATGTGGTCTTAATGAGCTCCAGCTACACCATGCTGATCCCTTTCCTCCCGCTTTATCTTGCCAACGATCTGCACGCAGATCCTGATACCGTGAATATGTGGACCGGCGCCATTTTCGCCGTCTGCTTTGCTGTTACCGCCGTAATGGCTCCTATCTGGGGCAAGATGTCCGACAGCCGCGGCAAAAAGCTGATGGTGATGCGCTCCTCCTCCTTAATTGCCCTGGCTTATTTCTTAAGCGGCATCGTGCAGACTCCGCTGCAGATGTTTATGGTCCGCGTACTGCAGGGCTTTGCGGCCGGTCTGTGGCCGGCCTCCCTGTCATTAATGTCCGCCTACGTCCCCAAAGCTAAGGTCGGCATCAGCATGGGCGTGATGCAGTCCGCCAACATCTGCGGCGGCATCATCGGACCTCTTTTCGGCGGCATTCTGGCTGAAACCTTCGGCATGCGCATATCCTTCTTTATTGCCGCCGGCGCGCTGACGCTTATCACCTTCATCACCTTATTCTTTATTAAAGAGCCGCCCAAGCAGGAAAAGCCTGCCGGCGCTGCGGTACAGCCGACTGCAAGCTACCGCTCCCTGCTTTCCAATACCACCATCCGCATGCTCCTGCTCTGCACTGGTCTGACCAATATGGTCATTCTGCTCCTGCAGCCGATCATGACTCTCTATATCGGCCAGCTGCGCGGCACCTCGGAAAACCTCCTGATGGTTTCAGGCTTCGTGTTCTCCTTCTCAGGCATAGCCGGCGCCATCGCCGCACCGATTTGGGGCCGCCAGGGGCAGGCGCACGGCTTCTTTAAGACTGAGGTGATTTCCCTGATGGCAGCCGGAATCCTAATCTGCTCGCAGTTCATACCCAGCACCTTGATACCCTTTGCCATCCTGAACTTCATCGTAGGCCTAGGGTTCTCTGGGATCTTCCCGTCGGCCAATGCTCTGGTCATCGTCAATACAGATCCGGCAGAAAGAGGCACGGCATTCGGACTCTTGTTCTCAGCCCAGCAGATCGGCGGCACCATTGGACCGCTGGCAGGCGGCCTTTTAGCCACCTTTATCGATCTGTCCTACATCTTCCCGATCGCGGGCTCCGTGCTGATCATTCTCAGCATCATCGTCTTTACTAAGGCCCCGGCTCAGATGCGCCTGAAGGTCAGCGCCGAGCACCCTGCAGCATCCAATAAGGAAGCGATCGATCGCATCAAGCAGGAAGTAATGGAAAAGATGCGCGCCGAAAAAGCGGCGCAGCAGATCAGCGCACCGGAATCGGCAGCGGCAGCGCCGCAGCCGGCGACCAAGGCTGAGCAAAAATAAGAGCTGCGGCCAATTTATCCGGTGCCAAGTTCCCCTGCGGATCCGGACACCTGTTGAAAGCGCCCCGCAGGGCGTTTTTCTTTGGTCAAATCATCCCAAAGCAAAATCCCTGCAGTGGCTTGTTGGGCACTGCAGAAATCTGCGCGCAGAACAGCTGTTTACTCCGCCACGTCATGCTCCTTTAGATCGAGAGGATGGATCTCCAATGGCGGCAGCGCCTTTACGATCTTCATGGTCTCTAAGCTGACGGTAATAATCCGCAGTACCAGATTGAAAATGTAGTTAGGCTGATGAATGCTGTCGGCGTAATCGTTGCAGTCATTTACATTGCCGGTATCTTTATCTACTTTCACGCAATAGCGCTCAATAATCCAATCCAAAGCAGACTTCTTATTTACCACGTACTCCTGCGCTTCAAGAGGCACATTACGAATAGTGATATCTGTGTTATAAATAATGACACTCTTATCCTTAGAGGCATTACCTGTTTTACCTGGAATCTTGCCGTACTTTAAGCCGGAGGTTTGATAGCGCGGATTTTCAACCGCATCGATCTGACAGCCGGAATACAGTGGCTGTTTTCGTAATTAACGTGTAAACCAGCAAGTCTGCGCCCGGCCTTCTCAAAAGAATTAAAGTCAGCAAACGATTTTACTCGTGGAATACGCGGCAGCTCCTTACTCAGGTTATCAGCGTAGGTGCTTCGGTAGTCTGGTGAATGCATAATGCCGTAAATGTAATAGAACACGCTGTCAGCATCAATGGCAGCAGCTTCAGGCTCGGTGTAGACTGCCTTAAAGTGTGCTATTGCCTGCTGGGAGATGGCATCAACCTTTGTAAATAAGCCCTGCAGTCCTTCAGCAGAATCATTATTTTGATAAAGGTAACGAGGATAGCTTAAGCCATTTTGTATAAATTGCACATCAACTATACTATTTGTCATTAAGCAAGAAAATTCATATGTCCCCTTACCACTACAAGTTATGATCAAATTATTTTCTTTTCCGGGGAACATTTTTGCAAATTGGCCGGTTCTATGAATCCAAAATTTATCGTAATAAAAACTTTGCTTTACAAAAGGTCTATAAGCAACAATAACAACTAGATTTGGCTTAAATTCATCAACAAAACGTTGCTTAGATATCCCATCAATTTGAGCCTTATCCCATTTCATTTTTGAAGAATTAATAATTTTCTCATAAGAATTGGGATTAGATTTATATCTGCTAACTTCTTGATTATAAAATTCTATTGTCTTGTCAAAATTAAATTTAAGCTGAATTGCGGAAAAATTATATGACCAAGTGTCTCTTCCTGATTGCATTCCGTTACTGTATATCGAAAACACTGATCTCTCATTATTACGATTTACAATCTTTATAAAACTTGAATATTCTTCACGGCGCTGATCTAACCAATCCCCGTATTTGTCTATGGTCAGCAGTTCAGTCGGCAGATTCTTAACAGCGCCATGCGTAGCTACTGCTTTAAGCTTATCCTCCATGTTTAAATAATCATCAACACAGGCATAAAGTACGCACTGCGTCCAGTCCCCGTCCTGATTACATTCAATGCCGGGGGCAGTCAATTTCAGTGTTAGGAAAACGCAGCGGCAGCGCGGTCTGATCTCAGCGCTGCCGGTGAGGAGATCCTTATTCCGCCTTAGTACAGCGGCTGAGGAAGTCTTCAAAGAAGTGCGGGTAAGTCTTGTGGGTGCACTCCGGATCGTTGATGGTAACGGGACGATCGAAAGCGACCAGAGCCAAGGCCATGGCCATGCGGTGATCGTTGTAGGTATCAAAGCACACCGCATCATGATTGCGCACGCTCGCATCCACCGCGATGTAATCTGCTCCAGCCTCCACCTTGACGCCCAGCTTGCGCATTTCCGTGCTCATGGCCTGAATGCGATCGGTCTCCTTAACGCGCCAGCTGCCGATGTTGCGCAGCACCACCGGGCCGTCAGTGTAGAGAGCCAGCGGCACTAAGGTCATGGCGGCATCGGGCATGGCGTTTAAGTCAGCATCAAGACCCTTAAGCCGGCCCCTGCCCTGCTTTACCGTAATGGAGTCAGCGCTGCGCGTCACCTCAGCGCCCATCTGCTCAAGCAGGTCGGCAAAGCCCGCATCGCCCTGCACGCTCTTCGCGCCCACGCCTTGAACAGTGATCTCGCCTGCGATGGCGGCCGCGGCCAGAAAATATGTAGCGCCGGAGGCATCGCCTTCTACTAAGATGGAGCCGGGGCCGATATATCCGCCGCCCTGCACCTTGAAGGAGCGGTAGCCGTCGCGCAAAATCTTTGCCCCAAAGCGCTGCATTAAGCCTAAGGTCATATCCACGTAGGGCTTAGAGATAAGATCGCCTTCGACTTTGACGGTCAGTCCCTGCGGCATTAAGGGAGCGGCCATTAAAAGCGCGGTAATAAACTGCGAGGAAGTATCACCGGGGATTAAGACCTCGCTCCTGTCCGTCCTGCCGCCGGTGATCTTAAGCGGCGGATAGCCGTCATTATTAAGATACTCAATTTGAAGCCCCAGGCTCTTTAAAGCCTCAGCCAAGGGTCCGATGGGACGCTGGCACATGCGCTCCTCGCCGGTGAGCACAAAAGTTCCCTGCGACAGCGCCAGCGCTGCCGTCAGCGGACGCATCACCGTGCCGGCATTGCCCAGAAAGAGAGTTAAAGGCTGCGCCGGATCTGCGGCAGCAGCCGGAGCAAAAGCTCCGCCCTGCCCCTTGATCACCGCAGTGGTGCCGTTCAGAGTCACCTCTATCCCTAAAGCCTTCAGGGCATCGAGCATGCGCTCAGTGTCATCAGAGCGCAGCACGTTGGTGAGGGTGGTGGTGCCCGCAGCTAAGGCTGACAGCAAAAGCGCGCGGTTGGACAGGCTCTTGGAGCCGGGCAGCTGCAGAGTGCCGCTGATGCGGCTTAATTTAGGCAGATCAAGACTGTGCATGGAGGTACTCGTCTAAAACGGCAAAGAGTTTATCGTTCTGCTCCGGGGTGCCGATGGAAATACGCAGAATGGTGTTCAGGCCATAGCCCTTAACCGGGCGCACGATCACGCCGTGATGGAGCAGATAGTCATTGATGGGATCGATATCGGTCTTAAAGTCCACCGCCACAAAGTTGGCGGAGCTGGGGATCATCTCAAGGCCGCGCTCTTTACAGTAGGCCGCATAGCGCTCGCGCTCGCGATTGTTGCCCTCGACCACCTTCTTTAAATGCTCTTCATCGTTTAAGGCGGCGATGGCGGCAGCTAAAGCCGGGGCGCTGACGTTAAAGGGCGCGCGCAGGCGGTTGACTAAGGAGGCGATCTCAGGATTGGAAACCATATAGCCCACGCGCAGGCCTGCAAGGCCGTAGGCCTTGGAGAAAGTGCGGCAGACCATTAAGTTCGGGCACTCTTTAATCCACAGCGCAGTATCCTCGTAATCTGCGGTCTGATATTCATTGTAGGCCTCATCGATGACCACTAAGGTCTGCTCGGGCACCTTACGCACGAAATCATGCAGTTCCTGAATATTGATGGCGGTGCCGGCGGGGTTTGACGGATTGGCCAGGACCACCATGCGGGTATTTTCATCGATGGCGTCAAGCAGCGCCTGCGGATCAACAAAGTAGTTCTTTAACGGCACCGTGCGGATCTCGGCATTAGCCACGGTCGCCTCCATCGGATAGACGATAAAGGACAGCTCCGGCAGCACCACGTTGACCGACGGATTGACGAAAGACTGGAAAATTAAATTAATAAGCTCATTAGAGCCGTCGCCCATGGTAATGCAGGCGGGATCATAGCCGAACTTACGCTGTAAAGCCTGCTTGAAGTAATAGGCATTGGAATCGGGGTAGAAATGGCTGCTTTCTACGGCCTTTTTGGCAGCTGCCGCGGCTTTAGGGCTCATGCCGTAAGGATTTTCGTTGGAGGCCAGCTTAATGACCTCGGATAAGCCGAGTTCACGCTGTACTTCTTCAATCGGTTTGCCCGCCTGATAAGGCTTTAAGCGGGGCAGGCCCCCGTTGGCCATTTTGCTGTAATCAATCATATAAAATCTCCTGTTGGCCTATTCTAAAACAGCGCCGCAGCAGATCTAAAGAGGCCACCGGATTTAATGCGCAGATTTGGTGCAGAGAAGTGAACTCAGGCAGCCTGAGATGACTGCCTGAGCTTGAGATGAAGGGATTAAGCGCGGACTTCCTGACTGTCCGGATCGAAGACGTGATCAGCCTTGGCAATAGCCGGCTTATTCTGATTCCAGTAAGGCGACAGCTCGCGCAGTCTGGCAATAATGCCGGGCAGGACCTCTAAGGTCTTGTCGATCTCCGCCTCGGTGGTGTAGCGCGACAGCGAGAAGCGGATGGTGCCGTGCGCCGCCGAGAACGGGATCTCCATGGCCTGCATCACATGCGAGGGCTCTAAGGACTCGGACGAGCAGGCGGAGCCTGAGGAAGCTGCAATGCCGTATTCGTTCAGCAGCAGCAGAATAGCCTCACCTTCTACAAACTTAAAGGCCACGTTTAAGGTATTGGGCGTGCGATGGCCCTCATCGCCCATCACCATGCACTCCGGGATTGAGGCTAAGATGCCGCGCTCGAGGTTATCGCGCAGCGCGCGCACGCGGGTATTGAGCTCGTTCAAATGCTGTTTGGCCAGCTCACAGGCCACGCCTAAGCCCACAATGTACGGCACATTCTCCGTGCCGGCGCGGCGGCCGCGCTCCTGATGCCCGCCGTGCAGATACGGGATAAAGCGGGTGCCGCGGCGCACGTAGAGCACGCCGATGCCTTTAGGGGCGTGGATCTTATGCCCTGAGAAGGACAGCATGTTAATGGGGCTGTCCTTGACGCATACCGGGATCTTGCCAACCGCCTGCACCGCATCGGTGTGGAACAGCACGCCGTGCTCAGCAGCTACTTCAGCTAAAGCCGGGACCGGATAGATATTGCCGGTCTCGTTATTAGCCCACATGATGGAAGCTAAAGCCGTGCGCTCATTGAGCATCGAGGCAAACTGCTCGGGCTTAATATCGCCTTCCTTAGTGACGTCCAGGTAATGCACCTTGACGCCGTGAGAGCTCAGGAATGAGCAGGTGTCGATAATAGCCGGATGCTCCACCTTGGTAGTGACGATTTCATCCTTATTCTTCTGCGTCCACAGCGCCGTCCACAAGGCCGTGTTGTCGGACTCCGAGGCGCAGGAGGTAAAGATGATTTCATCAGGGTGCTCTGCGCCGATTAAATCTGCCACCTGCTCGCGGGCCTTCTGCAGCGCCTTGTCTACCGGCAGGCCGAAGCCGTGCTGGGACGAGGCATTGCCGTAATAAGTCGTAAAGTACGGCATCATGGCATCCACCACCTCCGGCGCAATGCGCGTGGTGGCGTTATTGTCGAGGTAAATGCCCCCTAAGCCTTCGCCTAAATTTCTGCTGTCCATGATCTTATCCTTAAAGCTTAAGCTCTCCTGACCGTCAGCGCGCTGTTCTCTTCCTGCAGCTTTTTGCCAAGGAAGGTTAAGGTCATTTCACCCATCATGCCCTCGCCGGCAGCGCCCTTGATGCTTACGGCAACCTCAGTGCCCTTGATGCCGGACAGCTCAATGGACGAGCCCTGCGGCAGACCTGCGGACACTTCCTTGATGACCTTCTCTGCGGCAGCGCGGTACGGGCTTTCAGCCGTAGCGCTGTCTAAAGCCGCCGGAGCGCTGGACGCGGCCTTTACCGTAGTGGTGGCGATCTTAATGCCCTCAAGCGGGGTTGGCACATAGCCCGGGCGCGGCACACCGCACTTTTCCAAATCCACCCACACCTCATCGATGATCTCCTCAATGCGCATGTGGCAGGACTGGCAGCCGCCGCCGGCCTTGGTGTAATTGGTAACTTCTTCCACGGTGGTTAAATGATTTTCCCACACCGCCTTCTTGATCTTATTAATGCCCACGCCGAAGCAGTGGCAGACGATTTCGCCGTCATCATGCGACTGCTCGTAGCTCTTGCCGTGATAATTGGCCACTGCGGCATCTAAAGCCTCGCGGCCCATCACCGAGCAGTGCATCTTCTCCGCAGGCAGACCGTCCAGATAGTCAGCAATGTCCTGATTGGTGATCTTCTGCGCCTCTTCTACCGTCTTGCCCTTAATCATCTCAGTTAAAGCCGAGGACGAGGCAATGGCCGAGCCGCAGCCGTAAGTCTGGAAGGATGCGTCTTCAATCACATTGGTGACCGGATTAATCTTGAGCATCAGGCGCAGCGCGTCGCCGCAAATAATTGAGCCCACATCGCCCACGGCATTGGCATCCGGCATCACGCGCGCATTGCGCGGGTGCAGAAAATGATCTTTGACCTTGTCAGAATAATCCCACATGAATGCATCCTCAATTTATCGGGGTAAATCTAAAACTGCCGCTTATTATAAGCCTCATGTCAAGAGCCGCCGCCATTCTGCAATTAAATCGCAAATGGCCTGCGGCCTGCAGCTTTTCGCTTTAAGCATCTTCCACGGAAGTGACGGTAAAGCCCAGAGCGCTGATGACGCCTGCAATTAAATCGGCCGTAACCTCAGGACCAAAATCGCCTGCGGCGCACTTATCCTCTAAGGACACCCTGACGTTCTGCGCGCCGGGCAGAGCGGATAAAGCGTTCAGCACTGAAGCGGTGCAGTGGCTGCAGTGCATGCCGTCGATATGAATTACTTTGCGCATAGTTTTCTCCTTAAAAGCAGACTCCCCTGCAGCGCCGGCAGCAGCTTCATCTGCAGACTCTAATTTAATGAAATTAAGTCTCAGGGCATTGCTGACCACGCACAGCGAGCTTATTGACATCAGTCCAGCTGCGATCATCGGCGTGAGCTGCCAGCCTAAACTGACGTAAAAAACGCCTGCAGCCAGCGGAATGGTCAGCACATTATAGATAAAGGCCCAGAATAAGTTTTCCTTGATATTGCGGTAGATAAGCGCCGATAAGGTGAGCGCCGTATCGAGAGTCAGGAGTTTTGGGTTCATAAACACCGCATCGCAGGCTGAGACCGCGATATCGCTCGCTCCCTGCACGCCGATGCCGACATCAGCCTGCGTCAGACACAGCGCGTCATTGACCCCGTCGCCCAGCATCACCACTTTATGCCCATGCCTCTGCAGCTCCTTAATTAAGGCAAGCTTGTCCGCAGGCAGCAGCTCAGCTTTAAAGCCGTCAAGCCCCAGCGCCTGTGCGGCATGCTGCGCCGCCGGCCTGCTGTCGCCGGTGAACATCAGACAGCGCAGGCCGCGCGCCTGCAGACGGCGGATCAGCTCTTTGGCATCAGGCTTTAACGCATCGCCTAAGGCGTAGGAACACAGCAGCTCCTTATCATTAAATAAGTGCAGCGCCGCGCGCCCCTGCGCCTCATGCTCTGCGGCAAAGCCCGCCGCCGCAGACAGCGCCTGCGCGCTGATAGTTTCACTGCTGCTGTTTGCACCCAGTATTTCCTGCACTAAGCGCAGATTGCCGGCGTAATAACGGGTGCCGGCGATGACTGCGCTGATGCCGCGTCCGGGATGCTCCTTAAAGCCGCTCACGGGCAGCGTCTGTTTAATGCCGCCGCCCAGATCGCGCACTAAGGCCGCAGCTAAGGGATGGGCCGAGCAGCTCTCCAAGGAAAAGAGCAGCAGCTGAGAAAAAGCCTTGGCTCCGGGCTTTATCTCCTTAACGGTTAAAAGCTGCATTTGCCCTGCCGTTAAAGTGCCGGTCTTGTCAAAGATCACGGTATCGACCCTGCTTAAAGTCTCCAACACCGCGAGGCGGCGAAATAAAATGCCCAGCTTAGCCGCCCGCCCTACGCCCACCGTCACGGCGGTAGGAACGGCCAGGCCCAGGGCGCACGGGCAGGAGACCACCAGGACGCACAGCGCAAAGTTTAAAGCCTGCGCAAAGGGCGCAAACTGCAGCCACACCGCCCCGGTAATAATAGAAGCTGTGATCACCGCCGGGACAAAATAATAGGCGATGATGTCGGCAAGGCGCGCAATCGGCACCTTTTGACTTAAGGTTTCATCCATGAGCTGCAGGATCTGCGCAAAAGCGGTATTCTGGCCCACGGCCTCAGCTTTAATCTCTAAATAACCCTGCGTCAGCACGGCCCCGGATAAAACTTTGGAGCCTGCAGTCTTTTTCTTGGGAAAGGATTCGCCGGTAAGCGAGCTTTCATCCATAAAGCCGGCGCCTGACATCACCGTACCGTCAGCGCCCAGACTTTCGCCCGCCTTTAAAATGACGGTATCGCCCGTCACCGCCTGATCAGGGGTGAGCAGCAGCTCCTGCCCCGCGCGGCGCACGCGCAGGAGCTTGGGGCTTAAATCTATCAGCGCGGATACCGCCTGGGTGCTTTTAACCTTAGCCTTATGCTCAAAGTATTTGCCGATGCCGACCAGACATAAAATCGAGGCTGCCGACTCAAAGTACAGCGGCGCGCCGTGATGCAGAATCGCCGCATTCATGCCCAAATGCAGCTTAGTTAACTGATACAGTGAATAGCCAAAGGAGGCCGCCGAGCCCAAGGCCACCAGACTGTCCATATTGGGAGCCAGATGGAACAGCGCTTTAAAGCCGCGCTTGAAGTAGCCGCGCTCTAAGATCATCACGCCCAAAGCCAGCAGCAGCTGCACTGATCCTGCGATCAGCGCATCGGAAATGACGGTAAAGTCCAGCATCGGCCCCATAGATACCGTCATCAAAGCCATGGTCAGAATAAAGGAGAGGATCAAAGCATGACGCTGCGCTTTAAGCTCGGCCGCGGCCTGTTCGTGCGCATCCGCGCTCTGCTCCCTGTCGGCCGGCTGCGCGCTGTAGCCCGCGCTTTTTACTGCGGCCGCAATCAAAGCCGGCGATACCTGCGCCTCGTCGTAGCAGATCTGCATGGTGTTCTGCAGCAGATTGACCTCACAGGAGCTCACGCCGTTAAGCTCCCCGGCCGCTTTTTCCACGCGCGCGGCGCAGGCCGCGCAGCTCATGCCGCCGATATTAAATTTCTGCCTGCGCATGGCTTCCTCCCAACTTCAGCAGTTGCTACTGTACCGTGTTTATGTTAGCCTATGCTAACTCAAGATGCCAGTACAGCCGCTGTGAAATCGATTATATTATATTTGAACAATTGATCAATTGATAATTTTATTGCTTTAAATGCCCGCCCGCGCCGCTGCGGGCTTAAACTGCAGCTGTAATGGCGCCCGCCGCGGGAACGTGCTGTAAATGACGCACGAAAGCGCAGCACACAAATCTTCAAGGTAAAAAGGAATGCGGATGAATAATGCAGAGTTTGCCAAATTGCAGGAACGCAGTCTGTCCCATCAGGCGCGCTCGCTTTATCTCTTTTTCATCCGCCCGCGCGCCGAACGCGGCATCTTTACCGCCCCCTTAGGCGAGGTGACCGCCTTTTTGCAGAATAACTCGCCGGTCTGTCCCTTCAGTCCGGTGCCGGAGCAAAGTGTTCAGATCCTGCAGGAGCTCTATCGCTGCGGTCTTCTCGCTGATCCCGACCCCATGCAGGCGCAGCAGGGGCGGCAGTACCGCCTGCCTTTAGTTGAAGCGGAGCAGGCGGCACTGCCCGCCATGCCCTTTCACATGCACAGCGCTTGGCGCCCCTCATCAGGCTTTGCCCAAACTGCACTGCTTGCCGGCCTGCCTGACGGCAATTTCACTGAGGGTGAACTTAACGGCTTTATTTCCTACTGGCAGCACCGACCCGAGCAGCGCAATCAGCACGCTTGGGAGCGCGCCTTTGCCCAGCGCCTGTTAAAGCGCCGTCAAGCGGCCTCCGGCATGCGCGCAGCCGCCCCAGCCGCTCTCTTTACCGCCGCGCAGAAGCATCTTAACGCCGCCCCGGCCGTCACAGCCGCAGCTTCGCCGAAGCTGCAGGCGGACATTTTGCCTCAAAGTACTGATCGGCACGCTGCCCGCAGCATGAGCGGGACCGAGGTGCAGCTTTTTGCGCCCGGGACCTTTGATCCCCTCAAAGCGCACCGCTCCGGTCCCGCAGCCGCGCAGGATGCAGCATCAGAACCTCACCATAAAAAGGATGCAACAGGTCCGCACTTTACCGCCGCAAGTCTAAAATCAGCCCTGCAGGCTGCGGGCTTAGCCCCGACAACCGCTTCTGACAGCGCCGCCGAAAAAACTAACAGCTCTAATACGCAAGGAGAAAAATCTTAATGGCCTTACTGCACCTGACTCATGGCAGCTTAGATCTGTCCTTTCCGCAGATCATGGGCATTTTAAATGTCACCCCGGATTCTTTTTCTGACGGCGGCAGTCATCCAACTGTGTCCGCTGCTGTCGATCACTGCGCCCGCATGATAGAAGAAGGCGCTGCCATCATTGATATCGGCGGCGAGTCCACCCGCCCGGGGGCCGCTCAGGTGACGGTGCAGGAAGAGCTGGATCGGGTGCTGCCGGTGGTTGAAGCCCTGCGCGCACGCTTTGAGGTCCCGATTTCCCTTGATACCTCAACTCCTGAGGTTATGCAGGCAGGCATTGAAGCCGGAGCAGATCTGATTAATGACGTGCGCTCCTTAACCCGCCCCGGAGCTTTAGAGGCCGCCGCCGCCCTGCAGGTGCCGGTGTGCATCATGCACATGCAGGGCGATCCGCAGACCATGCAGGATAAGCCGCATTACGAAAACTGCGTGCAGGAGGTAAAGGAAAGTCTTCTGCAGCGCGCCGCACAGTGTGAAGCCGCCGGCATCAAGCGGGAAAATATTCTCATAGACCCCGGCTTCGGCTTTGGCAAGACTGTCAGCGACAACTATGCTTTATTAAAGCATCTGCTCGAACTTGCCGCCCTGCCCTATCCCCTGCTCATCGGTCTATCGCGCAAATCGATGCTGGGCGCTGTGATCAATGAGCCGGATCCTAAAAAGCGCGTGCTGGCCTCTGCGGCCGCCGCTTTAATGTGCGCTGAGCGCGGCGCGGCTGTGATCCGCGTCCATGACGTGAAGGAAACGGCGCAGGTCCTCGCCCTTTATCGCGCGCTGCAGGAGGCCCGCTGATGCTCTTAATGCTGCTGGCTGCAGCCTGCTCCTCCTGCTGTGCCGTGCTGTGCCTTATTACCATCGGGCCGCAGCGCGTAGAACGCTGGGCGCAGCCATTGTCCCTGGCGGCAGCCGGCCTGCTTTTAACCCTGGCCTTTGCGCATTTAATCCCCGAGGCTCTGCACGAAGGGGCCAATGCGCATACCTTAGGTTTATGCGCCTTAGTGACAGTGCTGATCTTATGCTGCGCCGAAATGCTGCTCTCAAGCGGCACCAAAAATCGCGCGCACGGTCACGGACATGCTCACAGTCATGCACTGGCCAATGGCGCCGGCGGACTTTTAGCCGGCACCCTGCTGCATACCTTCTGCGACGGCGTGATGCTGGCCGCGGCCTTTGCTGCGGATGTCAATTTGGGACTGGCCGTCACCGCGGCAGTCTTTGCCCATGAACTGCCGCAGGAAATAGGCGACTACGCCCTGCTCCTGACCTTAGGCTTTACCCGGGTGCAGGCCTTTGCAGTCAATGGCGCGGCGCTTTTAGGCATGGTCAGCGGTGCGCTGCTCTCCGCGCTGATTTTAGATGTCATCGAGCCGCTGCTGCCCTATATTCTGGCGGTGTCAGCGGCCAGCTTCATCTACGTGGCGCTGTCAGATCTGCTCCCGCGTCTGAAGCACACTCACGGCAAAGCGCAGCTGACAGGCCGGCTGCTGTGCCTCTTGGGCGGCGCCCTGCTGGCATTTATCATCAGCCATCATTGAGGAGACAGCAGCGTGCTCTACGCACTGATCAACGGCAAGCTTGACCTGCAGAGCAATAAGTACATCAAAGAGGACTCCTGCACCGCGGCCTTTTTCGGGCCGCTGCTGCACCTGCCTGATGAGCTGATTTTCAAAATCATTAAGGAGGCCAGCAGCGCAGGACTGCCCGAGCATGGCGGAAGACTGATCTCTTTTGAGTTTTGGCCGCATTGGGATGGCGCAGATACAGACAACAGCCGGTATGTAGAGCCGGATCTCTATCTTGAGTTCGAGCACTGCGCCTTAATTGTGGAAGCAAAATTTAACGGCTGGCCGCAGCGCTTAGAACAATGGAAAAATGAGCTCACCGCCTGCACCAATGAGGGGCGGCTTAAGGCCAATACCTTTCTGCTCGCCGTCGACGGCAATGCCGATCTTCATTCCGAACAGTGTTCGGGTCACACGGTACTTAAAACCAGCTGGCAGGCTCTCTATAATGCGGTACATGCCCTCACAGAGCAGGCAGCGCAGCAGCCTGCGCCGGTGCAGCGAATTTTAGATGCGCTGATCGAAACCGGAGCCTGGTTTGGGCTGAGCCGACTGCACTTTTTACAGGAGATCACTAAAGCAGCTGATCTCAAGCTGGATGCATCATGGCCGCAGTTTAAGCTGCCGCCTGAGAAACCAGCGTATAGATTTTTATCCGCTATCAAACAGCTTCCTGCAGCGCCGCTTAACACCGGTCAATTTAAGGCTTGGACTGCAAAAATGCTGAATTAATGAAGGCAATTTAAAATGAGCGCACACGATATTGATCAGAGCTTAGTGCAGCTGCGTCAGGCCATGCGGCTGTGTTTTGAATATCAGCAGTCCATGCTGAGCGTGGCCTATTACATCAAGAATAAGCTGCATTTTCCCAGACTGACGGGGTGGCAGCATTACAGCAAATCACTTTATGACGGCGGTACTCTGCGTTTACGCACTTGGGCGTGGAATTTTCTGCCCAGCTTCTTTTTTGACTACCATTTAGACTCGCGCAGCTTTGAGAAGCAGGGCTTATATGTCAAGGCCTCACTGCTGCAGTTATCTGACGATGGCTGTTATGTTTCAGATTTTTACGATCGCCCTGGCAGCGTCAATGAGCACGGCTGTCCGCAGCCCTCGGCTTTTGAGCCCAGCGAGAACTCCAACTCGTGGCTGACATTTGTCTTCGATGTCAGCAAAAAAGAGAATCAATTTGATTTTTGGCTTAAAAAGGGGCCTGACGGGGACTATAAAAGCCTCTTGAAGGACCTATTCATCACACACCGCGGGCAGGATCAGCAAGTCTTTATCTACGGCAGCCTCGATAACGGCGAAATGATCATTGCACAGAAGTTCAAGCTCCAGCATTTTGTCGATCAGGCCGGCACCGATGCGGCAGTAAAGACCTTCTGCGATGTGGTGCAGGAGAAAACCGGCTTGGACCTGTTGGCTTAAAACATAATGAGAAACTGCAGGCGGATGGTGGGGAAAATGAGACTCGAACTCACACGCCTAGGGCGCCAGAACCTAAATCTGGTGCGTCTACCAATTCCGCCATTTCCCCACGGTATTAAGGTTTATTTGAGAAAAAGGTGAAAATAAGATGGGGTGGCTAGTGGGGCTCGAACCCACGACAACTGGAATCACAATCCAGGACTCTGCCAACTGAGCTACAGCCA
>CALXNX010000035.1 GCA_944389865.1 uncultured Succinivibrionaceae bacterium
ATTTTAAAAAATTTGACGCGCCGGGACCTGCAATCATCTCCAAAGCCGCCCGCACCGTCCGTGACCGCACTCACAATCTGGCGCATAAATATCAGCTTTTCGGCATCATTTGTGACTGCAGTCACACTGTGCCGGGACGGGGCAAAAATATTTATCAATTTTACGGCTCAGCCCTGCATCCGGCAGCTGCACTCCATGCACGGCCATGACTCTCTTATGATTAATTTCTGACTGGAAGTCCATCAGCTGCATTGGGGTTTCTGAAAACAGGATCCAGCTACATTGATTTAAGATCTTTAGAAACAGCAGCAAACTCAGAACTTCCCTTTCCTGAAAAATCCCTGTAAAGATTCTCCCTGGAAATTCCGGCTTTCTGAGCAAGGCTGCTCATACCTCTGAATTCTGCGATGTCTTCTAATGCGGCGCAGATAAGGCTGCCGTCTTCGGGATCTTCTTCACAGGCCGCCTGAAGAGCCAGACGACGGTCCTCCTCTGAATTAAGATGATCCTTAATATCAAACTTTGTCAAATGCACGGTCATCGTTAAGCTCCTTCGCAAGCTTCTGCGCTGTGCTAATGTCAGCTGCCTGTGTGTCCTTAATTCCGGCGCAGCGGCTGCGAAAGTCCTTTTTTAGACTGCATCCGCGAGCACCTGCCTGGCTGCGGCATGCGCAGGTATTAACTGACATGCTGAGCCGCCTGCTGCTGTATTGCGGAAAGCTGCTGCGCTCGCTGCAAAAGCCGCACAGTATGCCTGCAGCAATGATTCACGCCCGCTCAGATAATGCCGATGCGCAGCAGATCCTGCAGATTGAAGGCTCCTGCGACTTTGCCGCTCTTTTCAATCACCGGCAGCGCGCTTACCTGCGTCTTCTGCATCAGCGTCACTGCTTCAGCCGCCATCGCCTCCGGCTCAATGGTCACGCACTTAGTCGTCATGACCGAGCTTATCTGCTCAGACAGCGCATGGTGATGCTCCAGGGAGCGCCTGAGATCGCCGTCGGTGTAAACTCCGGCCAAGGTATCATCTGCATTAAGTACGATGACCATGCCCAGGCCCTTTTTAGTCATCTCAAACAGTGCGTCTTCAATCGTGCTGCTGCAGCGCACCAAGGGAATATCATCGCCGGTGTGCATGACGTCGGCGCATCTGAGCAGCAGTCTGCGTCCCAAGGTTCCGCCGGGGTGCGATTTGGCAAAATCCTCTTTGGTAAAGCCGCGCGCTTTAATTAAAGACACCACCAAAGCATCCCCTACCGCCATTTCCACCGTGGTGGAGGTGGTCGGAGCTAAATTCAAAGGGCCTGCCTCCCGCGCAATGGTAGCCGGCAGATACACGTCGCTGCGCTGCGCCAGCAGCGACTGCGGATTGCCGCTGATGGCAATCAGCGGTATGCCGCGCCGCTTGACGATCGGAATAAGCGTTTTGAGCTCCGAGCTTTCGCCTGAGTGCGAAATGGCGATCACCACGTCGCGATCGCTTATCATGCCAAGATCTCCGTGCGCAGCTTCACCTGCATTAACGAAAAAAGCCGGAGTTCCGGTGCTGGCAAGCGAGGCGGCAAGTTTGGAGCCCACATGCCCCGATTTGCCGATACCGATCACCACGATCTTATCGCGGCAGGCTAAAATCAGCCTGCAGGCGTCGTAATAGTTGCGTTTGATGGTAGGCAGCAGCGCTGTCAAAGCTTCTGCTTCTTCTTTTATGACCTTAGCGGCCGCAGCGATATAGTCTTCAATTTCCATGTCTTAACCAGCCTTTTGCTCTGCTTATGGGCGTACAGGCTGAGCCGGCCTTTCTGCGGCCGCATCAGCCCTACAGTTTTCAGCTTTGCCGGCGGCGTAAAGCCAGCACCGCATTAACCCGCTCTAAATCCTCAGGCGTATCTACCCCAGTCTCAGGAGGATCAGTAATGATCCCTGCTGCAATGGTCATGCCGTTCTCCAGGAGCCGCAGCTGCTCTAAAGACTCCGCCCGCTCAGCCGGCGTCTGCTCCAGTACGGCAAACTTCTGTACTGTGGCTGCAGTATAGGCATAAATGCCGATGTGATGATAGTGCGCCATTGCCGGGGGCTGATGGTGCATGAAGTTATCGCGCTCATATGGAATGGGAGCGCGGCTGAAATACATGGCAAAGCCCTGCTTATTGAGCACGACCTTAACGCACGACGGATCAAAGAGATCCTGTTCGCAGGTGATAGGAGCGCACAAAGTTGCCATATCCGCACGCTTGTCCTGCAGCAGCTGCGCTGTCAGCTTAATGTGCTCCGGCTTGATTAAGGGCTCGTCGCCCTGGACATTGACAATCACATCATCAGGTGCAAGCTTCAGCACAGCTGCAGCCATGGCAATGCGATCCGTGCCGGATTTTGCCTCAGCTGGGGTCATGCACACTTCCACTCCAGTAAGAGTGCTTACCGCCTCAGCCACTCTGTGATCGTCCGTGCAGACGATCACTTTTTCCGGTTCAGCTTTCAACGCCTGTCGGCAGACCCGCCTAATCATCGGCTCGCCCTGGATCAGCACTAAAGGCTTGCCCGGCAGGCGGGTGGAAGCGCAGCGCGCAGGAATGCAGACATATTCAGACATGATAGTCTGCTCCATACTGCGCAACAATCTGTTTTACATTGCTTGATTTGTGTTCCTTCAGATCCTGAAGAGAAACAGGCTCAGGATTTATCTCAGCCTTCTGGCACAGCTCAGTGTATTGACTCAGGTATTTATCAAAATTTTCGTTAGTGTGTATTTTCATAACATTGAGCTTAAATTCAGCAGCTTTCTTAAAATCACCGATTAGCTCATAGTACTTAGAGATGTTGTCATGCACTGCTGAAGCTCCAGTCCGCAGCATTAAAGCTTTTTCCAGATATTGTTTAACCAGAGTAATCTCTTCGGGCGATAATTTATTAACTCCCTTTTTTAAGGTAAAGGATGCTAAATAAATATAGGTTTCATAATAGCTGCTGTTTATTTCTTTGAACTGTTTGAACAGCTCTAAACCTTTATCAGTATCCCCGGATCTAATGCATGATTTAGCATACAAAAATCTCAGCAGCTGATATTCCTCTACGGTATTTAAATTGGCTTCACATAATTTGCGGGCTGTACGGTAATCTTTTTCAAACAGTGGACGATTGATTTTCCACAGCAGATCAATGATGGCCTTGTTTTTAAAAAACGCATGAGGATAAACCGCATCAGAGCATAAAACGCCGCCTGTCTGTACAAAATGTTCAAGCAGCTCTGACAGCAGATTATGCTTGAATATCACCTCGGAAACATTATGTGTAGCTTCATTAACACAGAAAAGCTCCGCATGCACTTTGGAGTATAGAATTGAAGCGCCTAAATTATCCGCCATATCCATCATGCCGAAAATGTCATAGAGCTTGGGCTGATATTTAAGCTCAGTTAAATCAGTATAATGCGGATACAGATAATTCCTGGCGATCTCATTTCTGCCTCCCGGCACTCCGATCAGCGGCTCTAAGCCAAAACACAGCACCTCGTCTGCATGCAGCAGCGATCCGTACAGGTAAGCGCCGTAAGCCCCCATCGAAACCCCGACCGTAATCAGCCGCTCTGCCCGGCACTCCTTTTTAAAGCGAATGATCTCAGCCAAAGAACTTTCCATATCGCCAAGTCCCGGAATGCCGTCTCTATACCACGAGGCTGGACTGCAGTTGAGCATCACCAGATTAGTTTCTATGGTCTGAAACATTTTATAAAAAGTAAATTTTGGAGGCCGGTGCATTAGTGATGAGAACACTAAAGTTAAAGTTTTAGATTCAGAACATGTATAGAACTGAAAGCAATTTGAGCTTCTTACCAGGTTTTTCATGCTTGCTGCCTGCTGTTAATATTTAATTGAGATAACCCTACAAACTGCGGTCTGCCTGTTAAAACAGCAGCCGCCCTACCGCCCGGCACACCCGGCTGTTTGAATCTGCAAAAAAGAGCTGCGGATTGCGCTGATACTTTCTTAGCTTTTTCTCTGATGCAGTAGCTTTAACCAAGGGCAGCAGCAGATAAAAGGGAAGAGATCTTTCGGCTGCTGACTGCATCACTTTCTGCTTTGCAGTTTGCGTTGCGGCCTTCAATACGCTGCCCTGCCTGGGAGCTGCCGGCTGCTTCTGTTTTAGTGTATAAACCGTGTAAGCCTCAGGCCAGATCCGCGACAGGACGCGGAAGTTATCACCAGGGTCAAAAACTTCTGAAGTGCCTATCCCTGAAAAGACATTGTCAAACTGCAGTCCTTCAAAATTACTGATTTCCTGCGCATCCAAATGCTTAATCAAAATATCAATCAGCAGCTCCAGCTCATTGCTTTCCAGCTGATGGAAGCAGTGCGTCCTTCCGACATGATCCGCGATCTCCCGGCCGAACGCCAGTGCTCCGGCATGGAGCTGAGCGATGATCTCTGCATGACGACTGCTTATATTCTCCTTGGAAACCGCAATGCTGTGATCCGGCGCCGGTTCAAGCGCTGCGGCCGTACCGACATTTTGATTAACGATGGTTTCCAGAAGCATATTGTGGCTTAAGAAGAGATCGTTCCTGACTGCAGGATTGAGCCTGCTCCTGTAAAAAGCCGCTGCATCCTCAACAGGCTCAGCGCCGCAGCCGTTGGAGTAGGACATGAACATTAAAGGTTCAAAGGCTGCACTGAAAAATGGACGCAGCATTTGATGAATTGATCCCTTATAGCCGAAGTCCACGCTGAAAGTCGGTACAGTGCAGTCAGCGCCGCATTGAGAGAGCAGGGCGGCAATCAATGCACGCTTGTGCTCATACTTAGATTTAATCAGGTCAAAGTTGTCCCGCAGCAGCGTATAAACGCAGGGATTTATGATATTGGCATCAAGCTCCTTAAGCGGCACATTGAGATCTGCAAGGCCGTATTCCGCCAAAGCCGCCGAATCAAAAGACGCGGCATCTTCAGGCGTAACCAAAAATCTTTTCAGCAGCAGATCGGCCAAAGTCAGATTCCTGCTGAAGTCATCAACCCTGATGTTAAGCAGATCCTGCCTGGATAGAATATTGCATCCAGTCAGCAGCCTGCGCGATACCGGCAGATATACCAGCTTAAGCTGCGGGCATATTTCAGGCGCCAGCTGCCGGCATATTTCATAGGGCAGATAACTGTCGCGGGCAAAGAACACTACCTGACTGAAGCCTGCTGCCTTTGCTTTATTCAAGATCCAATAAGCGTACTGCGTAAAAATCGGACCTAAAGTTAAAAAGCCCAGATCTTTTAAGTCCAATTTCTGCCGCTGTACTTTCTTTCTTTCGCATTTAAGTGCAAAAAAAGCATCAAAGTTTCTGCTGCAGTACTGCGATACGGTTTCTCTTAAAAACAGTGAGTGCTTGAGGACCTCTGCGCTCAAGCCTAGCTCTTTAAGCCCGTCCTTAAATAAGCTGAAGGCTGAAGGCACCAGCAGAGCCCTTATGCCCAAACTTCTTGGATTGCTGACATCGCCTATTGGATTATCGCCCAAATGAATAATGCGATCCGGAGCAGTCTGCTCCTTATCCAGGATGTACTTAAAAAGTGAGCTGGTCTGCTTTTTAAGTCCGACTTCTGACGACAAATACACCGCATCAAAACCGTCATAACCGAATTTGTGCAGCAGCTTGTCAATAAAGTTCCGGCCGTGAGTAAAATCACTGGTCAGGATCACTCTCTTGCCGCATAATTTAGCCAGCAGGTAAGTCTTCCGGCCGAACTTTTTAAGCTGCAGCAGCTCAAGCTCTATCTCCTGCTCCAGCTCAATCAGCCCTGCTTTATCAATGGAGCTGCCGATAAGCTTCTCTGCAGCAGCGTAAATATCTTCAATGGTAAATTCCTCTCTGCCGCTGTGCCGGCGATCGTACTGCGTGCGCAGCACCCGCTCGGCGGCATAGCGCAGTTCAGCAAAATGGTGCTGCCGTTCAGCAGGAAAAAGCCGGCCGCTCCCGCTGTCTGCCAGCAGTCTTTCCTGCATGATAAGAAATACATCGTAGTAGTTGTATACCCTTCTTTCGACCAGCGTGTCGAATAGATCAAAGGAAATAACATCCACATTAGGAGTAGTGATGGAAGCGGAGATATTTTTAGGCAGCTGCAGAATAGACGTATCGGGAAAGATCCTGGCTATATTGCGCAGCGCTGCGCTGATGTTCGAGCGTTTAATAAATTCTTCTATACGGTTATCTGCGGTCTGCGCATCCGGCAGCACTGAAGCATCGGCCTGATAATGATTGAGCTTAAATTTCTGCAGCATCTCCTCAACCAGGGTGCGGATATAGTCCTTATCTTCATCTATGCGGCTGTAGAAAATACTGCCGCGCAGGAGCAGGGCTGCCAGGATATCCTGCATCTGCTCCCGATGCTCCAGCAGGCAGTGCAGATGAGAGCTTGAGTTGGATACCAGCTCCTTGCCTAAAAATGCGCCCTGCAGACCCAGGGTGCTGGAGACTGAATAAATCCTGTCTGTAAAAGGCAGAATGAACTGTGAGATGCTGTCTATCTTATTGAGAGCTTCACTGAATTTGATCTGCGGAAAAGCGCTGGTTAAATAAGCTTCATCTTCCTTATTGACCGCCCGGTCTTCTACAAATGAAACGTACTGCGTGACTATGTAGGAGCTGCTGGTATTAGGGCTTACCGTATCAATTAAAAACTCCAGCTGATTTTGGTAGGCGCAGTTGTCTTTAAAGCCGAAATAATCGGATATCTGCAGCGGCACCAAGGCGGAATTTTTAAAATCGACGTTAAGCAGATTTTCAAAGCTTTCTTTAATGTTGAACTCATTAAAAAGACCCAAATAGTACGAGCGCAGTCTCTCCAGACTTGCCGTAAGATCCTTATCCGGCATAAAGCCTTTAAGCGAGGCATACCAGCAGCGGCGATAGATACCGCAGGGGTCGATGGAAATCATCTTAGGATAAGGAGGACGGTTTAAAAAACCAGGCATCAGATCCAGCACTAAAGCGCGGGGAAAGAGCTGTCTGAACACCGCTGACGGAGTTTCCCAGATGATGATAATATCCGGCTCGTAGCCGCCCAGCCCGGCCTTAATCAGCTCTGCGCCGCGCCGGCAGCTTTCATCGTCCGGGGTGCTGTAGCTTTTGGTGATGAAATCAGTAAGTCTCTGCGCCACCAGATCTGCAAAATTGAACACAAAGCAGCGATCGTCACGCGTAAGCTGTCTTTCATAGAGCAGTTTGCTGTAAACAAAATCATTGAGCATAAAGCTGACTTCATAATCACCGCCGCTGAAGCATTTGGACAGCGGAATAAGATAGCTTTTATAAGCCCCTAAACGGAAGTAAGGATTTTTGAGCTCTATCTCAATGTTGGATAAGAACAAAATTCTTTTCATCAAATAACTCCAATTAAACGCGCTTGCCTTGATAAAACCTTTTGTGATCCGCCTCTGCAGTGATAAGCCTGACTGCCATTGCCGCACTCATAAAAAGCCGCCCTGCAGACTGCGCTTCCCGTCATCTCATAAAAAAGCTCCCTGCCCTCTTTTGTCCCTTCATTGCTTCCAAGCGCCTGCACACATCCTCCGCCCTGCAGAACATCCCCGTCTGCCAGTCGTAATAGCGCGGATAAAGCAGCAGCACGCCCGCCGCCAATTCCTCCAGGCTCAGCAGGGCCGTGCGCCTTGGGAAGCTTTCTTTATCCTGAGTAAGTCCCCAGCCTGCATAAAAAGGTCTGCCGTAAACAGTTACCGGCCTGCGGCGCAGCAGCGCCTCAAAGCCTGACTGCGAGGACAGCACGCACACCTCGTCAGCGGCTGCGTAAAGATCAGCAATGCTGCAGTCCGCTGCGATCAGATCTGCATAGGTGCGATACTGCTCCGTAAGCTTGAGACCCGGTCGGTTCTGCGCCCATACGTCGGGATGGATCTTGAAGATGATGAAGGCATGCTGGTGCGAGGCTCTCACCGCCTGCAGCAGTTCCAAGTTGGTGCTGATGCCGGTGTTTGATGCCTTAATTGAGGCATCGCCCTCCACCTGCCCGGGAACCAGGATCACCTTTCGCCCCTGCGCCAGCGTGCGGATGCGCCGACTCAGCACATCCCCGCTGCTGCCGACGTTGTATTTTGTCAGCCCGCCTGCAGTCAAAAAGGAGATTAAGCGGCGCGCCCGTTCCTTTAACTGCGCCAGATCAGGACGGCGCGGCAGGGCATTGAGCAGCCGCTCTAAATCAGAGTGCGATTGCGGATCGTAATAAATGCCGTGCTTGTCCAGCGCTAAGGAAAATGGTCTGAAATGATCAGAGCCCAAGCCTACCGAGCGGATAAAGCCGTCTTCGATAAACAAAAGCGGGATCTGCTGTTCCCGTGCGGCCGCGCACACCTTCAGATCAAGCTTGGATGCCCACTGCACCAGCGTGCCCGCCTCAGCGCGGCAAAGTTCCAAGGCTTTATCCTTATCGCGCACAAAGACAGTCCTGCCGTCAGTGCTGTTAAGAAAAGCGCGCAGAATCGGCCTTTTCCAGCGCTTGACGCCGATGACTGCCTTAAGTCCGCGGTTGGCATTATTAGCTCCTGCCTGACAGATCAGAAGCTGTGCGGCTTCTTCAGCCTCGCAGCGCTCCTGAGTAATGGGGTTGACATAGCGGCTGAGCTTGAAATACAGCGCGGCGATAAGCTTGAGGCGCAGCAGCGAGGCAGGCCGCGGAACTCTGCGTAAGCGTGGGCGCAGCTGACGCGTTTGGCGCTTTAAGCTGTCTGCCGTGCGCTGAGCGGCAGCGAGGCGCTTAAGGCTGGGCGCTTTATCGGTGGTCAGACCGTAGCCTGCATAAAAAGGTCTGCCCAGGCAGTGCACCTTAATGCCGCCGTGCAGCAGTGCGGCAAAGCCCAGCACGGAAGAGACGGTCACAAGCACTGTAAAATAAGGGAGCAGCGAAAAGGGAGCGCAGCGCTGCTTCAGCACCTTGATCTGAGGCGGCAGAGAGATGCCTGCAAACAGGCTGTCTGCGCCTGTAGCGCCTGCGCTGGACAGCAGATAGATCTCAGCCTGCGGATAGCAGACGCTGACCTCCTGCAGCAGCGCCTGCGCAGCACTGCCGGCGCTGTTAAAGCCGCTGCCTGCCAGATTTTGCGGATCTTCATCTGCAATCAGCACGCGCACATCACTGCCCTCTGCCAGCAGCTTAGGATCAAATGCACGCTCGGCACAGTGCAGAAATAATTTTTCGCGCTTGAGCACAGATGCAAAAGCTACCGCCCGCTGCGCCGTCTGAGCATCAAACCATGCGGCATCAGCCATCAGGCTTTCAAGGCAGGAGTCTGCCTGCGCACTGCCCTTATGCTCGATAAGCAGCGAAAGCGGCGGATCATCAGGACGCAGCGTTCCCAAAAGGCCCGGTGCTGCGCAGATAACCTCAGCCCTGCCTTTAAGGAGCCTCTCGGAGACGCTCAGACAATGCACTGCCTCCAGGCTTGACACATAACGGATCTGCGTCCGATCTGCACCGCAGGCGTACTCCTCCTGAAAAAACAGATCCATGTACTGCAGGCGCCGGCGCTTGAGCCAAAAGTTCACCTCAGCACCTCCGGTCCTGCAGGCTGTTTTAGAGCAGCAGAAAACTGCAGCTGTACTGTTATCAGAAGGTGCGCAGGGATAAAATTACCTGCAGAAAAAAGATATGCACTTGCCGCATCGCCGGGCAGTAAAGCATGACATGACTTTGCCCTGAGACGATTTACAGAACCATAGGCAAGTGCATAGAAGAATAAAAACACGGCGTCCTGGCAGAAAACTGCCCGGCAGGCGGCGCGGACTGCAGTAAAACTTAAAGTGGCAGTGCTGTGCTGCACAGCGTGGATAAAGCGGCTGAGGGCGAACATTTTTGCCAAGCCGCATCAGAGCTGGGGATCAGGCTGCAGAGCCAAGAGGGGAAAAGATGATCTGCCGAACTGCAGCAAAACAGCATTTATCCGGCAGAATGCGCCGCTTGAGGCGCAGACAAGATGCAGCAGTGACATGACAGCCATAAAATCTCCTGTGTGCTGAAGCCGCTGCCTGCAGGGCAGCGCGCAGCAAAACGTTAAAACAGTAAATTTTTGGTTCTGTTTTTAAAACTCTGCTGCCGGCTGATCTTTGGGGGCGCCTGCAGCGCATCAGCCGTTCAGAGAGTTGCAGCACTGTCATGTCAAGGTGCTGTTTTGATTATGATCCAGGACGATCTTTAAACGCTGAGACCATAACACGTAACGTGTCATTATAAACATCTTTTTAATATTTGCAAGTAAAGTTTTATTTAAAAAAAAACATTTTTTTTTTTCCTTTTTACCCCCCCCCCCCGCATATTTTTTATATAGATGCTTGTTTATGCCGGCCGGTATGCTTATTCGCCTTATTCCGCTGTTCCTGCAGACGGCAGTGCTGGACCGCTTTCACTCTGCCTTTTCCACATGCGTTCTCATGCTGCGTTGTAATAGAGCGCTGATTTAAGACAGCCCTTAAGATCTAAGTCCGGCCTCTAATCTGTCTGCTTTATTTGAATGGATTAAGGATAATTTGCAGGATTTTTTAATTTTGAACGAACGCAGACTACGGCGCAGGTCAGCAAATCCGGCGACTACATTGACAGCTGCAAAACACCCGTATTTATTTGCTCACAGCCGCTTAAACTGCAGCATGTCTTTAAGATCAACGATCGAAGTTGGGATCACTGCATAACAAATTCAGAAGACAAAATGCGTGACAAGCTCTAAGCGCTTTCTGCAGGATTGAGTGCTTGGAATGGGGACAAATTCTGAAAGCAGACTAAGGACAATTTACTTAGCTCTTATACCAGCACCCGGAGTGCAGACTCTGCAGGTCTGGAGACGGAGCCGCAGCCCAACGGGCTGCGGAACTTTTGATGGGCTAGAGTTGAGGCTTACTGCTGCACCGGAGCTGCCTGCTTGACCTCAATGGTGGTGGAAAGCAGATCTTTGTCCACTTTACCGACGATGGTGATTAACTGATCGCGGCTGATGTGATTCCAGTTCTGATCATCATCCAGCTCGACCTCAATGCGATCGCCTGCCTGATCGGTAAACTCGTAGCGATCATCGCCTAAGAAATTGGTCAGCCGTCCCTGCAGAGTAACGATCTGATCGTCATATGCATTGGCCAGCACGCCGGCTACAGTATTGGGAGCCTGATTGTTAAAGCCCTGCGGGCCGCCCGGCACAGCAGCCTGATTAAAGCCCTGCGGACCGGAAGCAAAAGCGGCAGAGCAGGCAAAGACGGCGGCAGCGGCAGTTAAAGCTAATTTACGCATGATAGTTCTCCATTTTTTAACTTTGGCATTTACATCTGCAGCGGCCAGCGTTTGGTTTTTAAGTCTGCGCTGAGCGCCGCGCTATGGTGATAAGTCTAGTCCCTAAAACTTAGCTTTAACTTAGAGAACCCTGATTTTTTATTAAACTTTTTCGTCAATTTTGCCGGAGGTGCGCGCAGCGGTAAAAGCAGCGTTCTCTGCCGGAGAATTTTCGCGGGCGTCCGGATCATCGACCTCATTGCTCTGCTTTCCTGCGGCGGTTTCAGCCACCCGCCGTCTATAGACTAAATCCTTAGGCTGCAGGCGGGGACGCGGCAGAATGCTGAAAATAAAATCTAGACTCATGGCGCTCTCCTTAATCTGCTGAATGATCTGTTTTCCCTTACTTTATTAACGGCCGCAGCCCTGCAGATCTTAAGAAGAGCCCTTATGATCCGCGCCGGTGCGCAGCAGTGCTTTCAGCAGGAACGGATGCAGTAGAGGCGCGCGGCATCAGCATCGGCGAGAGCAGCCTCATTACCGGTTCACTGTCAGGATCATCAAGCTGCCGGCGCAGCTCCTCGGCTGCCATCTGCCCTAAATCATCGGCCGGCATGCGCAGAGCGCTGACGGAGGTCGGGTAGATGCGGTTCCAATCACTGTCGCCAAAGGAGATCAGCGCAATATCCTCAGGCATGCGGTGCTGCTTTAAATTAACGGCGTACAAAATACCGGCAGCCAGCGCATTATTAGCCGCCACAATGGCGGTGGGCCGCTTATCCTGCGGGCGCAGGCACAGCATGTTGTAAAGTTCAAACGCGCCCATGTAGAGCTCTTCATAGGAAAGGGCTTTGAGCTCGATGATCTCTATGTCAGGATTTGCCGCGCGCGCGGCCTCACAGCGCTGCCTGAAGGTATAGACCGCGTTCGAGCCGCTCAAAAACACAATGCGGCTGTAACCTTGGGAGGCTAAATGCTCCAGGCACAATTTAACCCCGGCGGTATTGTCCACTAATACCTTGGAGCAGGCGACCTGCGGAGCATCTCTATCAACTAAGACTAACGGAAGCTTATCCAGCTGCGCTGCGGCCTTATAAAAGCCTGCAGTCGGCATAGCGATAAGTCCGCGCAGGCCCAGCAGCTGCCACTGCTTTAAGATGCGCGCTTCCTTTAAAGGATCTTCATCTGAGGAGTCCACGACGGCGGTGTAGCCGGTCTCGGCGAGCTCATTTAAGATGGCGTTTAAGATCCGGGCTGAAAACGTATTGGCAAGATCTGCCAGGAGCACACCGATAAGCCGCTGTCTGCCGCTGTGATGTTCGGCGGCATCCCAGACGCGCGGGACATAGCCCTGCTTCTCCGCCTCTGCCAGAACCTTAGTGCGGGTCTCGGCTGCCACCAGATCCGGGCGCGTCAGCGCGCGCGACACCGTGGAAGGCGAAATATTTAAAGCCTGCGCAATCGAAACTATTCCGACCATAACAATACATTAACTCCAATTTCAGCAGTTCCAGCTCCATTATTGCATAAATTTTCAGTCAATTTGCAGGCGTTTGCACAATCCTTCCTAAGGCTGCGCTAAGCAAAGACTGCTAGACTCGAGCTTAAACTTTCATTCAGCTTTACAGCGCAGCTTAACGTAAAAAGGAATCAGCATGGGCTTTTTTGACGATCTCACCCGAAACTTAGGCTCTTTGGCGCAGAGCGCTGAGGAAAAAACGCAGGGCAAGGGCGGGCTCTTAGGCGCGGCCGCCGTCGGCGGGCTCTTAGGAGCCCTGCTTGGAGGCAGCAGGGGCGTACAGCGCACTGCGCGCAATGCCGTGGTCATCGGCGCCGGTGCCGGAGCGGCGGCTCTGGCCTATAAGCTCTATCAAAAATGGCGCGCCGACAGCGACGCACAGCCGCAGCACAGCGCTCCTGTCCCTGCATCCGCTCCTGACGTCATGACGCCGCCGCAGTCTGTGCAGAACGATGACAAGGCGCTGCTTCTCATTCAGGCCATGGTCTTTGCCGCCCGCGCCGACGGACATATTGATGCAGCTGAGCAGGAGCTCATCTTAAAGAGCGCGCAGGAGCTTAGCGGCAATATCAATCTGCAGGAGACCATTGCCTCCTTTATGCAGATGCCGATTGACCCGGCCGCAATCGCGCAGCGCGTCAGCAGCCCGGAGGAGGCGGCAGATGTTTATTTCCTATCCGCACTCATCGTCAATCCGGATACTTTCATGGAAAAGAGCTACTCAACCGGACTGGCGCAGGCCTTAGGCTTAACTCAGGCCCAAAAGGCAGAGCTCGATGAGCGCGCCGCTCAAGCCCGCGCGCAGTTAAGCACCGCGCAGCTTCCCAATTAACCCTGCTGAGTCAGCGCTGCGGCGGATATTCACTGATAAGCCGCTGCAGTTCCAGATAAATACGCTTGTCAGAAATCGGCCCCTTGACGCCCAGAGTCTGAGCAAAGTAAGAGACGCGCAGCTCTTCAATCATCCATTTGACTTCAATGAGCTCCTGCGGTGCCAGCCCCTTAGGGTAGCGCGTCAGGGCTGCCTGATAGGCGTCCTGTACCTCTTCTACTTTGCGCAGATAAGTGAGATCGCGATTGACCTCGCGATGGAGCTTCTGCAGACGCAGCAGCGCGGCCTTGAGATAGCGCGGGATCTCCTGCAGATGCTCACGCGTGCACGAGCTGACAAAGCCCTTATACACCAGGCGATCCAGCTGCGCGCTGATGTCAGCATAAGACCTTGCTGTATCAAAGGAGATCTGCCCGCGCAGCTGCTTTTTGAGCTCATGGGCCGGGATTAAGATCTGCTCGACAATTTCAGCCGCGGCCAGCACTTCATCGTACAGGCCGGCGCGCACCTGATCGAAAAGCTGCCTGAAAGAGATCTCATTCCACACCGGCGCGCCGTGCTTTCGCATCAGCTCGTCGATGGCGGAAAGCTCCAGATCCTGCACCAGCTCCTTGACGGATCCCAAGGGCTGATAGTACATGGCAAGCTTGGCCTTATTAGGCAGATGGGCCTCTAAATAGGCCAGCGGATTTTTGATATTAAGTGCAATTAAGCGCCGCTGCCCCAGCCACATCGCCCGGGCCTGGCGCTCCTTACTGTCATAGAGCTCTAAAGCCACACCCGTGCCCTTATCGGTCAGGGCCGGATAAGCGGTAACTGAGAGCGAGCCCTGCTTAGTGACGCGCTCCTGTTTAATCTCGCCGAACTGCCACGCCTGCACCGGCTTTTGGGTGCTGTGATGACTTTTGACCACCTGCTGCAGCGCGCTGCGCGCCCTGCCTTCAAGGCTTTGGGCCAAGGCGCTGAAGTTCTTGCCGGCGGCAATCTCCTTTCCCTGCAGATCTTCAATCACAAAGGTGATGAATAAATGCTTATCGACCGTCTGCAGATCAAAGTCCTCAGGCTCGACGATCTCTCCGCCCAGACGCGTCAGCTCATGGGCCGCCTGCACGTAGAGACTGCCGTCAAAGAGCTTGAGACTCTCGCTTAAAGCGCGGGCATAATCAGGCGCCGGAATGAGATTGCGCCGCAGCCTTTTGGGCAGAGAGCGGATAAGCTCAGTTAAAAGCTCAGCGCGCAGACCTGGGATCTGATAGGCAAAGTCTTCCGCCTTGATCTGATTAATGACGGTAAGCGGAATATGCACGCTGACGCCGTCGCGCGGGCTTGCAGGTTCAAATTCGTAGGTCAGCGGCAGCTTAAGCTCGCCCTGCTGCCAGAAATCAGGATAGAGTTCGGCCCTGTCGGCAGCAAGATCCTGGCGCATCACATCGGAGAGCTTGAAATCAAGGAAATGCGGATCGCTTCCGCTCTTATCCTGCCACCATTTATCGAGCTGACGCTGATTGATAATGCGCTCGGGGATGCGTTCCATATAGAACTGCTCCATCACCTCGGGCTCGACTAGGAGATCGCGCCGGCGCACCTGCTCTTCCCAATGCTCCACCTGCGCAGTCATTTCCTGATTGTGCTGATAGAAGGCATGGCGGCAGTTGATCTCACCGCCCACTAAGCCCTCCTTAATTAAGAGCTCATGACAAAGCTTAGGATCCACCGGACCGTACTGCACCATGCGCCCCTGTACAATCGGCAGGCCATAGAGATTAATGGTTAGGGAAGCCATGACCGCGCCCTGCTTTTTAGACCAATGCGGATCGGCATAGCTCTTTTTAATTAAATGCGCCCCCTGCTGCTCCAGCCAGGCCGGATCGATGGCGGCGACGGTACGGGCAAACAGGCGCGAGGTCTCAGTGAGCGCTGCCGCGCAGATCCACTTGGGCGGCTTTTTGGCCAAAGGAGAGCCCGGGAAGATCACGAATTTGACGCCGCGCGCGCCCTTATACTCGCGCCCGGAGACCTCCAGCTGACCTATCTGCGACAGCAGACCTGACAGCAGAGCGCGGTGCACTGACTCATAATCTGCCGGCAATTGATTGGGCGTAAATTTCAGGGTCTGACAGGCCGCCTTTAACTGACGGTGCAGATCAAACCACTCGCGCAGGCGCAGATAGGAGATGAACTCGCGCTTGAGCTGGCGGCGCAGCTGCGAGTTTGACAAGGACTTCTGCAGTCCTGCGGCATAATCGTAGAGCTTTAAGATGCTGATAAAGTCCGACTTCTCGTCCTTAAAGCGGGCATGCTGCTGATCGGCCGCTTCCTTTTTATCTAAAGGATGCTCGCGCGGATCCATAACGGCAAGGAATGAGGCTATGATCAGGATCTCATTTAAAGAAGACAGCCGCGCGCCTTCAATGATCATGCGCCCCAGGCGCGGATCGATAGGCAGGCGCGACAGCTGGCGGCCGATCGGGGTAAGATCCGCCTCCCCATCCGCGCTCCTGGGCAGACGCTTAATGGCGCTGAGCTCTTCTAACAGCCGCAGACCGTCGCTGACCTGTCTGGGGTTGGGCGCATCGATGAAGGGGAAATCCTCAATGGAGCCCAGGCGCAGCGAGAGCATCTGCAGAATTACAGCGGCCAGATTGGTGCGCAGGATCTCCGGATCGGTGTACTGCGGACGGTTTGCAAAGTCCTCCTCTGAATACAGGCGCACGCAGATGCCGCTCATCACGCGGCCGCAGCGGCCCTTGCGCTGATTGGCGCTGGCCTGGGAAATCGGCTCAATGGGCAGGCGCTGCACCTTGGTGCGCGGAGAATAGCGCGAGATGCGGGCGGTGCCGGGGTCTATTACGTAGCGGATCCCGGGGACAGTGAGCGAGGTTTCAGCCACGTTGGTAGCGAGCACAATGCGCACGCCGCTGTGCGGGGTAAAGATCTTCTGCTGCTCAGCCTGCGCCAGGCGGGCGTATAAGGGCAGGATCTCGGTATCGCGCAGGCTGCAGCGGCGCAGGAACTGCGCCATGTCCAGAATATCACGCTCGCCGGGCAGAAAGATTAAGACATCGCCGCGCCCCTGATCCATTAAATAATGCAGCGCCTTGAGTACGCCCTGACGCAGATCGAGCTCCGCGCTCTCGCTCTCCTCATCGTCCAGATCATCCTGGCGGTAAAGGGGCATATAGACCACTTCCACCGGATAGGTGCGCCCGGAGACTTCAATAATCGGAGCATTGTCAAAATGGGCGGCAAAGCGCTCCGGATCGATAGTAGCCGAGGTAATGATTAAATGCAGCTCGGGGCGGCGCTTAAGCAGCCGCTTTAAATAACCGAGGAGAAAATCAATATTCAGCGAGCGCTCATGAGCCTCATCAATAATGATGCAGTCATAATCCAGCAGGAGTTTATCGGCGGCGGTTTCAGCAAGGAGAATGCCGTCAGTCATCAATTTGATCAAGGTATCAGGGCCGGTGCTGTCGGTAAAGCGCACCTTATAGCCTACGCTCTGCCCTAAAGGCTGACTGATTTCATCAGCGATGCGCTGGGCTACCGCCCGCGCTGCCAGACGGCGGGGCTGGGTGTGACCGATCATGCCTTTAAGGCCGAAGCCGGCCTCCAGACACATCTTGGGGATCTGCGTCGTCTTGCCCGACCCGGTTTCGCCGGCGATGATCACCACCTGATGCTCTTTAATGGCCTTGACGATGTCCGCGCGGCGGGCGGAGACCGGGAGCTCTTCAGGATAGGAAAGCCTGGGAGCTGCTGCCTGCTTTATCAGCAAATGCTCCTGCGCCTGCTGCAGCGCTGTCTTAAGCTCGATAATACCTGCCTCATGCTCAGAGGCCGGCCTGGCATCTAAATTAAAGGCGGCGGTACGCAGTCTGCGGGCATCCTGATAACTCACCCCGTCAATCTGCCGCGCAAAAGCGGCGATAAGCTCAGAACTGAACCGGCGGCGCCCCTGATGCGTCCTCTGTGCTGCTGACTTCCCCGTACTTGACATAACTATCCCTTGATGCTTTTAGGCTGCAGATCCTGATATTATGCGGCAGCGCTCACGCTCAAGCCAGCCGCGGCGGTGCTACTATAGCATGAAATACCGCAAGCGCCCGCCCAAGCTCTCAGCCGGCAGTGCCGCTTAGTGCGGAATTCCTCAAGATAAAGGCAAAAAACTCATGAAGATCAGCAAAGTTTATATCGGCTATATGTCACCCACCGGCGGGGTTAAGAAGACTGCGCGCCTGCTGCACGCCGGCTTTGCCGCTGCGGGGGTTAATTGCGGCAGCTTTAACTGCCTCACGCCGGCGCAGCGTCAATTGCCGCCGACCTTCAGCGCCGACGATGTGCTGATTTTATGCTTTCCGGTATTTGCCGGGCGCGTGCCGCAGTGCCTCACTGACTGGCCGGAGCTGCAGGGCAATGGATCCCATGCCTTTGCGGCCGCGGTATACGGCAATCGCGCCTGTGAAGACGCCCCGCGCGAAATGCTCGATTTTCTCAAGGCGCACGGCTTTAATATCGCAGGCTATGCTGAACTGGTCGCCCGTCACTCCTTAGAGCCGCGCTTAGGTGCCGGCCGTCCGAATGATCAGGACGAGGCTTATCTGCATCAGCTTGCCGCCGACATCGTCAAGGAAATTGAGAGCGACGATCTCACCGAGACCATTACCTTTAAGGAAATGGGCCCCTACAAACCTTACGGCAGTTGGGTGCAGCCTGAGAAGATTAGTCCGGAGAACTGCGAGCACTGTCATTTATGCGCCAAAATCTGCCCGGTACACATCATTGATGCAGATGGATCCACCGCGCCGGAGCTCAAGTCTAAATGTCTGGGGTGCATGGCCTGCGTGACGCACTGCCGCCGCCATAACCGCGCCCTGCCGCCAGCCGCGGCAAAAGCGACAACTGAAAAGATGAATAAGATCTATGCCTTAAATCAGGAGCCTAAGCCTAATAAGGCGGTCTTCGGCAGCTGGTAAAAACAGCGCCGCACCTCTTTTTTTCCCTGCGCCGGCTGTCGCCGGCGCAGCTCTTCTGAAAAGGATCTAGATTTGGGTAAGGCCGACGCGGCTGACGCGATCGCCCTGCAGCTCGGCTACCGTGAGCTTGACATTAATGAGGCTTAAAGCATCGCCCACCTGCGGAAAGCCGCCGATGTGATAGTCCATAAACTCGGACAGGGTAAGACCGCTCTCAAAGGAAGTGAGCTCTAAATCGTAGGTCTTTTTGAGCTCGACCATCTTTTCACTGCCGTTTAAGATGATATCGCCCTGATAGCGTGCCGGGGGCTTAGGACGCTTATCCTGCGAAAAGATGGCATTGAGCAGCGGCTCATCGTTCTCATGTCCGATGACCGAGATGATGTCGTCATGCTGCAGCTTGGTATCGCCGTGGGTCTTGAGCATGTGCCCATCGCGATAGAGCGCCGCGATCTGCGTACGCTTAGGGAAGCGGATCTCGCGCAGCGATACGCCGTCAAGGCTGCGCAGCTTGACGTTGTAGCTGTAAAGCTCGTAATCGTCGGACATCGAAATGCCCATCTCAGACTTATTGATGGGAGCTGCGCTGGCCGGGGCGGTGATATGCATTACCTTGGCCGACAGCACAATGGATGCCCCCTGCACTAGGAGCGAGAACAGCACCACGATAAAAGCCACATTAAAGTACAGCTGCGCATTGGGCAGACCGGACATTACCGGGTAGATAGCCAGTACGATCGGCACCGATCCGCGCAGGCCCACCCATGATATAAAGATGAGCTCGCGGTTGGAGTAGCGCTTGAAAAAGGGCTTCATGCAGAGGAACACCGCTGCCGGACGAGCGACGAAGGTGAGGATCAGAGCCACCACTACGCCGTAATGCCAGTACGAGACCATCTGATGCGGGGTCACCAGAAGGCCTAATAATAAGAACAAGGTGATCTGCGACAGCCAGGTAATGCCCTCGCCTACCGGCAGAATATAGCTGACGGGGCGGATCTTCTGATTGCCGATCAGCACGCCGATAATGAAGATGGCAAGGAAGCCTGACCCCCCTAAGGCCGCGGTAATGGCAAAGCCCGAAAGGCCGATGCCGATGGTAAGAAGCGCATACAGACCAGGGCCCACATTAGCGGTAGCCACCACAATGCGCCCGAACAGGCCGAAAATAAGACCGCCGATGGCGCCCAGCCCGAACTGCAGCACAAAGATGGAAAGAATCGCCAGCGGCGTGGAGGCTTCGCCCGAGGCGTATGAGAGCAGCACCACGGTCAGCAGAATGGCCATCGGATCATTGGTGGCAGACTCAATCTGCAGGGTAGAGGAGATCTTTTCCTTTAAATTAACGCCGCTGCCGCCCAGAAGCGAGAACACCGCAGCTGCATCAGTGGAGCCTACGATCGCGCCGATAAGCAGCGCCTCCATCAGTTTTAAATCTAAAAAGAGATAGGCAATGCCGCCGGTAATCGCAGAAGTTACCAGCACGCCGACGCTGGCGAGCAGAAACGATTCCTTAGCCACCGAGCGCAATGTATGTATATTCGTGCGCAGACCGCCGTCCAAAATGATCAGCGCCAGCATCAAATTGGAGATAAAAAAGGCTGAGGTGTAATCGTTATAAACAATATGAATAATGAGGCCGTCCTGCCCCGTGAGCATGCCCAGAGCCAGGAACACCAGCAGGATCGGGGTGCCGATAGCAGAAGACAGTCTGCTGACTAAAACCGAAATGGTCAGCAGAATGCCGCCGATAAAATAAATGTAGTTGTTATCAATACTCTCCAGCATGGGCGCTAAACCTAAAAAAAGAAGCCAAGGGCTCGGGATAAAAAGAAAAGCGGTCAAAATCAATAAATTTTAACATGGCTGTGGCGCTTATTTAAAGCAGAAATACAGCGCTGTACGATTATTTTTCTCATGGTCTGTCCTGCACCAATTACAGGCGGCAGGAGCAATTTTGCCCTCTTTGTGTATAATTACCGTAGCTTTGCTTTGTTACTGCCGACTGTGAAGGTTCTTAAGCGAACCTTAACGGTTGATAAAGATTAGTTTAGGAAAATGGTATGTGTTCAATTTTCGGCATTTTAGATATTAAAGAGCATCCTGAAGCGCTGCGCCGCACCGCTTTGGAGATGTCGCGCCGGATGCTGCACCGCGGTCCGGATTGGGAAGGCATTTATCAGGGCGAGCACGCAGTGATCGTGCACGAACGCCTGTCCATCGTCGATCCCAATAACGGCGCTCAGCCTTTGTACAATGACGACAAGAGCTTAGTGCTGGCCGCCAACGGGGAAATTTACAATCATCAGCAGTTAAAAAGCGAGCTCAATCATCCATACAATTTCAAGACCGGATCTGACTGCGAGGTGCTTCTGCCCTTATACGAAGAGTTCAAGCAGAACGGACAGATGTTCTTAGATCGCATCACCGGCGACTTTGCATTCTTAATTTATGATGCCAGGGACAATACTTACTTCATCGCCCGCGATCACATCGGCATCGTACCTTTATACATCGGCACCGATCATGAAGGCCGGTTCTATGTGGCCTCCGAGATGAAGGCTTTAACCCCGATCTGCGATACCGTGAAGGAATTCCCTCCGGGGCATTACCTCTACTCCAAGCAGGATCTGGAGTTCCACTCCTACTATCACCGCGACTGGATGGATTATGCGGCGGTTGAGCACAACACCACCTCCATTCCGGCGCTGCGCGATGCTTTAATGGACAGCGTCAAGCGCCAGTTAATGTGCGACGTGCCTTACGGCGTACTGCTGTCCGGCGGTCTTGACTCCTCCGTGATCTCCGCCATCGCCAAGCACTTTGCTGAAAGACGCGTTGAGGATGACGGCAGGACTGAGGCCTGGTTCCCGCGCCTGCACTCCTTCGCTATCGGTCTGAAGGATGCTCCGGACTTAAAGAAAGCCCGCGTAGTGGCCGACTACTTAGGCACCGTGCATCATGAAATTCACTACACCATCGAAGAAGGCATCGATGCGCTGCGCGACGTGATCTACCACATCGAGACTTACGATGTGACCACCATCCGCGCCTCCACTCCGATGTACTTAATGGCCCGCTACATCAAGGCCATGGGCATTAAGATGGTGCTCTCCGGCGAAGGCTCCGATGAGATCTTCGGCGGCTACCTCTATTTCCACAAGGCTCCGAATGCGCGCGAGTTCCATGAGGAATTAGTCCGCAAGCTCTCGCAGCTGCACTTATACGACTGCCTGCGCGCTAACAAGTCCTTAATGGCCTGGGGCGTGGAAGGCCGCGTGCCGTTCCTTGACAAGCGCTTCCTGGATACCGCCATGCGCATCAACCCGGCCGATAAGATGTGCCCGGGCAAGACCATCGAGAAGAAGGTGCTGCGTGAAGCCTTCACCGGCATGCTGCCTGATGAAGTGCTGTGGCGTCAGAAGGAGCAGTTCTCCGACGGCGTAGGCTATTCCTGGATAGATGCGCTGCGCGATTATGCCGAGCAGCAGGTCTCCGATCGCAAGTTTGCTGAGCGTGCCGACCGTTTCCCGGTCAACACCCCGGTCACTAAGGAAGCTTACCTCTACCGCGAGATCTTTGAGGATCTCTTCAAGCTGCCTTCCGCCGTGAAGACCGTGCCGTACGGCAAGTCGGTGGCCTGTTCTACTGAGACTGCCATTGCCTGGGACGAGAAGTTCAAGAACATGGCAGATCCGTCCGGCCGCGCCGTCACCGACGTGCACGCTGACGCCTACGAAATGGGCCACAAGCTCTAATATCACCAGGATCGGCGCTGCGGATCTGCCGCAGCGCTTTAAAGGACCGCCTGCTGCGGTCTTTTTCAATTTATACGCCCGGCTGTGCGCCGGCGGCCCATGACAGAGACAGAAAATTATCATGGCAAAATCCGGCCTCTGGCGTCTGCCCTATTATCCACAGCTTACGGCCCTCTTTTCCGGTCAGCACGGCCCGGAGAGTCTGGTGCTCTCCGCCCTGCTCTTTTGGAATACCCGCGATGCCGGCTGCCGCTTTGAAGCGCGGCAGCATCTCTATCAATTAGCGCTGCATCTGAATTTGGAAGTGCCGGCGGTACAGGAGGCGCTGGAGCGCCTGACTGAACGCGGCTTTTTATACAGCGTCACCGAAAAGCGTCTGAAAAAGGCTGATCCGCACCTTGCTGCCAATGGAGAGACTCCGCCGCCTAAATACGAGAAGCATGTCTATCTGCGCCTTAATTTAAAGATCCTGGCAGCCCAGCTGCAGGCTGCAGGCCTGGAGCGGCTCAGCCCGCGCGTGCTGCGCCAGGCGGCTGCCGATAATTTTGAGCTCTACGATGCAATAAATCCTGAGCGCCTGCCCTTGACGCAGTATCTCTTAGGCTCGGTAAGCGGTGAGGATTTCGAGCGTACGGCCCGGAACTGTGCAGCTTTAGTGTGCAGTGTAGCTGAAAAGGATGAGGATTTTGCTTTAAAGGCGGCAGCGCCGGGCTGGCGCATGCTGATTCAGCCGCCGGCAACGGGGCCTGATATCGCCGGGCGCTGGCTGCGCGATGGCGAACGCGCCATTGATTTTGAGTTCGGCGCCGGCACCATTTTTCTGCCGGACAGCAGCTGCTTTAGAGCCCAGCGCCATCAGGTGGTGCAGCCCGGGCAGTGCCGCGAAGCGCGCATCTTAGCGGCCGCCTTTTTAATGGCCGCAGCCTGCAGCTGCGCCGGCCTTACCTTCTGCTCAGAGATTGACATGAGTGAAATTAAGGAAGCGGCGCAGCTGCTGTACCGGCACACCGGTCTTAAGCCCAAGCTCAGTGAGACCTTCTGCACAGAAAGGATGCTGAGCCCTGAGGAAACCAGCGCCCTGCTTAAGGCCTGGGCGCAGTTTATCGCTGACCTCTAATCGCGATGCGGCCGCTTGGGCGGACGCTGATGCCCCTTAGGCGGCTTAGGCGGGCGCTTATCGGCCTTATGAGGTTTAGGCGGACGCTTGTCAGCCTTATGCGGCTTGGGCGGACGCTTGTCAGCCTTATGCGGCTTGGGCGGACGCTTGTCAGCCTTATGCGGCTTGGGAGGTTTTTTATCAAACTTCTTATCCGGACGGTGATCGCGGTCGAAACGATCATTCCGATCCGGGCGGCGATCCCGATCAAACCGATCATCCCTATCATGCGGGCGATCTCTGTCATAGCGATCATCATCGTGCCGACGATCTCTGTCATACCGATCGTCACGGTCATGCCTGCGATCTCTGTCCCAGCGGTCATCGCGGCGCTCTCTATCATAGCGATCAGCGTCATCATCGCCTAAAACCTTATCCAGGAACTCGTCGCGCTTATCTGCAGCTCTATCCTGCACCTCATCGGACAGCGCATTCAGCAGGCGGCTGCCGTCCCCGGCCGCCTGCGCCGCACTTACCGGCGCCAAAGCGCAGAGTGCGGCCGCGGCCGCAGCGCTCAATAAGCTTATCTTCCATGCAGTCATAATTTTCTCCTTAAGCTGTTCTGCAGTCTCCATAGCTGCAGATAAAAGTATTATACCCGTCTTTAGGATCCTCTCAATAGCAAGTCCCCCCTGTTTTGCAACGGCGTTTTTCATTAAACCCCATCTGATA
>CALXNX010000036.1 GCA_944389865.1 uncultured Succinivibrionaceae bacterium
GATAAGGTGCAGTATCAAGGAGAAACCGGCTTTATTTTCGGACGCAGAGCCTCAGGATATTTTGATGTGCGCCGCCTCGACGGCTCCCGTATTTCAGCAGGAGTAAGCTGCAGGAAATTAAAGCTTGTTGAGAAGCGCAGAACCTATTTAACTGAAATTAGATTCCAGGAGGACGGCAATTCATCCCCCGCTTAAGAAGCGGGGGTATCCTTGCCGTAACTTGATGAAGGCAGGCCGCCCGCTGAGGCAGCTGAAGAAAAGCAGGTCCGCCCTGCCCCAAGCTGCAGCTCAGGCCGGCGGATTAACCGCGCAAAGAGCTGCGACGTTCTTATTTTTTAATGAAAAGACCACCGCAAAGCATTTAGTCTGCGCCCCGGGGACAGCACTTAAATAATAGCCTCGGCTTTGGATCTGTTCCCGCGCCTGCTGCAGCAGTTTGTCCTGCTGCGCTCTGCACTGCTGCGCGCTTAAACCAGGATCGTCATCGTGCAGCAGCTTAAACTCAAACACAAAGCAGTAAGCGTTATCCTGATCGCAGCAGGTGATCTGAAAATCAGTGCGGCCGGTGAGCAGCTGCGTCTCGATATTGGTCTGAAATCCTGAAAGCCGCAGCACCAGATTAAGCATGACCTGAAAATCATACTCCGTCTGCAGATAAGCTTTTTCATGGTATGTAAGCTGATTGAGACACTGTCCTAAACAGCGGGCAATGCCGTTTTCATCTGCTGAAGTGAGACAGCGGATGAAAGCTGCTTTAGCTTTCTCAGTGAAAGCATCCAGCTGAGCTGCCTGCAGCGCGCCGGCACAGGCGGCATACAGATTTTCCACCACATAGCTGCGCACTTCCAAATTGGGCAGCTGCAGACTGCGCGCTTGATTGAGCAGCTTATCCTTAAAGGTCAAAGCACCAGTCTGATAGAGCATCAATCCCGGATCAATCTCAGCTATGTTTATGGTGCCCTTAAGCTGCGCGCGGCTTAATGAAATATCCGCCTTATCTGCGGCCAGCTTCTGCAGCAGCACTGACATGCTGGCGCTGTGAGCTGCTGCCGTCATATACTTGCGCAGCATGGTGAAGGAGCCGAGCCCAATAGGAGTCAAAAGGCAGTTCTTGATCCGTGCTTTTTAAGGCGCACAGCACCGACCAGGGGTTGTATACCCGCTGCCTGATGCCCCAGCCGAAGGCATAGCCGTCATAATGCGCCTGCAGCTCCTGCATCACCTGAGCCGGAGTGATCCCCAGACTCCGGGCTTTGCGGGCAATAAAGGGAGCAAAGTTCTGCTCAATTTCCACATCAGTAAACCCGACGATTGCGCTGTAATCGTCATCAAAAGAAATATCGATGAAGGAATTAGGCGCAGAAAATAACGAGGCCTGATTAAACCGTGCAATCCCCGTAACAAAGATGAAGCGCAGCTTAGGCTGATTGGACTTTACGGCCAGATAAAAACTGCGCAGACTTTTTCTGATTTTCTCAAAGCCTGCAGCATCATCTAAATATTCCATCAGCGGGCTGTCATATTCATCAATCAGCAGCACCACGGAGCGCGGCGGCTCCTCGATCAGCACTGCTTTGAGCAAATCAGCCGGATCGGCCGCATCAGCAGGTACTGCAATGCCGGATCGGCACAGCAGCGCTTGCAGAAAAGCAGAAACCTGCTTTCAAATTCATCAGGATCGCTGAAGCTGAAACCGGATAAATCCAGCTCCAGCACTTTGCAGAAAGGCTCCGGCCGCCACAGCTGCTCGATTTTAAGGCCGTGAAAATACTCTAAACCATGCGCAAACAAAGACTTGAATACGCTGGTGAGCAGTGATTTGCCGAATCTGCGCGGTCTGGATAAAAACAGCGGCACATTTTCCATCACCAGCTGATAAATCAGATCTGTTTTATCCACATAGATCTGTCTGCTGCTGCGCAGAAGCTCAAAATCAGGGGCGCTTATCGGCAGCATTTTATCTTCAAGCTTGTTTTCACCGTCAGCAGTCATATTTATTATTTATAGACCAAACAGTTAACCCTACAGCCACCGGAAAAGCGCTCGCTCACTTGGAGGAAACGGCATAATGCCCCGGGAATCGTTTTTTGCGGCCGCGGCAGATAAAATTTGATCGAAAACTCAATTTTTTCTGCTGTCTGTATTTTTTACCCGTACCAGGCTCTTTCAGCCGCCGGATGCCTGCATCTTCCTTTATTTCGGGGAAAGGAATGCCAGCTGCCGCATAAATCTCCTGCATTCTTTTTATAGAGGTTTTATGATACAGCCCAAAAATTTTCTTCATCTGAAAATGCGAAATTTTCAGTTTGCGGCGCAGCTGCTCAAAATCTTTACCCGCCTGCAGCATTTTATGGACTAACAGCATCTTCAGCGCCCAATCCAAAGGCATATCAATGATTTTATCATCAGCCAGCGGTGCTGCAGCAGCCGGAACTTTAAGGTTATTGGTCCAGCGCTGTTCCCATACGCCTGAAGCCCAGCAGATTAAGCAGTCCTGGGCCATAAAGAGGCAATCCGCCTCATCTAACCCCTGCGTTACATAACCGCGCTGTCTGGGATCCGGTTCATCACTGTCGTCATCTTCCTGCCCTGCATAGTGCACAAAAGTACAGTAAGGAGGAGTTACATCAGGAATAATAGAAACCGCATAGTGCAGAAGATCTTCTAATTTTATTTCACGTACCATTTTTCTTTCCCATCGTTCCTCAATTTCACCGAAAGTGCTCTGCTGCGCCGCTGCAGTGCATAAACTTACACATTAACCAAATATTACGGTGTTATCCCCAAACTTAACTTCAGTCGGTCTTTCCAACTATAGCACAGCCGGCAGTGAAAAACTGCAGACTGCGCCTCCTGCAGAAAAACTTAGATCCTGCAGCCAAGCCTTAGCCGTTAAATATTCCCCACGGCAAACTTTGCCGCTGCAGCTTAAAACGGCTGCCGTCCTGCTGTGCTGAGGAGGCGCAGATGCTCCCGCAAATTGGTGTTAAGCAGTACCTGCCGCTCTATTCTGCAACCGCGCCGATGAATTTATCTCTTTGTTTTATCGACTTTAAAAGGCTAAATCAGCTTAAGGACAAAACGCATCTGCAATCCATTGCGGAAACTTTGGCACGGGCGTTGCTTAAATGAGAGTGCGGAAATAAAAAATATTAAAAACATTCCCGCTCAGGCAGAGAAAACAACACAGCTGATCCCTGAAGGGACGCAGAAACTGCAGACAAGTTTTGGAGATAGATAAATGTTTGGTATTTCGCTTTCTGGTATTACCAACTCGCAAAAGCACTTGGATGTCACATCCAATAATATTGCCAACGCCAATACCACCGGCTTCAAGGAATCGCGCGCCGAGTTTGCCGACGTTTACGCCAACAGCGTATTTCAGAATCAGAAAACCGTAGTCGGCATGGGCTCGCAGAATCCCTGCGTAGCGCAGCAGTTCACGCAGGGCAATCTGTCCGGCGATACCGGCAATAACCTCGACATGGCCATTCAGGGCAACGGCTTCTTCGTGCTGGCCAATGAATGCAACCCCGCCGACGGCACTCACTATGTGTCCGATCGCACCTACACCCGCGCCGGCGCGTTCCAGATCAATAATGAAGGCTACTTAGTCACCCCGCAGGGCGACTTCGTGCAGGGGTGGAATGTAGATGAGGAAGGCAATGCGGTGTCCCTGGACTTAGCCGCCACCCACGCCATTCAGTTTCCGCAGGATACCGGAGCTCCCAAGGCCTCCTCGCAGCTGGGCATTTCGGTCAATCTGCCGGCTGATGCCGATTTAGTGCCGACCCCTAACAGCCCGGCTTTAACCGAAGATCAATTCCGTGCAGGTGAGGAGCAGCAGACCGCCGCAGGCACTGTAAAACACTATTACGTATCTTTTGATCCGGAAAATCCGGATACCTATACCTGCTCGACCTCGCAGACCATTCATGACTCCTTAGGCGGCGCGCATACCCTGACCTATTACATGATGAAGACGCAGGAAGATCTGACCGCCAACACCACCACTTGGAATGTGATCGTATATGTGGACGGCAATCCGGTGGATATTGCCACTTCCGCCAATCCGCCCCAAAATCCGATCCGCATGGAAGTCTCGGATTCCAACTCCTCGGTTGAAGGCACAACCTATTACGGCTTCCAGATGACTTTCGGCTCAGACGGGCAGCTGATCAAAGGCGGCCTGAAGCCGGGAGCGCTGAATTTATCCAATAACGGCGTCTATAAGTCCCCGCGCGAGGTCAACCAGGATCTTCCCGGCAATGACTACACTACCGATTACTCCCTGCAGCAGGCCATGGGCGGCGGCGTCGATGACACCCAGGACGTCAATATTCTGTTTGACGCCACGCAGTACGGCAGCTCCACCTTTACCGTCAATCAAAACTCCATCACCAATGACGGCTATTCCACCGGCCTTTTAACCAATGTGACCGTCAATGAGGACGGCATCATTCAGGCGGAGTACTCCAACGGACGCTATATCAATATCGCCAAACTCGCCATGGCGGACTTTATCAACCCGCAGGGCCTCACCAAGGTCGGTGATACGCAGTGGAAACAGTCCATTGCCTCCGGCGAGGCGACGCCTAAAGAGCCCAATCGCGGCTCTGCCGGCTCCATTAAGGGCGCAAACCTGGAAGAGTCCAATGTGGATTTGACCGAGCAGCTGGTGGAGCTGATCGTCGCGCAGCGCAACTATCAGGCTAACGCCCAGTCCCTGCAGACGCAGAACACGGTAATGGACGCCATCCTGAACGTACGCTGATTCTAAAAGCCAAACTTGTCTGATTTTTCCAAAGGCCGCCGCAGGGCGGCTTTTTCGTGCCCGCAGCGGCGGCAAAATCTGCCGCCTGACAGCCCTGATTCTGCAGCTTTAAATAAAACAGGCGGCGCCGGAGAGCAGGAGCAGGATGTTGGCCAGCGCAAAGAAAGCCCGGCCGCTTAATCTGCGCATCAAGCGATTGCCGATGTAGATGCCCAAAAGCGCCGGCAGCGCCATCAGGAGGCACAAATGCAGATTGTCGGCGTTGAGCGCGCCGGCTGCACTTTCCTGCACGATGAGGACCAAATTGAGCACTACCCACAGCTGCGTTAAGGTGGCGCGGAAGACTTCCTTATCCTTAAAGGTGTGGACCGCGTAAATGACGATCAAAGCGCCGCCGGATACGAACATGCCCTGCAGGATGCCGGCCCCGAGCATGATGGCTAAAACGGCGATCTTCGGCAGTCTGCCGATATTGTCCTTTGAGATCATCTGCTTGACCGCAACCGCAAGGATCAGCACGCCGTAGGCATACATCAAATAATCGGCCGTGAACTGATAATAAAGGAAAATGCCTAAGGCCACCCCCGGCAGCACCCAGGTAATGAGCTTTACCACCTCGCGATGATGGGCCTGCCGCCAGGTTATGAATGCCAGCACCAGACTGGTGACAAAGTAGCATACAGTACACAGGGTCTTGGCTGTATCGAGGCCGCAGATCATGGCCGCGCCGGGCATGGTCAAGAGCACCCCGGCAAAGCCGGTAATGGCATTGACTAAATTGGCGCCGAAAAAGATCAGCCCCAAAATTACGGTATCCAGAATGGTCATCTGCATGCTCCTCCTCAGCTGCGCATTTTCCTCTGAAAAAACAGGCTTTACAAGCGCGGATCTGCTACAATCTGCGCTCAATTTTAAAATTATCAGAGGATCTGCCATGCATCTGCGCTGCCGCAGCTTTACCACCCTGCCGCCGGAGGCGGCCTCTCTGCGCAAGGATATTTTCATGCGCGAACAGGGCTTTAAGGACGAATTTGACGCTTTAGACAGCATCGCCGTGCATATCGTGCTCTTTGCTGACGGAAAGCCCGCCGGCACCTGCCGCTTCTATTATGATGACAAGGCGCAGAGCTATATTTTCGGGCGGCTGGCCGTAAAAAAGGAGCTGCGCGGCCGGCATTTAGGGCTGACGCTGCTGCAGGCGGCGGAGCAGGAAATTAAGGCCCGCCATGGGCGCAGCATTATGCTGGCAGCGCAGACGCAGGCGCGCGATTTCTATGCCCGTCAGGGTTATGCAGCGCAGGGCACGGAGTTTTTAGAAGAGCACTGCCCGCACATCATGATGCGCAAGGATCTCAGCGCATAAGCTGTGCTCTGAAGCCGACCCGGCTTCCGCGCTCCTGATCGTGCGCTGAAACTGAACTGCCGTGCGCCCCAAAAAACAGAAGGCCGCTGAAGCGGCCTTCCTGCTATATTCTGCAGATAGATCCTACATATTGACGTTGTCAAGCCCGCGCGGACGCAGCTTGAAGAAGGCCAATTCCGTTAAAAGCTGAGAGATGCTCTTATGGATGGTATCCACCTGACCATTGGTATCGGCCGAGCTCTTTGCCACCTTATCGCAGGAGGCGGTAATGTGCTGCATGTGCTGCGAGATCTCGGCAGTTGCCGTGGTCTGCTCTTCAGCGGCAGTGGCGATCTGCGTGATCTGCGCATTAACCTCATTGACGTGATTAGTCACGTCCGCTAAGGCATCTTCCACCTTGCCGGCCGTAGCCGCCACTTCATCCATATTGGCCACAGAGGCGTTGATGCTGTCGGTAACGTTCTGCACCTCATTCTGCACCGCGCTCACCATGCTGGTAATTTCCTGCGTGGACTGCGAGGTGCGCATGGCCAGAGCGCGCACTTCATCGGCCACCACGGCAAAGCCGCGGCCGGCATCGCCTGCGCGGGCAGCTTCAATGGCGGCGTTCAGAGCCAGCAGATTGGTCTGATCGGCAATATCGTTAATGGTATTGACGATGGATCCGATGTCGGCGGTCTTCTTTTCGAGATTGGCAATCTGATCGGCGCACTGCTGCGTGATATTGGCCTGCTCTTTAATCTTATCCACCGCGCTGCGCACAGTATCAGCGCTGCGGCTGGTAATTTCCTTGGCCTGCTCGGAAGAGGCGGCGGCGCTCTCGCAGTTGCGGGCAATATCCTGCGTGGTGGAGACCAGCTCGTCAGAGGCGGCAGCCACGGTCACCGTCTGGCTGTCCACTTCAGACAATTCTGTGCTCATGGCATTGGTATTGCTTAATGCCTTATTCAAAAGCTCCATGGCATTATTGGAGGTCTCCACCGTGCCTTCAACCGCCTCGTTCAGCTGATTGCGCATCTTGCGCAGAGCCTTGCGGGCGTAGCCGAACTCATCTTCTGCGGCATGATGAATATGCTGGCTTAAGTCGCCGGCTGCAATCTTATCGATGATCTCAATCTGCGCGCTGATATGACGGGAAATATAGGACGAAATCAGCATGGCAATGGCAAGACCGATAATGATGGAAGCAATGGTAAGCGCCACATCGATATAGACCGTAGACATGCTGGAGCTGTCCTCGGCGATGCCGATGGCAGTGCGGTTCTGCTCTATCAGGATGGCATGATAATCTTCAATAGCTTTACGGTAGATCGGCAGCCCCTGCTTAATATAGTAGGTCAGGCCTTCGGCGGCGTCATTGCTGTGCACTAAGGGCAGGATCACCGAGTCGCTGAAGGAGATGATGTCTGAGGCCGCCTTCTTCACCGCATTGATGTTGTCAGCGTAGCTCTGCGTGCCCATGGCGCCGGGAATTAAGGCCCCGGAGGTACGGCTTAAATCGGCCTTAATCTTCTCGTAGTCCTTTAAGAACTGATCGGTCTTGCCGGAAATGGCATTGTTTAAATCGGCGATCACCGTGGAATTGAAATCATGCATCGCGGTCTGCGCCGTGTTCACGCGGGTATTGGCCTTGGCTAAGATTTCATTGATGCGTGCAGTGCCGGCGATGCTGTCCAGCGTAGAAATAACAATGCTCGCTGACACGGCGGCGTTTAATATCAGCACCACGATAAAGCCCAAGAGCAGCTTTACCTTAATGCTCAAACCCATAAAATAGTTCAGCATACTGTCTCCCGTATCTGAGAAATTGCCCTTAAAGTGAATAAGATCGAATGATGATATTGTAAAAAATAGCCGGCCTTAAAGCAAAAACCGGTCCTGCGCAATTCAACGCCGGTCACATTTTTGCCGCACTTTCTGCACCTTTGCAGGGAAAATGCGCCAGAGGCCGATTAATTATCGGCAGGTAAAGCCCAGAGTTTTAAGTACCGCGCCGATCTGCGCCGGTGCATTTTTAATATTTAAAGATGACAGTTCACGCCGCTCGCGATAGCGCTTGCGGATTAAATCAAAAGACGGACCGTTCGTAAAATGCGCTTTAAAATCCGCACAGTCCCGCCTGACGTCATATACGGCAAACACCAGGCGGCGCAGCAGATCAAGGTCAAGCTGCGCTGCCCCCGCGCCTAAGCTTACCTCCGCTATCTCAGGGGGCGGCAGGATGAAGTCTGTCAGCGCAGGCATGCCCAGCACCCGGCCTAAATCCTGCCCCAGCATAAAGGCGGCGCGGCGCTTGGACTCAAAGGAATAGCCCGCAATATGCGCGGTAGCGCCTTCAAGCAGCGGCAGCAGGCCTTTGACCGTGATCTCAGGCTCCCCTTCAAAGACATCGCACCAGGCGTGCAGATCAGGCCGCTCCTTTAAAACCTGATACAGCGCCGCATTGTCGACCACGCTGCCGCGCGAGGCGTTGATTAAAAAGGCCCCGGGCTTTAAAGCCAGGAGCTCCTGACGGCCCAGGAGATGAAAGGTACGATCCGCGCCTTCCTTAATTAAGGGCACATGCAGGGTGATGATATCGCACTTGAGGATCTCATCTAAACCTGCCCCGTACTCCACCTCGCCGGCCCGTGCGCGGGGCGGATCGCGCAGTACTGTGCGCATCCCCAGGGCTGCGGCTTTTTTACGCACCTGAAAGCCGGTATGGCCGCAGCCCACGATGCCGAGGCTGCGGTCCTTGAGCTCAAAGCCGTAGCGCTCAGAGAGCACTAAGAGCACTGAGAGAATATAATCGCCCACGCTGATGCAGTTAGAGCCCGGCGCAGAGGCAAAGGCGATGCCGCGGGAGCGCAGCAGCTCCAGATCCACATGATCAAAGCCTGCGGTGGCGGTGCCGACGAATTTCAGCTTTTCCGCCTGCGCCAGCAGCCGGGCATCCACCTTGGTGACCGAGCGGATAATTAAGGCATCGGCGTCGCGCAGATCCGCAGCGCTGATCTGTCGGCCGGGGCGCAGTACGACCCGGCCGAAAACCGAAAAAACTTCAGCGGCATTGGGCAGCGCTTCATCAGCGACAATTTTAAACATCACATCACCCTTTATCTTCAGCCTGCGGATCCGCGGAAGATCGCCGCAGTGCACTGCGCGCATTATAATTTATAATGGCAGTTCAGCGCACCCGCGGCGTACTGAAGCCCGGCTGCGCCCCATTAAATGAAAAAGGTGAAGACATGCTGAATGCTTTAGAGATCACTACCGCCCAGACATCCCACCCTACCACTGCTCTGCTTTTGGGCTCAGGCGAGCTCGGCAAAGAAGTTGCCCTCGAACTGATGCGGCTGGGGATTAAAGTAGTAGCCTGCGACCGCTACCCCAATGCGCCGGCCATGCAGGTGGCCTCCGCCCATGCAGTGCTGAACATGAAGGATAAAGAGGCGCTGACCGAGCTCATTCACAAGGTAAAGCCCGACGTGGTGATCCCGGAAATTGAAGCCATTGCCACCGACGTGCTCCTGGAGCTTGAGGAAAAAGAAGGTCTGCGTGTAGTGCCGTCTGCCAAAGCGGCCAATATCACCATGAACCGCGAGGCCATCCGCACCTTGGCGGCCAATACCTTAAATCTGCCCACCTCGCCCTTCTTCTTTGCCTCCTCCATCGGTGAAGTCAAAAAAAATATTGAAAAGGTCGGCTTCCCCTGCATTATGAAGCCCATCATGAGCTCCTCCGGCAAAGGCCAGAGCACTTTAAAGAGCGAGGACGATATCGAAAAGAGCTGGGAGAAGGCCTGCAGCGAGGGCCGCGGCCATGAAAACCGCGTCATCGTCGAAGGCTTCGTCAAATTTGACCGCGAGATCACCCTGCTGACCGTGCAGGCCTGCGACGGCATTCATTTCTGCGAGCCCATCGGCCATCATCAGGTCAACGGCGACTATCACGAAAGCTGGCAGCCTGAGCCTTTGGATGATGAAGTCTTAATTGAGTGCAGACGCATTGCCTCCACTGTAGTTAAAGCCTTAGGCGGCTACGGCATCTTCGGCGTGGAGCTGTTTATTGCAGGCAAAAGCGTAATCTTCTCCGAGCTCTCGCCCCGTCCGCATGACACCGGCATGGTGACCATGATCTCGCAGGATCTCTCTGAGTTTGCCCTGCATGTGCGCGCCCTCCTGGGCTACCCGGTCGGCAGCATCGCCTTCCACGGCCCGGCCGCATCAGCAGCCCTCTTAGGTCAGGGCATGGGCAATAAGATCACCTACCGCGGGATCGATAAGGCTTTAGCTGTGGGGCCTGACTGCGCGGTGCGCATCTTCGGCAAGCCCGATATCGACGGCGAGCGCCGCTTAGGCGTAGCTTTAGCCCGCGCCGCAACCGTCAAGGAGGCCGTCGAGCAGGTCAAGGCCATGCGCACGGCCATTGAGATTGAAATTACTGCCGACAAAGAGGCGGCAAAGGAGGAATAATGCCTATTTCCTTAGCGCGTTTTGCCAGCATGGATCCTTATATTCTGGTCAGCGCCGTCAATATGCAGCTGCGCGATGATTATGCGTCTTTAAGCGATCTGTGCCGCGCGCACGAGATTGATGAAGCGGCCCTGACCGAGAAGCTCAAACAGGCAGGCTTCAGCTACGACGCTGAGCACAAACAGTTTAAATGACCGCTGAGATCAATCTGCAGCACTTATTCCTGCTGCCCCTGCCTGTCACTGCGCCCGGGCTTAACGCCCGGCTGGGCGGGCTTATCATCAAGCGCTGCGACGGCATGCTCAATGCCCTGGGCAAAGCTGAATTTGCCGGCATGAAGCTGCCGGAGCATCTGCTGCCCAGTCCGGTGTACCTCTTAAAGCAGGATTTAAATCCGCAGCTCTTCAAGCGCGGCATGAGCGAATATGAGCTCTATGCGCATGTGCAGGAGCTCCTCGCCCCCGCCCATGTGCTGCCGGTGGTGTTTGGATATAAATATCTGTTTTACCTCAACGCGGCTGCGATGCGCTGCTTTAAAGAGCCGGATCTGTTCTTTAAAAAGGATGTGCTCGACCTTAAGGTGGCGCTGCAGGCAGCACGGCTTTTCGGCTCACTGCAGGAGCGCAGACTCCCGGCCGAGGCCTTAAGCTCGCTGCACGCCGCAGCTGAAGTTCTGGGCTTCAAAGGCCCTGACGGGCTGCTGTCCCGCGCTGACGCTCTGCCTTTTGTGCTGCAGTTCCTGCGCACGCACGATCTGCCCATTCTGCAGTTCTGCCTTAAAGGCCGCACCGAGCGCCTGCGCCGCCTGGAGCAGAGCCTTAAGAACGGCTCCTTAGTGGTGTACTGCGACGGTACTGAGTTTGCAGCGGCGCGCTGCACTGACTTAAAAGAAGATCAGGCAGAGCTTGTCTGCTGCACCCGCGATTACAGCGTCAAGCGCATAAAGCTTGATTTAAGCGCCCCGGTCTTAATTGCCCCCCAGGGGGTGCTGACATTGCCGCGCCAGGAGCATTTGGGCTTTGATCTCAATAAAGCCGCAGCCCTGTTAAGCGATGCTGCGCTGGCGCAGGAGCCGCCTGAAGATCAGCGCCGGCCCCTGCTGCGCGAACTCTTTATGGGTAAGCTGAGCGCCAAAGAGCAGGAGCTTTTTCATGATATAGGCAGCCGCAATCCGCAGCTGCTGCCGCCCGCCCCGCTGTGGGCCGGAGAGTTTTTTAAAGAGCTCTACTTTCTCTATCAGGCCGATAACTTTCAGGCAAGTCTGGTAGACAGCGAGCTTAACGCGTATCGGCTGCTGTGCCGTCGGCATCTTGCTCGGCACCTGCCGCTCTACCTCAAGGAAACGCAGACAGCAGCGAGCCTGCTCGATGAAGACGATGTCAAAGGGCAGGAGCTCTTCCTGCAGATCGTCCGCTTCCCGGAGACCCTCTAAAGCCGGCAGGCAGCGTGCCGGCTGCCTGCTTTACCTGCCCTTTACTGCTTGCCTGCCGCACTCTTTTTTGCAGTGCGCCGGGCGGTCGTTTTCTTAGCGGCAGTTTTCTTTTTGGCCGCAGGCTTTTTAGCCGCGCTCCTGGCCGCCGCCTTCAGTGCGGTTATCTCCCAGGCATTGGTCTGCGGATTGTAATGCGCGCTGCACACCGACTTGCCGTCACTGTCCACCGAGAGCAGGTACTGCTCCTTGAGCTTGCGCGAATAGCGCACCTCAAAGGGATTGCCGAAACTGTCAGTTTCAGGACCGTCCGCTAAGTAATAGAACTTCGGTGAAATTCTATCCCTGAAGCGCTTGAGCTCCCCTACTTTGACCGGACGGCTCTCGCGCACCTTCGGGAAGGCGGAGGCGGCAAGGAAGATGCCGGTCGCGCCGTCGCGCAGCACAAAGTGCGCACCCTCAGCCTGACACAAAAGCTCGGGCAGATCGACCGCCGGCTCGCGCGGCGGAGCCACCTCGCCTGACTTTAAGATCTTGCGGGTATTGCCGCACTCGGGGTTGGTGCAGGCCATGTATTTGCCGAAACGGCCGTCCTTGAGCACCATCGGGCTGCCGCAGCGCTCGCAGGTCACCTCCGGCCCCTTGTCAATCTGGGAGGCAAAGTCTCCGCGCTCTAAGATGTAGCCGTCGCAGCGCGGGCTGTTGCCGCACAGATGCAGCTTTAAATGCTCATCGATTAAATACTGATCCATGGCCGAGCCGCACTTAGGACAGCGTTTGCGCTCACGCAGCAGGGCGCTCTCGTCAATCTCCCCGTCGGCGGTCTGAGCGAGCTGGCGCGGCAGGATCTCCTTTAAATCCAGGGTCTTTTTACAGCGCTCCTCCTTGGACACGGTCTTGTCAAAATACCCTTGACAGGCAAGGAACATGCCGGTGCGCCCGGAGTGCACGGCCATGCGGTATTTGCCGCACTGCGGGCACATTAAATCAATTTCCAATGGCTTGTTGTCGGGCATGCCGCCCTCAGCGGCCGGCTGCTCGGCCTGCTTGAGCTGGGCTGAGAAATCCCGATAAAAATTGTTAAGCGAGGTCAGCCAGTTGATTTCTCCGGCTGCGATCTCATCGAGCTGAGTTTCCATCTGCGCGGTAAAGTGCGGATCCATTAAATCGGCAAAGCTGCAGCGCAGGCGGTCAGTGACGATCTCGCCCATCTTTTCAGCATAAAAGCGCCCGCGCTCCACGCGCACATAGCCGCGATCCTGAATCGTCGCGATAATTGAGGCGTAAGTGGACGGACGGCCGATGCCGTCGTTATCCAGCTCTTTGACCAGGGCAGCTTCAGTAAAGCGGGCCGGAGGCTGCGTGAAATGCTGCAGCTCCTTTAAATCCTGCAGGAAAAGCTCCTGCCCCGGCTGCAGCGGCGGCAGTTCCACCTCCCCGGAGCCGCCGCCCAGGACGCGGCGGAAACCGTCAAACAGCACTACGCGGCCGTTGACCTTAAGCCCATAAGGTCCGGCTTTGACAGTGACGGCAGTGCTTAAATGCCGCTCCGGACTCATCTGACAGGCAAGGTATCGGGCATAAATTAAAGCATACAGCCGCTGCCCGTCTCTATCGATGGAGGACGGTAAAGCGGAGGCCCCGATCTCAGGATGCGAGGGGCGAATGGCCTCGTGCGCTTCCTGGGCTGAGGCTTTGGATTTAAAGAAATTAGGCTTGGGCGGCAGATAGGCGTCGCCGTAGTCTTTGGCGATGAGATCGCGTGCGGCCGCGATGGCTTCCTGCGATAAGTTGACGCTGTCCGTACGCATATAGGTAATAAAGCCGGCTTCATACAGACGCTGTGCGGCAGTCATGGTGCGGCGCACCGAAAACCCGAGGCGCTGATTGGCCGTCTGCTGCAGCGTTGAGGTGGTAAAGGGCGGCGGAGCGGACTGTCTGCCCTCCTTGGTCTCCACCTTCTCCACCACAAAGCGCTCCTGCCGCAAAGCCGCAGCTATAGCAGCGCTTTCTTTGCCCGAGCTGATTTCAAGCTTCCTGCCGTCCTTAGTCTGCAGCGACAGCACCGCATCCTTGCCGTCTGCGGTCTTAACTGCGGCATCAATGGTCCAGTATTGCTTAGGCACAAAGGCTTTAATCTCGCGCTCGCGATCTACGATGATCTCCACGGCCACCGACTGCACGCGGCCGGCGCTCAGTCCGCGGGCTACCTTGGTCCACAACAGCGGGGAGACCATATAGCCCACGACTCTATCGAGGAAGCGTCTGGTCTGCTGGGCGTTGACCAGATCCATATTGATATCGGAAGGATGCTCAAAGGCCTTGGATATGGCCTCCTTAGTGATCTCAGGATAGCGCACGCGCCAGTACTGCTTATCGCCGCCTAAGACCTCGCGCAGATGCCAGGCAATAGCCTCACCCTCTCTATCCAAGTCGGTAGCCAGATAAATGGTGTCCGCTTTTTCCGCCAGGCTCTTGAGCTCTTTGACCACCTTGTCTTTGCCGGGCATGATCTCATAATGCGCCTGCCAGTTATTGTCCGGATCAAGGCCCATGCGTTCAAACAGCGGATTGCCGGATTTGGTGAATTTAGGCTTTTTGGCCCCGCGCGGGGTCTTCTCCGTACTCCGGCCGCCGGAGGACGGCAGATCGCGAATGTGTCCGACACTGGCCTTAACTACAAAGTCTTTGCCCAGGTAGCGATTAATAATCGCCGCCTTGGACGGCGACTCCACGATAACTAAAGACTTACCCATCTGCTCCTTCCTTGTTATTCTTCTAATTAACGGATCTGCTCGTAAGGCGAGCTGTCCTTCAGACGGACGGCCAAAGCCTCCGCCTCCTGCTTAAAATTAAGTACCTGCGCCAGGCTCATTCTGCTGAGCAGAGCTTTAAGCCCGCGCCGTTTGGGTTTAACCAGTCTGACCGCCAGTACACTGCCCCAGCACTGCTCGGCGCGCTGCCGCAGATATTCCTCAGAGGGAGCAATTTCATCCACCAGGCCCAGATCTTTGGCATCGAGGGCCAGCCAGGCCTCGCCGGTTGCCACCTTTTCAGGATCAAGCTGCGGTCTGTAGGTTAAGACCTGCTCTATAAAGCGCTTATGAATGGCCTCCAGCTCCTGCCTGAACTTCTCGCGCGCCTCCGGAGTATTTTCACCGAGCATGGTTAAGGTACGCTTATATTTACCGGCGGTGACCTGCTCATAATCCACCTGATGGGCATTGAGCAGACGGTTGAAATTGGGGAACTCCGCGACCACGCCGATAGAGCCGATATAGGCAAAGGGAGCTGCCACAATCTTATTGGCCGTGCAGGCCATTAAATAGCCGCCTGAGGCAGCTACGCTGTCCACACAGACGGTAAGGTAAATTCCCCGCTCTCTGATGCGCAGCAATTGCGATGACAGGAGACCGTAGCTGTTGACCATGCCGCCTGGCGAGGTCAGTTTGACCACCACCTCATCGCCCTCTTTGGCTGCTGTCAGCACCGCATCGATTTCGCGGCGCAGTCTTTTGACCTCCGCCCCCGAGGGCGAGCCATTGAAGCTCAGGACAAAGATGTGCCGCGGACAGAATACGCCCTGCGCCTCCAACTCCTGCAGCTTCCTGACCTTAGCCTCACGCTTTTGCTGCCGGCGCTCCAGCTTAGTCTTAGGCCGGCGCTCCTGCGCTTTGCCCTCTGCACTCTCCGCCTTATCCGCTGCAGCATCAGCAGCAGCAGATGCTGCTGCACTTTCAGGCTCAGACTGCGGCTTTGCTTTAGACTTTCTGCGCTTAAAGCAGGAGAACAGGCCTTTGGACGCCTGCTCTTCAGCTTCCTTTTTTAACTGCAGATCCGGATCGGCCTTTTCTACCGCCCGGCGCATCACCCTGCGCTGGCGCTTTAACTCCTGGGTTAAATCCTTGATCACCAAATACGGCTGATTCTGCTCTTTAGGGCGCCTGCCGTCGCGGCGGGCGAGGGCAAAAACTAAGGAGCACAGCAGGCCGGCGGCCACTACAAAGAGTGCGCATTTGCCGGCAAAAAGCGCTAATTCCAACAGATACTGCAGCGCCATTTACTGCTCCTCCGCAACCTGCACAATGCGCTGATCTTCAATTAAGATTTTGCGCTGGCGGTATAAAGCCCCGATAGCCTTTTTATAGCGGCCTTTGGACATATGCAGATGCGCCTCAATTTCCTCAGGCGCAGTCTTATCGCCAAAAGGCAGCTCACCCCCGGCGCGCTGCAGCAGTGCATAGATATCTTCAGCAGTATGCTCCACTCCGCTGCGCCCGGGCTCCTGCAGCGTTAAATCCAGGCGGCCGTCCTCGCGCGCTCGGCGGATATACCCCTTAATGCGCTTCCCTAAGCGCAGCTCGCCTTTAATTTCGTTTTTGTGAATGAGCCCGAAATACCGATCATCGACAATGGCGCGCACGCCTAAGGGCGTGTGAGCCAGCGGCACTAAGACTGCCTCGTCCCCTGCCTGATAAGTCCCGGCGGGAGCCTTGTCGCTTACATAGCGGTTAAAGCGCTGCGTGCCGAATAAGCGGCCCTGATCGTCAATAGCTACATAAATGATGACATGCGCCCCGACATCAAAATAGCCGCGCTGCTCGGATACAGGCACCACCAGCTCCTTCGGGATGCCCATATCAAGGTAAACCGTACCGCAGTCAATGGAGTTGACCTTGAGGCTGCCGGCCATGCCCAGCTCTAAATACGGCCGCCGGGCGGTAGCCAGTACGCGCCCGCCGTCTGCATACAGGAACACCCGCAGCTGATCGCCGACCTTTAAATCGCGGGGTAATTGGGAATGGGGGACAAACAGACTGCCGTACTCAGCGCCGTCAACATAAGCGCCTTCATCCTTGATGGCTGTGACCTGCAGCTGCACGCTGCGGCCTAAGGGGATCTCTGCGTTCATAGCTTCTGCGCGCCCGGCACCCGTACTTACGGACGGAGACGCGCCCTCCAAATTTTTTCTGCAGTCAGCGCGCTCCTGCGCGCCGCAGGGGCGGAAAACCCGCCCTTATTTTTAAAATAAATAAAAAATTTGTTTTTTTAAATAGCCTGGCGCAAAAATCCTGCGGCAGCTTCACATTTTGATGTCTAAACCAAGGCTGAGAACTTCTCCTCATCGCAGCGGTAGTACACCCACAGGCAGATAAAGCCGCACAAGGCCAGCACGGCGCCGCTTAAGGTAATAAAAGCTAAATTCCAGTTAAAGGTAAACGGCAGACCGCCGACGTAAGCGCCGATGGCGTTGCCCAAATTAAAGGCCGCCTGCACTAAGGAGGCGCCTAAGAGCAGCCCGCCGGGCGCGCAGCGCAGAATCGACACCTGCTCCGGGGCCGAGAGCGCAAAGAGCATGCCGGCAGTAAGGCAGATCAGTACGATGCACACGACAGTATGGCTGCCGAACAGCGCAATACCGCACAGCAGGAATACGGCCGCGAGCTGATACCAGCAGGCGGTGCGTCCCGGCCTGAAGGCATCGCATAAGCGCCCGGAGATCAAATTAAACACCACCATGCAGATGCCCATGGCCACCATCACGGCGGAAACATACTGCAGATCGATGCCGGCGACATCCGTCAAAATGGGACTGACGTAGCTCTGCATGCAGAAGATGCCGGCATTGCCCAGTAAAGTCGCAGCCAGCACCAGCCACGGAGCGCGGCGGCGCAGAAACTTGAACTGTCCTTTAAAGCCGGTATCCTCCAGCGCTCCGACATCACGCACCCACAGGGCGCAGGAGACTAAGACCAGAATGCCCCAGACCACCACTAAGTAGAAGATCACGCGCCAGCTTAAGGTATGGGCCAGCGCCGTGCCTAAGGGTACGCCGAAGACGTTGGCGACGGTCATGCCGGCGGTCATAATGGCCACTGCGGACGTGCCGCGGCCCTGCGCAGCGATGCGCTGCGCAATAATCGAGCCGACGCCGAAATAGCTGCCGTGCGGGAGCCCTGCAATAAAGCGGGCCGGCAGCAGCAGATCAAAGGTCGGAGCCAGCGCTGTTACCAGGTTGCCGCCGATGTGCAGCACGATTAACAGAAGCAGAATGGTCTTAAGCTTTAAACGGCGCAGCGCAATTAAGAGCACTGCGCCGACCGCTACGCCTACGGCGTAAGCGGAAATGGCGTGCCCGGAGGATGCGATGCTGACCTGAAAATCCTCGGACCAGTACGGCAGCAGACCCATGGCCACATATTCGGTAATGCCCAGGCCTAAAGTACCGAAAGCCAGGGCTATCAGCGCGCGAATGGAGTGCATGATGTTTTCCTTTGCAGATAAAAAAACGGCACCGCTGAGGTGCCGCCTTTTTCCCTTGTGCGTTTTAATTAAACGCGGGTGAAGTCCACGTGCAGGATGCGCGAGGTCACCGGGTGACGCTGCATATCGGTGGGCTTGACGGAAATGGCCTCGCCGTTGACATTGATAACGGAAGGCTCAGTGTAGAACTCGTCCTTTAAAGAGGCTAAAATCAGCTTCTTTTCATCTAAGGTAATGGACAGAGTCTCAGCCTTGCTGCCGATGATGATGGCAGGGATCTGACCTGCGCGACGAAGGCGGCGGCTCGCACCTCTCCCCAGGTCGGCGCGGATAACTGCGTCTAAAGTAACAGCCATGATATAAATTCCTATGTGATGGTTGAAATTACGCTCAGCGCTCTGCGACCAAAGCGCTGAGCCGGCGCAGATTATAGCGAAAAAGCCCGCCCTTGTCCAAAATTTGCGCGCCTTAGACGCGATTTTTTCGCGCTTTCACGGAGCCGGCCGTTTTTTGTGTGCTATCTTAGCGCGCAAATTCTTATGGATAAGCTATGTGAAGGATGCCATGACAGAAGTTACCGCCGCCGGCGACTGGGATCGCCCCACTAAGGATGAATCATTTATGGAGATTGCGCAGGCCGTGTCCATGCGCTCTACCTGCATCAGACGGCGCTACGGCGCAGTCATCGTCTCCAAGGACGGCCGCATCGTCGCTACCGGCTACAACGGCGCGCCGCGCCATCGCGCCAACTGCTCGGATTTAGGCACCTGCCTGCGCGAGCAGCTTAAAATTAAGCCCGGCACGCATTATGAGCTGTGCCGCGCCGTGCACGCCGAAGCCAATGCCATTATCAACGGCAATCCGCTGGATGTAGCCGGCGGCACCTTATATTTAGCCGGCACCGAGGTGCGCACCAATAAGCCCACCAAAAGCAATCGGCCCTGCGCCATGTGCGAGCGCATGATCTTAAATGCGCAGATAGCAAGGGTGGTGCTGCGCGATGAGGATGGGCACCTGTACTCGGTCAATCCCCTGGACTGGGAAGATGACACCATGCAGCACGCCGTAAAAGTCTTAATGCAGGACTCCGATCCCGGCAGCCACCACGCCGGCAGCTGCGGCTGCGGCGGGGGCTGCTGCGGGGGCTGCTGCGGCGCTTAAGCCTCTTCTGCCGGGACCGGCCATTGATCGGCCGGCCGGTCTTCAATGCGATCGGGATCCCAGCCGCGTCTGTCGCCCCGATCCAATTTTCCTATAGCCTGCATTTCAGCATCCGTCAGCTCAAAGTCATAGAGCTGCGAGTTCACTAAGATACGCTCGGGGTGAATGGACTTAGGGATGACGATGACGCCGCGCTGCAGATTCCAGCGCAGCAGCACCTGCGCACCGCTTACCTGATGGTACGCGGCAATCCCGCTTATCACCGGATCAGCAACCAGAAGCCGGCCCTGCCCGCCTAAGGGCGAGTAGGCCTCCAGCGCCACCTGATGGGCCTGACACCAGGCGAGGAGCTCATTTTCGGCATTGGCCGGATGGCACTCCGTCTGATTTACCTGCGGCATCACCTCAGCGCCCGCCTGCTTTAATGCTTCAAAATGATGGATCTTGAAATTGGAGACACCGATGGCGCGGCACAAGCCCTCGCGCTGGAGTTTTTCAAGTTCCAGATAAGCCTGCGCAAAGCCGGTAAACGGCCAGTGCAGCAGATAGAGATCGACGTAATCAAGCCCCAAACGCTCTAAGGACTCCTCCAGGCCGCGGCGGGGCTGCTGAAAATCAGTGCGCCACAGCTTGGTAGTCACAAAGATGTCCTCGCGCTTTACCCCGCTGTCGCGGATGCCGCGCCCCACGCTCTTTTCATTGCAGTAGATGCGGGCGGTATCGATATGCCGATAGCCGTACTCAAGGGCGGTGCGCACTGCCGCGCGGGCCTCATCACCCGCCGGAGCGCGAAAGACGCCCAAGCCCAAAAGCGGCATTTCCACCCCGTTATTGAGCTTAAATGCCGAATTTATATTAAGCATTGCAAAAACTCCCTGCCGAAAATCCTAAAACTTCGGGAACAGCTCAGCGTCTTTACCCTTAATGCTGTTAAGGAAGCCCTCAGCCAGCTCATAATCTCCGGCGGCAAAGATCACCGCGTGATTATCGGAGCTCCCGGTAAAGTACATTCTGCCCGTATTGCCGTCCGCCCGGCTGAGCTCAATGGTGCAGTACTTGCCGTCGTCGTGCACCTGCACCTCGCCGGCCTCCAGATCCCACTGCGTATCCAGGGCAGCCTTAGTGATCACAGCCGCCGAGGTCGCGGTATCACCTTCATGCTCAACAGTAATGGAAACTGCGGTCTTCGCTTCTTTATTGGAAAATACGTAGATGCTCTTATCGGCCCCTTCCTGATGCTTAATCTCAGCCCATGGAGCATTGACATCAACGGTAAAATACGGGGTTTCTACCACCGCAGCTGCAGCTGCCGCACTGAAGAGAGCCGCCCCGATGACGGTTAAGCCTAATGTACGGATCATTTAATTTCCTTAGGTTTAGATAAAGTTGACAAAAAGTAAGCCCTGCCATTATACGCCCGCACAACACCGCGGCGCTTTTGGCCGGAAGCCTTTTGTGACACTGCCTGAAATTTCAGCGCAGCGCCATGAAGGGCCGCGCCGTTTAAACGTTAATCAGCGCTATTACTCTTCTACAGTAAACTCCGGGAACAGACCGGGATCGTCGGCCTTAAAGGTCTTCAGGAACGCGTTGGCCGCAGCGGGCGAGCCCACCACATTGATCACCGCGTAGGCATTATCGCCATCGGTAAAATAGTAAACGCCGTCAGCCTTCGGGGAAGAAAAAGGCAGGCTGTAATAGCCGTCGTGAACCTCGACGTAGCCGGCTTTAAGCTCGCCCTTGGCATCTACCCCGGCCTTGGTCATGGCAGCAATGGTCTTTGCATCGCCCTTCTGCCCGATCACCACCACGGTGACGGCAGTCTGCTCATTTTGATTGACATAGATCGCCGTAGCCTGACCGTTGGCCTCCTGCTTTACCGCCTCAGTCCATGGAGCATCCACCTCAACGGAGTAAAAGGAGGTCTTGGAAGTTGCCGCCAGTGCAGCTGTGCTCAGCAAAGCGGCTCCGAGGCAGACTGAAGTTAAAGTACGCATGATCTGTTCTCCTTTTGAACTGTACAAACCCGCAGTCAGTATACGCCGCGCCGAAACGCAGTTTAGGAGAAACGACGTTTATCTCTTTGTTTTGTGAGATCTATTTACTTTCTGCCCCATCTGCGGGCAGCCGTACTAAGGCAAAGGCCTCCTCCAGCACGCGCGCATCGGCGCCTAATTTGGTCATATTGTCAGACAGATAGCGCCGATAGGCCCGCGCTCCGGGGATGCCGGCAAAAAAGCCTAAAAGATGACGGGCAAAGTGATGGAGCGCAATGCCCTGGGAGCAGAGTTTATCGGCCAGCTCCACCGCTGCGGCAAAGCATTCAGCGCGGCTTTTTACCTGTTCGCGCACCCCGAAGATCCTGCTGTCCACAGAGGCGAGCAGATACGGATCGTCAATTAAGGCGCGTCCGAGCATCACGCCGTCCACATGCGTCAGCTGCTCCTCACACTGCTCAATGGTGGTGATGCCGCCGTTGATGGTGAGATAGAGATCGGGGAACATCGACTTTAAGGCATAGACCCGCGGATAATCAAGCGGCGGCACGGTGCGGTTTTCCTTAGGGGACAGACCGTTGAGCCAGGCCTTGCGGGCATGGAGAATGAGATGACGCACGCCGGCTTCATACAGGGTGCTGACTAAGCTGAACGTAAAATCAAAGCTGTCCAAATCATCCACGCCGATGCGGGTTTTGACCGTTACCGGAATGGATACCGCGCTCTGCATTTCCTGATAGATGGCGGTTAAGAGCGGCAGATCCTTCATCAGCACCGCGCCGAAAGCGCCCTGCTGCACCTTATCTGACGGGCAGCCGGCATTGATGTTGACGGCGCTGTACCCCAAGCGCTCAGCCTCGCGCGCCGCCTGCGCCATTTTATGCGGCTCATTGCCGCCCAGCTGCAGGGTAAGCGGCAGCTCGACGTCGTCATAATCAATTAAATGCAGCTTGCCGTGCACAATGGCATCGGCGGCTATCATCTCGGTATAGAGCATGGCCTGTTTGGTCATCAAACGGCACAGCTGGCGAAAGAGCGAGGTTGTTACATCCACCATCGGGGCGGCGGAAAAGCGATCTGCAAGTAAAACGTTGGGCATAAAAGCTCACTTAACTAATCGTCTGTTAGGAATTGCTAAGATGATCGGTCAAAATTAGTAAGATGATCTGTTGACCAGTTCAACAGAAAAAGATCATCTAGGTGTGAGAGTCAGTCCCAGTCAGGTCGTCTTTTCTTAACCTTCGTGTTCCTTGTTTTTTATTCTTAACCCTTAATCTGCGTTTGTCAACTCGGATCATCTTGGTCTGCTGTCTTGACCCCTCCTGCCGCTGCCCGGAATGTTCCCTTACCCGTACTCTATGGCCGGCATATTTTCGCCTGTTCTCATGAAACTGCTTTGTGATCTCATAGAACTGCTGTCCGATCGCCTGAAACGGCCCTCATGATCTCACAAAATTGTCTGCTGATCCGGGCCCCTCTCCATTACCGCATTTTTGCGTCATGGAGGGGATGCGGGGGTTAGGCAGGCAAAGCATGTCCTATATCGCGCCGTGTGCTCTGGAGCGATTTTAGAGGGGAATGAGAGGAGGTTACGGCGGCCGCTGTGTCTCAGCCAAAGCGCGGCCGAGGCACAGGCGCAGTGCAGGCGGCGCAGGAGCCGCCTGAGGGTGCATCAGGCAATGTTCTTCTTTGCCTCCGGCTCCTGCGCGGAGGTACGGCTCTCCAGCATCTGACTGATTTTGGCCAGCATCGCCAGCTCTTTCTCCCGCTGCTGGTTATGATTGTCGCTCTGCGCGGCTATGCCGGCGGCCAGGCGCAGATTCTGCGCTCTGAGCTGAGCGTTCTCCTCCTCAATCTCCCTGCGGCATTTCTCGGCGATTTCAGCGCGCTTTTCAGCAGTCTCAGCCCGCGCTTCAGCCTCCCGCAGCAGCTGGTCTATCTCCTCCTCCCTTTGGTCGAACTGGTCCTGCAGCGCGCTGCGGTCAGCCGTCCACTTGGACTCAAAATCCTGGTACAGCTCCTGCCCGGCCTTGATGATCAGCTCCTGGAAAGACTGCGGCATAGAGTCCTTGAATGAGGCGAAAAAGGCTTGACGCTGGTACTTGCGGATAAGCGCGCTGATAGTCTCGTTAGCGCCGCCGGTAATTTCGCGCACGGCGCGGATAGTGATGGAGCGCCCGGCCTTTGTTTTTCAAGAGACGGTTCAATGAGGTCACAGAGCCTAGCCTGCTGGGGATTTACTGCTGCCAGGGTGCTGATGCCGGCGTCAAGTCCTACTCTGATTTGACTGTAGGGCAGTCCGGTTTCCTGCTCTAAGGCCTTGATGCGCTCCTGTACTTTCTGCTGACCGGGGCTTAAAGGCTTGGGGCCTGCAAAGACGATGTACAAATAGTACCTTCTGCTCCCGCCCTTAGTCTTGGAAACGAGCATACAGTACTTAACCTTACAATGGTCTAAACAGTAGTTTAGATATTCATCCTGCACCGGTACCGGCAGCGGGAAGCTGCGCCTGCCGAAATGCAGTTCGCGCTTAGA
>CALXNX010000037.1 GCA_944389865.1 uncultured Succinivibrionaceae bacterium
CGCGTTGATACTGGCTCCAACAGGAGTCTTGAGCGCGAAGAAGCCCCACCTTCTTCAAGGTGGGGAGTAGGTCACAGGTCAAGTGAAATTTAAATCTAAAACCTCAAACCCTGAAGTTTCAAGAGGAAAGTAAGATGAGGATGCTGCCCCGCACCAGGGTCCGGCTCTTAGTGACCAGCCGTATTTTTGAGCTCTTTATCATGGCGGTGATCGTCGTCAACGGCGTGTTCATTGGCCTTGAGACTTATTACAGCGATCCGCTCTTTAAGCTCTGCAATCAGATCTTTTTATGGATTTATACCTGTGAGCTGCTGCTGCGCTTTTATGCCCGCCGCTCGCTCAAATCCTATCTGCACGACGGCTGGAATATTCTTGATCTCATCATCGTCATCACCGGCTGGATCCCGGAAGATCTTTTTGCCGATGCCGCCTTTGTGGCGCTGATGCGCGTGCTGCGCGTCTTCCGGCTGGTCAAGATCTTCAGAACCAATGCTGAAATGCGCATCATGATCTCGGTGATGGTGCAGTCTACCCGCACCCTGTGCTATAACCTCGTCATGATGCTGATCTTCATCTACATTTTCGCTGTGGCCGGCTGCTATCTCTTTAAACTGCCCGCCGCAGGTCAGCTGCCGGCTCAAATGCAGACGCAGTACACTCAGTACGTCAAGGATACCGGCATTGACGGCCATGTCCGTCATGATCCGTACGGTACGCTCGACGAGGCTATGTTCACCTTAATGCGCAGCATGACCGGCGATGCCTGGACTGACGTGCGCTACAACTTAATTTATGCCTCGGAATTAGGTCTGATTAAGGCAAGCCCGGTGGTCATCACGCTCTATCACGTGTGCTGGTTTATTTTCGGCGCCTTCCTGCTTATCAACGTGCTGATGGGCGCGGTGATCAATAACTATGAGGGCGCGATGGCCAGAGAAGAATCCAAGCTCAATAAGGAGCACGCCTCCCGCGCCAGTACCCTGCAGCGTCTGATGCAGCGCCGCCGCCGCGTGCGGGAGCAGCTGCAGCATATTGATCGCATCAAGGAGCGTACTGAGGAAATTAAGGCAGAGGCTGCGGATCGGTAAAGGGCACGTGCGATCCGACGCACAGCCAGCCCTGCGCCTTGGCCTGACGCATGAGGCTAAGGCGCGTGCTGACGGCCTGCTGCGGATCGGCATCAAAGCTGACCGCGATCTCCGGATGGAGAGTCTGCAGATTGTAAGCGTGCATTAGGTCGGCAAAAAACAGCAGGTTTTGATCAGGACCTGAAAGGAGCAGATTAACGTGCCCTAAGGTATGCCCGCCGGCATCGAGGGCGGAGAGCTCAGGCAGCTCCGGGATCACAGCGCTGCCGGGGGTAAAGGCATTAACGCGGCCTTGATAGGCTTTGAGCACTGCGCTTAAGGATGCGGCAATGGAGCCTGGCTGCGGAGAGGGCAGCAGCGGATCGGGACCCTGCACCGTAAGTCCGTATGCCTGCAGCTCGGCCAGGGGCAGATGGAGCACGGCTTGCGGGAATAGAGCGCGTCCGGAGGCGTTCAATAGGCCGCCGATATGATCGCCGTGTGCATGGGTGATAATGATGTCGGTGATGCGCGCGGGCGCAGCGTCAAGGGCGGTGAGCTTATTAATAAGCTCATCGGCAGTTGAAGGCAGGCCGGTATCTGTCAGGACTGTTTTGCCGTGACCTTTAATCAGCAGCACGTTTAAATTGTTGTGAATGCGCCCGTCAGGGTACAGCGCTTTGATCTCTTTTTTCAGCTCGGGGCTGTCGGTCAATAAAATGGAAACGGGCAGATCATGCCGGGTCAGAGCAATGACCTCAGCGCTGACAGAGCCCATGTCAACAGCGGCAGCTGAGGCTGCCGGGGAGGCGGCTGAGGCGCAGACCGTCAGGCCGGTGATGCCGGCGCAAAGCAGTGAGGGAAGAATTCTCATTTTCGTGCTCCTTTATCAGTTCCGCAGTAAGCATAGCTTAAAATCGCCATGATGATTCACGACAGGTGCGGATCGCTTAAATCATGCCGAAGGTTTCACCAGCCGGATCAATTGGGTTATTGACTATATTGGCACCTTATCAATGTATCAATTGGTATTCAGGTCCCAAAACGATTGGGCCGCTGATTTCAAAAGCTGATGTCAGCAATCGTCCATTCTGCTCTTGCATCTGCCTGCCCAAAACAGCTACACTGCTCTTAGAGCATAGACTGAAGGAGAGTTTTATGAGCGCGCCAACCTCTGCCGAAGAGAAAGATCTGTTAATTAATACCGACTTGTCATTTAATCGCTTTAATGATGCCTACATTAAGTTCCTGTTTGCCTCTGAGGCCCACAAAGTGTTCTTACTGGACCTTATCAATGCGGTGTTCGATGACAAGCGTCCGGCCTGCATCTCAGGCAAAGTCACCGACTTGACTGTAGAGGACCGCGAGCTGTTTCCCCAGCATCAGCGCGACAAGCAGGGACGATTGGACATCCGGGCTGAGACTTCAACCGGCGAGATGATTGATATTGAGGTCTATACCTACACTGAAAGCTTAGGGCCGCGCAGTCTTTACTACTTCTCCAAGCTTTTTACCTCACAGCCGTCAAAGGGCTTTGATTATGATTCGCTCAAACCTGCCATCATCATCAATCTTCTGGCCTACAGCATCTTTAAGAAAAGAGCGCAGTACCACTCCTGCTATGAGTTAAGGGAGCGCACTGAAGGAGACCTGCTGACTGACAAGCTATCCATCCACATTATCGAGGCGCAGAAGAGTGATCTCAGCTCTAAGAATAAAAATAGACTCCTTAAATGGCTCGGCTACTTAAGCAACAAAGCACCTGCGGCGGTGGCTGAAGTTGCAAAAGACGATCAGCTGTTTTCAAAAATATTGGAGGCGGAAAAAATGTTTGTAAGAGATCTTGATGAAATGCGGGCATACGAAGCGCAGGAGCGCTATGAAATGGATATGGCCACCCTGCTGAAAGCCAAACATAATCAGGGTATTGCTGTCGGTGAAGAGCGCGGTGAAGCCCGCGGTATTGAAATAGGAGAGGCCCGCGGTATAGCAATAGGTGAAGCCCGCGGTGAGGCCCGAGGTATTGAAAAAGAAGCTCTCAAAAGGTCCCTGGAGATGGCAAAAGCAATGCTTAACGCTGGTGAACCGCTGGAGCGCATTAAGCTGTACACCCAGCTTAGCGATGATCAGATAACAGCTCTGCAGTAAACCGGCCCCTGCAGCAGACATTGGGAAATTGCTCGGCACTCGGTTAAAGGTCAGCGCCGCCGGTGATCCGGGCCGCAGTGCAGGGGAGCAGTTGCCGCGTCTCAAAGAGCGGTTCCGCGGCTGCACTTTCATTTTCTGCAGTCTCTACCCCCGTTAAGATACGGCAGCAGAGTTTGCCCGCAGCTTCCGCGTCAGATGAGTCGCCCGGGTAAACGCTGAAAAAACCGGCCTCAAAGCCTAAATCTGCTGAATGATAGGAGTAAAGGGTGCCGCTGTGATTTAAGGGACTGTAAAGACAATGATCATCATCCGGATGTTCATGATCCGCAGCAATGCCCGATAAACCTGCAAGCGCGATTCCTGAGGTCTTCAGCAGGCACTCGCGCCAGGTCCAGCGCTGCAGGAAATACTGCAGCTGCGCTGCATTGTGCTCCTGCCCTTGTGCCATGGCATTACCCTGATCTTGTAAAGCAAAAGCAGACGAGTGGTCACCAGCAGCGGCGACATTTAGAGAACTGAATTTTTCCTGCTCTGCCGACGTAAAGATCCGGCGGCCTAAGGCCGCTAAGTTTTTACGCGGACGCAGCCGTTCCAAATCCACCCCCACCGGATGCTCTTTACTGATTAATAAAAGGACCGCGGCCCCGGAATTGGTGAGATTGAAATAAGCCGGCCGCCCCTGAAAATACGGCTTGCCGTGACTTACCCGCTCGATTACGGGGCGCGGCGCACTTAAGGGCAGATCCATGACAAGATTAAAGCACAGACGCAGAAAATACCGCTCCTGCAGAAAGGTCTCGACTCTTTTGCCCTTAAGGCCCCAGAACTTAACTTCTAGTAGATCGCGCGGATCACTGCTTTGAGGCAGCAGGCCGTAATCGGCGGCAAATAAAATCAGGGACATAAAACTGCTAATCTTTAGACTGCGGTTTGTCGGAGGGATCAGAGACTTTATTAAGCTTCACCTGCGCAAAGATCGCCGGATCAGCAGCGGCAGACTCGCCTGCAGCAGAGCGGTCATCCTTAGGAGCTGAGACCGAAGCGCGCTGCCACAGCGGACGAAAATGAAAGAAGCGCATAAAGATGCGGTAGAAGGCAGCAGTCAGAGCCAGCGCAAAGATCAGACCGGGGATAGTTAAATCGGCAGGGAACTGCGTTAAATCTATACCGGCAAGGGCAAAGATTTCAGCGGCCTTTTTGGGAAAAGCGATGGCAATAGCCAGGCAGGCATCTCCTATCAGCATCAGTACCACGCCTAAGCGAAAAGATCGCGGCAGGACGCAGTGCAGCGCGCCCAGCGCAAAGAGCGCCCAGCCGGCTGCCCGGTAAAAGGTTTCAATGGCTGTGATTTCCAACTGCATAACATGCCGCCCGTACTGTGATTACTGAACGTGCAGATTTTAGCACAGCCGCCCCCCTGTAAAAGCGCGGGCAGGTTGATTACAATGAAGACAAATTTTGCGGCTGGAGTTGTTATGTTTTACTGGGATGCCGACCCTATTGCCTTTACCTTAGGCCCCCTGACCCTGCGCTGGTACGGTCTGCTTTTTGCCGGCGGCTTTGTCATCGGCTATTTCATCATGCAGTACATGTTCAAAAAGCGCGGTTATGATCAAAATGATCTGGACCGTCTGCTGCTCTTTATCTTTGCCGGCACCGTAATCGGCGCGCGCTTAGGTCACTGCTTAATTTACGAGCCCGATTTCTATTTATCCCATCCTTGGGAGATCTTAAAAATCTGGCACGGGGGACTGGCCAGTCACGGCGGCACCATCGGCGTGCTTTTGGCCATCTTTATTTACTTTAAGCTCTACAAGCCCCAATATACCTTCTTTACCCTGGCCGACATGCTCTGCGTGCCCATTGCCTTAGTGTGCACCTTAATTCGCCTGGGCAATTTCATGAACTCGGAAATCTTAGGCCTGCCCACTAACGGCTCTTACGGCGTCATTTTTGCCCGCTTAGGCGAGAACTTCCCGCGCTGGCCGGCCCAGCTGATGGAGGCTGCCTGTTATTTCCTGACCTTCATCATCCTCAGCTTTATCTACTTTAAGGTAAAAAGACGGCCGCAGGGCTTTATCATGGCGCTGCTCTTTTTCTTAATCTACACGGCGCGCTTTTTCATCGAGCCCTTTAAGATGGAACAGGCCGACTACTCCACCCACACCATGTTTACGGTGGGACAGCTGCTCTCCGTACCCTTTGCCCTGGGAGGACTGCTGTTAATGATTTATTTAGTAAAAAAAGGCAGATTTGAGGAATAATCCATGAAACTTGAAATCGTCATTTTAGCTGCAGGCTTAGGCAAGCGCATGCACTCGTCTCTGCCTAAGGTGCTGCATCAGGTCGCCGGCAAGCCCATGCTCCTGCATGTACTGGAAACTGCCAAACAGTTAAACCCGCGCAAAATCGTGGTGGTCACCGGTCATCAGGGCGAGCGCGTCGAAGCTTTGGTCTCCGCCCTGAACGATCCGGTCATCGAGTGCCGCCGGCAGACGGAGCAGCGCGGTACCGCCGATGCCGTGCGCGCCGCCCTGCCCTCTCTGAGCGAGGACAGCACGGTGATGGTGCTCTACGCTGATACCCCTTTAACCCCGCTTGCTGATTTACAGCGGCTGCTTGAGACCTTAGAGTGCGATCAGGCCCAGCTGGCCCTTTTAACCTGTCTGCTCGAAGACCCTACCGGCTACGGGCGCATCAAGCGCGGTCCTTACGGCAGCATCGTCGGCATCGTCGAGGAGAAGGACTGCACTGAAGCCGAGCGCCGCATTCAGGAGATTAACAGCGGCATCATCGCGCTGCCCTCCAAGGTGCTCTTTAAACAGCTGCCGCGCATTGACTGCAGTAATGCCCAGGGCGAGTACTATTTGACCGATTTGGCCGGCATTATCGCCAGTGACGGCGGCTCAGTTGCCGCCGTGCAGGCTGATGACTTTGAACTTTTAAGCGGGGTAAACAATAAGCTGCAGCTGGCATCCGTCGAGCGCATCTATCAGGAAATGCAGGCTGAGCGCCTTTTAACTGAGGGCGTTACCTTGGCCGATCCAACACGCTTTGATCTGCGCGGCACTTTAGAGCACGGGGACGACTGCTTTATCGACATCAACTGCATCTTCACCGGCCGTGTGGTGCTGGGCTCCAACGTTTCCATAGGAGCAGGCTGCGTCATTTCCGACTGCGTGATTGAAGATAACAGCGTGATCTCCCCCTATACCGTGATGGAAAAGTCGCACTTAAAGCAGCGCACCACGATAGGTCCGTTTGCCCGTCTGCGCCCTGGCAATACCTTAGAGGATGAGGTGCATGTGGGCAACTTTGTGGAGGTGAAGAACTCACACTTAGGCTCAGGCACCAAGGCCGGACATCTGTCCTATTTAGGCGACAGCGACATCGGTCAGAACGTCAACATCGGCGCCGGCACCATCACCTGCAATTACGACGGCGCGCATAAGCATCGCACCGCCATTGAAGACGACGTCTTTGTAGGCTCGGATACGCAGTTAGTGGCTCCGGTCACCGTGCGGCAGGGGGCGACCATCGCCGCCGGCACCACCGTTACCGCTGAAGTCCCGGCCGGAGCTTTAGTCTTAACCCGCCCGCAGGCAGTATATAAAGCCGGCTATCAGCGCCCCCGCAAGGAAAAGAAGTAAGCATCTGTATGCCGCTGGGGCTCTATCCAGCGGCTGCCCGCGGGCTTAAGCGCGCTTGTGCTCCGGCTTAAGCCTGCGCAGACGCGGCAGCAGGCTCTTTACTCCCTGCCGGCGCACCGCTCTCGGTGAGCTTCCACACCTGACGGCGCAGCAGCACAAACATCAGGGTCCCGCATAAGGCGCCGCCTAAGAGCGCTAAGGCATAGCCTGCCGGATTCTGCGCCAGCGGCACGATGAAAATGCCGCCGTGCGGGGCGCACACACCGCAGTGCCCCAGCATCGATAAGGCGCCGGCTGCAGCTGATCCGGTGATGCAGGCAAGACGCATGCGCCACGGGCTGACGCTCAAATACGGCAGCACGCCTTCAGTGATGAACATTAAGCCCTTCAGGCAGGCGGAGAAAGACTGCGCGCGCTCGGCCGGAGCAAAATAGCGCCGCCCGAAGATCCCGGACGCCAGCCCTGCTGCTATAGGAGGCACCATGCCGCCTGCCATGACTGCCGCCATTACCAGGCTGCCCGGACCGTTTTCAGGCAGGCAGTCAGCAAGCAGCAGCACCCCGGCGGCGTAAGCTACCTTATTGCAGGGGCCGCCCATGTCGGCCGACATCATGCCGGCCAGCACCGCGCCGATTAAAGCTAAGACCGGCAGGTTTGCGCTGTTGATAAAGTCTTCAATCCAGGAATCGATCATCACTGCCGGCAGATTGGTGACAAACTGCGCAATGAGCGTGGTAATAGTGGCGCCCAGCAGCGGATAGACCAGGAGCGCGAACATGGCGTCATGGCCCTTGAGAAAGCGCGCGGCTATTTTGGTGAGAATGAAGGCCGCACCGCCGCCGATAAAGCCGTTAAGCAGCGCGCCTACCACGCCGGCTCCAGCCATATCCGCCATCACGCCGCCGGTAAAGCCCGCCACTAAGGCGGTACGCCCGGCAATCGAGAAGGCGATAAAGGCGCTTAGGACCGGGAAGAGCAGTGCGCCGATGCTGTAGCCGATGGTGTCCAGGAACAGACCTGTATCGGTATCCTTTAAAAAACTCAGACGCGCAATGGCCGATAGAATGCCGGCAGTAGCAGCCAGAGGCAGGATGTAGGTCAGACCGCTCATTAAGTGGCGGTACAGGCGCATGGCGATGGAAGAGCTTTCCTGCATCCCGCCTGCCTGATAGACTGGACACTTGGGGCTTAAAGCGCGCTTAATCAGGACCTCCGGGCGATGCACGCCTTCGCCCACGCCGACGCGCACCATGGGCTTGCCGATAAAGCGATCCATTTCCACTGCGCGATCGGCCGCCACGATCACCGCCTTGGCGCGGGCAATATCCTCGGGCAGCAGGCGGTTGCGATTGCCCGCCGCACCGTCAGCTTCAACCTTGATCTTCAGGCCCATTTCCTTGGCCTTATGCTCTAAGGCTTCAGCTGCCATATAGGTATGCGACAGTCCGGCCGGACAGGCGGTCACGGCCACCAAATCGTACTCAGGCCCCGGATCCGCTGCGGCGGCTGCAGCACTCTGCTGCGCCTGCTCGGCGCGCTCTGCCTGCTCGCGCTCTTCTTCGGCGCGATCAGCGCTTTCAGCCGCATCGACCATGCTTAAAAATTCCGCAGCGCTCTGCGCTTTCTTCAGGCGCTGGCGGAAGCCTTCATCCACAAGCAGTGCGGACAGACGCGCCAGCACGTCCAAATGCGCATCGGAGGCCTGCAGCGGCGAGGCAATCAGGAAGAACAGCTGCACCTTCTGCCCATCCACCGCATCAAAATCCACGCCGTCTTTGACCACCAAAACAGCAAGACCCGGCTCCTTCACGCCTGCGCTTTTGGCGTGCGGAATAGCCACCCCTTCACCAAAACCGGTAGAGCTCTGCGCTTCACGGGCAAAGACATCCCGGCGGTACTGCTCTTTATCGCCAAGGCAGCCGGAAGAGGCCATCAGATCGACCAGATAATTAATCACTGCAGCTTTATCAGGCAGACTGTCCTGAAAGGCAATGCAGCTTGCGGTCAGCAGATCGCGGATATGCATAATGCAGCTCCTTTAAGGAATGATCCTGCCCGCATTGTAGCAAAAATTGTGATCTGGGACAGGTTTTGCTGCACCAAAACAGCGCATCACCAGCTGTCTTACGGGTTAAGCATGAACAGTCAAAACAGTTGGAAATGGCTGTGCCATGCGCTTTTTTAAGCAGAAAATCAGGATCTGCGCCGGTACCGACCTGAAACTTTAAGGTTAAAACCAGCTGTTTTTAAGTTTCAAAACGGCAAGTTTTCAACTGCACCGTCTGCTGCACTTGAGGCAGGCTTAATCTAAAGTTCACACATCCTTTTTGCAGATCACGCCGCAGCCTTCTGTGCAGATCGGGCCAGCTGTATCGAGCTTCTGATCCATTTCAAATGCCGGCATGGCCTGACGCGGACGGCCGACCACCCGCGCCGGGATGCCGGCAACGGTAGTGTGCGGGGCAACTTCGCTCAGCACCACCGAGCCCGCGCCAATCTTTGCGCCCTCGCCGATTTTGATATTGCCTAAGATCTTCGCGCCCGCGCCGATCATCACGCCGCTGCCTACTTTAGGATGGCGATCGCCGTTTTCCTTACCGGTGCCGCCTAAGGTAACGTCCTGCAGAATAGAAACATTATCGCCCACTACCGCTGTCTCGCCGATGACGATGCCGGTAGCATGGTCGAGCATGATGCCCCTGCCGATGCGCGCTGCCGGATGAATATCCACCGCAAAAACATCTGAAATAATGCTCTGCAGATAGCGGGCGACATCCTGCCGGCCGTGAGTATAGAGATAATGGCCGACGCGCCATGCCTCAAGGGCATGCGCGCCCTTTAAATATAAAAAGGGCATGGTGAGCTGGGCTGAAGCGGGGTCGCGGGAGCAGACCGCCCGGAAATCGGCGCACACCGCTTCAATCACTTCATCCTCGCGATAGGCGCTGATGCACAGCTGATATAAGGGCTCGCGGGTAATGACCACGGTGGCGAGCCTTGCAGAGATGAGTTTGGCCAGCCCGTCGGCCAGATCGCGGCAGTCTAAAACCGCATGCTGCAGCAGCTCGCGCAGCATCGGTTCACGGGCGCTGATCTCGCGGGCCTCAGTGCACATTTCCTCCCACAGCTGGGCGGCGATTGGATTAGTCATAGCTCACCTTTAATCTTCTTTCTAAGATTTCAGCAGCCTGCCGCGCTTTCCCCACTTAAGAGGGCGAGGCGGCGCTGCCGGGATCTGACTTGCCCTGCATGGCGGATAGATCGACATGACAGGCGGTATGATCAATGAACTTCACATCGCGGTAGGTGGCGCTCTCATCCGGCTCCATGTGCATGGTGATATCCGCCTCAGGGAAGAGCTTGCGAACGGCATCTTCTGCCAGAGTCGCGATGTGATGGGCCTCGTGCAGGCTCAGTGCGCTGTCCATCACCAAATGACATTGAATAAAGCAGCAGGGGCCGGCGCGGCGGGTACGCAGATCGTGAATGGAATCGATGCCCTTTACCGCCATGATAGCCTCTAAGACCTGATTGTGCTCTGCAGCTGTCATTGAGTGATCAAGGAGAGTAGATACCGCAATGCGCCCGATATGCACCGAGCCTTTAAAAATGTAGAGGCCCAGGATAATGGCAAATAAGCCGTCCGCCCACAAATAACCGAACTTGCTGCAGATTAAGGAGGCGATGACGCCGGCGTTGAGCAGCACGTCGGATAAATAGTGATAGCGATCGGCCCCGACAGCCTCGCTCTTAGTCAGGCGGCACACAAAGGTCTGGAAGCTGACCAGCAGGATCGTAATGCCGATGGAAGCTGCGCTCACGGCGATAGCGGCATCTAAGTGATAGATTTCACGGGGCGAGAGCAGGCGCTCAATTCCGTGCATCACTAAGAAAAAGGCCGAGCCGCCGATAAAAGCCGCCTGACATAAGGAAGCTAAGGCCTCAGCTTTATAGTGACCGAAGCGATGCTCGCGATCGGGCGGGGAAATAGCAAAGCGCAGGGCCAGCAAATTGATAAAGGAAGCGCCTAAGTCAATGGTGGAATCCATTAAGGAGGCAAGAATGCTCGATGAGCCGCTGGCCATCCAGACGGCAAACTTCATTAAGATTAAAGTCAGCGCCGTGCCGACGGAGGCAAAGCCGGCCAGCAGCACGAGCTTTTTATAGTTATGCGCCAAAGCCATACTCTATTCCTGTTTACCCCAAAATAACTAATCCCATGAGGCAAGGCATTTTAGCACTTAAAGCCTCATACCGCGTCCGGACTGCACCAGGAGAGCGCAGAGATTGAAAGCTGCAGTGCTAAAATGCCGCAGCTGATATATTCCCCCAAACTTAGACTTCAGAGCCAAGCTGCAATGGAAATCATCCTCTTCTTTACCGCCGCCTTTGCCGTCGGCATGCTCACACCGTGGCAGACAGCAGTAAACGGCAATCTGCGCGTGCGCCTGCGCTCCCCCTATCTAGCCGCCGGCGTCAACTGCATTACCGGCTGTTTAATTTTAAGTCTGCTGCTGCTCATTACCGGCGCCGATCTCAGCGTGCCGCTGTCGCACCTCTCTGCACTCCCGTGGTGGTACTACAGCTCAGGCCCCTTGGGTGCGGCAATTTTAGTCATTTCTTTAGTCCTGCTGCCGCGCCTCGGGTTTGTCGGCTCTACCGCCGCCATCATGACCGGCATGCTGGTCTCAGGTCTTATCTGTGATCATGCCGCACTGTTTGGACTTGCCCGTCATCCCTTTGATCTTTATCGCGCCGGAGGTTTGACACTGGCCTTAATCGGCGTCGCCTGCTGTCTGCAACTGCCTGCCTTCCTGCGCCTGCACACCGGCAGATTCTCGCCTACGCTCATGTTGTTCTTTATCCTGGGCATGCTCTCCGGCACCTGCAGCACCGTGCAGGCTGCCGTAAACGCCCAAATGCGCGCCGCTCTGCACTCCATGCTGTTTACAGCGCTGTTTTCGATGTTTATTACCGCCCTGCTGGCGCTCTCTTCAGCCGCCGCCTGCGGACACAGCCCGCGGCGCTTTAAAGCACTGCGCTTTAAGGGGCAGCTGCACAATTACACCGGCGGCCTGTGCGGCGCAGCCAGCATTGCGGGCTCTGCGCTCTTAGTGCAGCAGATAGGGGCCGGAGCCCTGATGACTCTGGTGATCGCAGGACAATTGTGCTGCTCCATGCTGATGGATCACTGCGCTGCCTTCGGGCTCAAGCGCCGCCCCTTTACCGCAGGCAAATTGCTGGGTCTGGTCCTGATCATCGCCGGGCTGTGCTTAATCCGTCTGCTTTAAACTGGATCTGCTCAGGCAGGAAACGGCAAATCACTGCCGCCTATCGCATTTTTGCAAATTGGCTGACTCCTGTGCTCTCCGCCGTCCGGCGCAGCCCGTATAATGGATAAACTACGGAGAATTTAAAAAGGCGGTCCTACTATGCTCAACGATTTTCTGCGCTTGCTTTTCTACTGGCCGATCCGCCTGACGGCGACCTGCGAGGCCATTCCCTTTGAGCCTGAAAAGCATATTAAGCTCGATCCGAATAAGCCCACGGTGTATTTAACCGTATCCTCCTCAGTAGGCAATCTTTTAACCATTGAGCGCTTAGCCCAGAAAATCGGCTGGCCCAGCCCCTTCGGTCAATTTCAGATTGGGAACCGTACGGTCAAGCGCACCGCCTTTCTGCGCACCCCGCGCCTGATCAGTTCGCAGGCGCACATCCGCGATTTAAATGAGATCTTTAATACCTGGGTAGAAGCCGCCCAAGAGGCCGGTACCGATGTGCAGATTGTCCCCATTACCGTGCTGTGGTCGCGCAACCCCTCATACGAAGGCATCGCCCTGCGCGGCATCGATCATGCTAATTCCGCCTGGAGCAAATTCTGGACTCTGCTCTTTGCCGGCCGCGACAACTGCACCATCATCTCCGAGCCTTTTTCGCTGCTGGAGCTGAGCGCCCGCATGGCCGTGAAGAAATATCCGCATATCTTAAACCGCGCGGCCGCGCTGCATTTCCTGCGCAAAGCCCGCTCGGTAGTCGGCCAGCCTTTCCCGAACCGCAAACTCATTATTGAGGAGCTGCTGCAGCGTCCGGGCACTGCCGCCGCCATTGAAGAGGAAGTGGCCGCCCATCCGGAGTTAAATCCGGAGGAGCTCAGGAAGCGGGCGCGCGAGATCTGGGACATCATGGCTGCCGATACCCGCTATCCGCTGCTTAAATTCTTAAACACCATTGTCAGCACGCTGTGGCGGCGCATCTACCACGGGCAGAGCATTATCGGCGCCGAGAAAGTGCGCCAATTAGTGCAGAGCGGGCATGAGATCATCTATATTCCCTGCCACCGCTCGCATATGGACTATATCCTGCTGTCCTTCGTGATCTTCCATGAGGGCCTGCCTATTCCGCAGATCGCCTCAGGCGACAACTTAAACTTCTTCCCGGTAGGTCCGCTGATCCGCCGCTGCGGTTCCTATTTCATCCGCCGCAAAATGAAGGGCGATAAGTTCTACACCGCCCTGTTCCGCGAGTATTTATCCCTGCTCTTTGAGCGCGGCTACGCTACTGAGTTCTTTATTGAAGGCACGCGCTCGCGCACCGGGCGCATGCTGCCCCCGCGCACCGGCATGGTTTCCATGGCGGTGCAGGCGCAGCTGCGCGGCATTGAGCGCCCGATTGCCTTTGTACCGACTTATTTGGGCTATGAGCATGTGATGGAGGTCGGCTCCTACATGCATGAGCTTGAAGGTCATAAAAAGGTCAAGGAATCTGCCCGCCAGCTTTTAGGGATCTTCAAGCGGCTGCGCTATTACGGCCGCGGCTACGTGACCTTCGGCGACGCGGTGATCATCCCGCGCTTTTTATCCAGCGCCGTGCCCAATTGGCGCGAGTGGTGCGATCCCGCAGGCCGCGCCCGCCCGGAGTGGCTGCATGACACTGTAGATGCCATGGCCCATGAAATCATCGTGAAGTTAAATGACAGCGCTACTGTCAACGGCATCAATTTGTGCGCGCTGGCCCTCATCAACGATGACGATCACACCATCTCCATGCCGGTGCTGCGCCGCTGCCTGCAGCTGTTCTTAGACCTGTTAAAGTGCGATCCGCAGCGCGCCAAATCCATTCCGCACGCGGATATCACCACCTTAATTAAGCAGGCGGTGGAGCTCAATAAATTCCACACCTACGATGTAGGCGAGGATATGCAGTTCATCCGTCCGTCGCGCGGCCAAACCCTGCAGCTGACCTATTTCCAGAACAACATCCTGCATCTTTTTGCGCTGCCGGCCCTGATTGCCAACATCATCATTAGAAACGGCCACATCAAGCGCAGTGAGGTGAATGGACATACCCGTTCGCTGTTCTATTTCCTGCGCCATGAGCTCTTCGTGCCGGTAGATGAAGCGCATTTAGACGGGCTGATTGAAACCTATATCGATGCCTTCCTGCGCGGGGGCTATATCATGCAGAGCGAGGATACGCTCTACATTTCAGGCGACGGCTTTAACGAGTTCAATATTCTCTCGCGCACCATCCGCCTGAACCTCATTCGCTACTTAGTGGCCGTGACGGCATTAAAGCAGATCAAGGACGGCACCGTCACCATCGAGGAATTAGTGGAGATCTGCCTGAAGCTGTGCCGTCTGCTCCCTGGAGAGGTATACAATTATTCACCAGAGTTTGCCGATCCGGTGATCTACAAGATTTTGTGCAATACTTTTATCCGGCATAATTACTTTAAGGTGCTGGATGACGGAACGATTCAGACCAATCCTCCGAAGATTGAAAAGCTGGTCAAGACCGCCGCACCGCTGCTCGGAGCGCGCGAATATCGGCTGCTGTCAAGTCAGGATATCGGCTCGCTCAAGTATCTGAATAATTGAAGGCACAGCTTGTAAGGAGAACGCTATGCACTCTGCACTTAAAGCTTTAATCTGCAGCACGGCGCTGCTTTTGACCCTGCCCCTGAGCCCAGCTCTGGCTGCAGAGGAAGGAGACAGCAGCGGAGCTGCGATGGATCAGCTGCTGCAGGAGCCGGAGATCGGCTATTACGAGATGAAGCCTGACTTTGTCACCAACTTAGCAGGCAGCGCCGGGGGCAAGCTGCACTACATCCGCCTGTCCGTGAGCCTGATGGTGGCCGATGATCGCGATCTCGATCTCCTCAAGGAAAAAGATCCGCTGCTGCGCGACAGCATTATCTCCACCCTTGGAGCCAAGGACTATACCTCGGTGGCTACCGCAGAAGGGCGCGAGGCTCTGCGCCGCGAGTGCAGACAGCATTTAACTGAACTTATCAATGAGCCGGCCGAGCGCACCATCATCGCGGACGTGCTCTTTACTAATTATATTTTCCAATAAATTGAGCTGCGCTGGGGCTGACGTACCGCCTGATCCCGTCGGCCCTGCAGGTCTCTCTGCGCCAGGGCGCGATCTCACAGCAAATGCCCTGCTGCCATCCCGCCCGGTAATACCAATCCCCCTTCCGAGCAGCGCCTGAGAAAATACCGGTAAATAAGCGGTAAATAAAATTTTCGCTGTATTTCAGCATGTTATGTTTACTGTGCTGGGGGTACGTACTTTTGCGGTAAATAAAACCAGCCCCAGCTGCCTTCTGCTGCCGCCCTGCCCAAACTGCGGACAGAGCTTTCCGCAAACTCACAGCTGATGCCGACGCCTGCTGTCAATCAAGCCCCACAGCGCTCCGACCGCGATGCCGCCTAAATGGCATAAATTAGCTATTCCAGAAAGGAAGAAGCCGAAGCCGATAAAAATTAAGGATACCAGGAGCAGTCCGCGCGGCAGGCGCAGTCCGTCCGGCGTATCCGGCTGCAGCGATCTGACGCCCAGATAGCCGATAAGTCCGTATACCACGCCCGAAAGTCCGCCGAACACTGCCGGCTGCGCAATAAAGGCAAACTGCAGCGCATTGGACAGCATGGCCGTCACCACGGTAAAGGACAAGAGCTTCACCGAGCCTAAAATGCGCTCCATAGGACGCGCAAAGGCTTCCCACATCACGAGATTGAAGGCGATATGCAGGATGCCGAAGTGAAAGAAAATCGGGGTGATCAGCCGCCACAGCTGCAGCTGATGCAGATCCGCCGCGTTATACAGCCCTAAATAGGCAAAGGCCTGATTGAAGGCAGGGGGCAGGAAGCTGAGCAGATAAAACAGGATGCAGATGATTTCCACCATGGTGGTGACAGTAAAGGGCTGCAGCATCCACAGCCCGCCTGAGCGCATGGATTTTCCCCTGCGCGGCGCCGGACCCTGGCGCTGCCAGGCAGATCTGCGCAGGGTTCTATCTGCAAAGGGACTGTCGGAAAGGCGCAGGAGCTCCAGCTTCACCCGCGACGCATCCTCCGGAGTTTTCACATAGAGCCCGTAGGCGCCGCTGAACTCCACCTGTACGATAAGATCGATGCCTTTGGAGGAAAGATAATCCCGCGCATTAAGCGCCTGGCCTTCCTGTTTGATCACGCCGGCTAAAATGGGATAGTTCGGATCGGCAGCAGTTTTAAATTCAGTCATGGCATGCAGAGGTGATGTGATGGGTTTTAGTTTGGGTTTGTGCAGGAAAGGTCAGTACAGCCGCGGCAGGATCCTGCCGCGGATCTGCAGCATCAGCGGCGATTGAGCCACTGCATATACTCAGCCACGCCGGCGGCGACATCCTTGAATTCATGATCGCATCCGGCCTCGCGCAGCTTAGTTAAATCAGCCTGAGTAAAGCACTGATAGTGGCCGACTAAGTGCGCAGGGAAGTCAATGAATTCCACCTCGCCATGGCCGTGGTATTTGATCACCGCTTTGGCGATGTTGAGGAAGGGCTCAGCGCGGCCGGTGCCGCAGTTGTAAATGCCCGATTTGCCCTCATGCTCAAAGAACCACCAGTTCACGGCTGCTGCGTCCCCGACATAAACGAAATCGCGCATCTGTCCTCCGTCAGGATAGCCTTCACAGCCCTTAAAGAGCTTGGGGTTCTCGCCTCTTAAGATCTGATTATTGAGGTGGAAGGCCACGCTGGCCATGGAGCCTTTGTGACTCTCGCGCGGGCCGTAAACGTTAAAGTAGCGCAGACCGACAACCGGGCTCTTTAAGCGCGGCAGGCGCACGCGCAGATATTCGTCAAATAAAAATTTAGAGTAGCCGTAGACGTTGAGCGGAGCTTCATGCTCACGCCCTTCCACAAAGACATTGCCGCCGCCGTAGGTAGCCGCCGAGGAGGCGTAGAAGAAGGGAATGCGCCGCGCAGAGGCAAACTCAAACAGCTCCACGGTGTACTCGTAATTATTGCGCATCACGTACTGGCCGTCCCATTCGGTGGTAGCAGAACAGGCGCCTTCATGAAAAATCGCGTCGATGGTCTTAGTCCCAAGGCGCTGCCGCCAGGCTTTCTCATCGCGCACTAAGGCGAGAAATTCTTCTCTGTCCAAATAATCGGCAATATCTAAATCCGTCAGATTGGCAAATTTGTGGCCGTCCTTTAAGTGATCGACCACTAAGATATCCTTAATCCCCTTGTCGTTTAACAGCTTGACAATGTTGCTGCCGATAAAGCCGGCGCCGCCGGTAACGATAAACATACTGACCTTCCTTGACCTGGTGCTGAAACGCGGCGCAGCCGCGCTGTTAAGCGCCGGCTGCATCTGTTAAAATTTTAGCATTGTTTGACCGCAAAGAAAGGACAAGCGCGTGCTGAAAATCCTGATTATTGCCCCCTCATGGCTGGGCGATCTCATCATGTCCCATGCCCTCTATCAGATCTTAAGACAGCAGCATCCGGACGCTGAGATCACGCTGTACGCACCGCGCTATCAGGCCCCCATTATCGCCCGCATGCCCGAGATTGACCGTTTTATGGAAAATCCCTTCGGTCACGGCAGCTTCAGACTTAAAGAGCGCATCAAAGCCGGCAGGGCACTGCGCGCGGAGCACTTTGATCGCTGCTATGTACTGCCCAATTCCTTTAAGTCAGCCTTAGTGCCTTTTTTCGCCCGCATCCCGGAGCGCATCGGCTTTAAGGGAGAGAGCAGATATTTCGTATTAAATCATCTGCGCACCAACAAGCAGGATTTCCCGCGCATGGTCGAGCGCTACGCGGCGCTGGCCTACAGCAAAGACCAAGTTAAAAGCGCTGCCGATCTGCCGCCCATTCCCAACCCTAAGCTGCAGGCCCACCCGGTAAGCCCGGAGCTGTTGGAAAGGCTGGGAGTGAAAACCGATCGTCCGCTGCTGGCTTTAGGCTGCGGGGCCAATTACGGCCCGGCCAAATTGTGGCCGGTGGAATATTTTGCGGCCGTTTCGAGCGCGTGGATTGCAGCCGGCGGCGCAGTTTTGGGCTTGGGAACCAAGCAGGATGCCCCGACGGTCAAAGCGATAGCGGGGCATATAGATAAGACCGCCCGGCCTTATTTTTACGATACTGCAGGTCAAACCAGTCTTACTGAGGCCTTGGATTTAGCGGCGCTGTGTCAGGGCGCCGTGTGTAATGACTCGGGCATGATGCATACTGTTGCGGCCTTGGATATTCCGCAGTGCGCCATTTTCGGATCAACCTCCACCGGCTATACCCCGCCCTTATCGGATAAGGCGGTGTGTCTGGAAGCGGCGGTTGCCTGTCATCCCTGCTTTAAGCGCACCTGCAGCAAAGGCACCTACGAGTGCTTAAAAAGCCTGACGCCTGAGATGGTGCTGAAGGAACTTGCGGCGCGCTGCCCGCTGCTGCAGAAGCGAGAGGTGTAGGATGAAAGCCCGGCTGGCATTACTGCTCTATCAGATCCTGACCTTTTTCCTCGCTCCCCTGGGGATGCTCTATCTTATCCATAAGAAAAGACGCGACCCTCCCTACGGCAGGCGCAAATGGGAACTCCTGGGCTTCATGCCGGTACAGTTTAAAAGCTCGGTATGGTTTCATACCGTGAGCGTAGGCGAAGTGCTGGCCGCCCGTCCAGTGATCGAGGCTTTTGTGCGCCGCCATCGCAAATTAAATGTGATCGTCACTACCACCACCACTACCGGCGCCGCTGCGGCCTCCAAAATCCATGGCATTACCCAGCTGTATGCCCCCTTGGACAGCCCTGCTGCGGTATGGCGCTTCTTCCGGGCGGTCAAGCCCCGCCATCTCTTTATTATGGAAACCGAGCTGTGGCCCTGCCTGCTGCATCAGGCACAAAAGCGCCGCACCTTAGTGACGGTATTCAATGCGCGCATGCCCGAGAAAACCTGCCGCAGCTACGAAAAGCATTTAAGCCTGGTAAAACCTTTAATTGCCGATCCGCTGAACCTCGTGATCTGCCAGACCCCGGAGGATGCCTCCCGCTTTGCGCGCATCGGCGTACCGTCCGAGCGCATCTTTGCAGTGAATTCATTAAAGTACGATCTGCAGCCTGACGAGCAGAAATTCGCGCGCGGCCGCAGCGTTAAGCGCGCTTTGCGCCTGCCTGCAGTAATCGGCGCAATCTCTACCCATGACGGAGAGGAGAGACTGGTCCTAGAGCAGTTTGCCAAGCTCAAGCAGACCCGCCCGGAGCTGAAATTTTTATTAGTGCCCCGGCACATGAGCGGGACGGCGCTGACGCTGCAGGCCTGTCAGGACTGTGGACTTGCGGTGCAGCAGCGCAGTCAGCTCAATAACAATCTGACCGGCTTTACTGCCGACGTACTGATTGGCGACAGCTTCGGGGAAATGGAGTTTTATTTAGGCCTGTGCGACGCGGTCTTCATGGGCGGCAGCTTTATCGATATCGGCGGGCATAATCCCTTGGAGCCAGCCTATTTTTCGCTGCCCTGCATCACCGGCCCCTATTACTATAACTTCAAAGAGCAGTTTGAGCGCTTAATCGATCGGGGCGGCGCTTATCTATGTCCGGCGCCGGAGCGCCTGTGCGCCCTGCTGGAACGGCTGCTTGCAAAGCCTGAGACGCTGCAGCAGGCAGGGCTTAAGGCCCTGGAGGTGCAGCAGGCAGGCCGTGGCGCGGTGGAGAGTACGCTGCAGCTCTTTGAGCAGGCTTTAAATCGTCCGGCCAGGCCTCAGCGCTGAAGCATTTTCTCTTCCCCCGGATAAACTTTCAGCAGCCGGGGCGGCTGCTGAAAACACCAAAAGCCTCTACCCGCACAGCGGGCGCCTGCTATTTGCCGGGCTGCTGCACGGCCTGGTGTACCGCTGCCGGCGCTTTACCAGTCAGACTGTACAGGAAATCCACATAATTGCGGGCGCTGGCGGCCAGCTCAGTGGCATTGGGCTTGCTGCCGTCAGCCGGAGCGGCCCCGTAGAAGACATAGAAGCCCTTAAAGTCAGCGCGCACGTGCCTGAAGGAGCTTTCAAAAGAGTTTAAGTACTCCTGCACGGTATGCCCGTTAGCCCCGGTAGGAGAATAGGCTTCCTGCGGGCTGCCGCAGGTAACGGCAATGGCGGTCGGCTTGCCCTCTAAATGATGCGCGCCGGCGTACGCCCAGCCCGGAGTGAGGACACTGTCCATCCAGCTTTTCATCATCGGCGGGCAGTTAAACCAATAGATGGGGAACTGCAGCACTAAAGCGTCGGCATTGTCGATCAGGCGATGCTCGCTGGCGGCATCAATGGATGAGCGCGGATAAGAGCTCTGCAGATTGTGTACCTGAAAATCATCAGGATACTTGCGCACCTCATCCAGCCAGCGGCGGTTGGCGGTAGATAAATCGTAATGCGGATGGTCAACGATAATTAAAGTCTTCATAGTGCTAAGCAAAAACGGCGCGGCCGGCCGTGTACTCCTCTTAATATTAAATCCGCTCAGGCCTCAGCCTGAAACCTTGCCGTGCGCTCATTTTAGCTGTTTTGGCATCTAATAACCAAACAAAAAGTGAGCACCTGCATCTAAAACGCCCCAAAATGCATCAAGTGACGCCGGCGGCTTCTTAATGCCCAGTCTGCTGCAGCGCCGCCTGCTCGATAAGGGTATAGGTGAGCTCATCGTAATTGAGCAGCGGATTTTTAGTAAGTTCCTTATTAAAGGAGCGCTGCAGCCGATGGAGCATGGTCATGCGCAGATTAAAGCCCAGACTCTTTAAAGCAAAGCATTTATCAAAGTCTATCACCACGCACTCACCGCTCTTGGTGAGCAGAATATTGCGCAGATTAAGATCGGTGTGATGAATGCCGGCAGCAAAGAAGCGCGCCAGCGTGCGTCCGATTAACCCGCACTCATCCGGGGTTAAGGAGCGCTCTGCCATGACCTCGGCTAAATTCCGGCTGTCAGGCACCGCCTGCGTGATCAAAGCCTGACGGTAAAACAGCCCCTGGCGGATCTGCAGACCTAAAACTGCAGGAGCGACCGGCAAGCCTGCAGCTGCCATGTGCTCCAACAGCTCTGCCTCAAGCAGCGCGCGCCGGGCATGCGGCCCCAGCACGCAGAATTTATCGCCCATCAAGCGGCCCCACAGCCCGCCGCGCAGATAGCGGCGCAGCACTAAGCCGTGTCCTGCCAGCGTAAAGAGCACAGTCTGACCGCGCCCGCCCTTAAATACCAGACTGCCGGCCTGCGCCTTGAGAAAATTAAGATCAAAAAGCCGGCGCAGCGCTGCAGGTTCAGCCTTACTGAAAGGTGCACTGTCGTGCGCTCTTTCTTTTAAAGCTTGAGCATCCAAACAGTCGCGCAGCACGGCAGCGGCTTTAGATCCGGCCTCCGGCAGCAGTAAAGTCTCGCCTTGTCCTAAGGAAATGATCTGCATATTTTCCTCTGCATCCTCAATCCTTAGGCGGAGTGACGTCGACGGCGCGGATGGCTGCCGCCTGCGCGTCGGTGAGCCGGCACTTGCCCGCATCGTTATAGACCGTCAGGCAGAACTGATAAAAAGCGGCTGCATAATCAGCTTTATAACTGAATTTTTCAGAAGTCGAGGCGCTTACCGCGTTCATTAAAATGAGCAGTGCGCCGAGGCCGGCAAGCCAGCTGTTTTTTAAAGCCGCGGCATCTAAGATGTGCAGTACCGGCATTAAGGCAAAGCAGAACAGAATAATGATCTGCCAGTAGTTTAGGGTCAGGGTAGCAGCGCCGGCCGCCAGCAGCAGCGCCAGCAGGCAGCTGATAGTCAGACTGCGCATAAAGCAGGTCCTGACATCCTTAGTGCGTCTGCACTTGAACACCAGCCAGTAATTGCACAGCGCCGCAAAGAGCACGGTCAGTCCGCCGATCCCCTGCGAAAACACCAGCCAGAGGTAATACAGGGCTTCCTGATAGAAGGGAGCTCCTGCGGCAAGTTCAGAGGGCAGCGCTTTGTTGGTGACCAGCAGCGAGCCGAAGCGCAGCCAATAGAGCACCGCCTTAAATAAGGGATAGACGTGGACTAAGCCGTAGCCGAAATAGCGCTCCTTGGCGTATTCCTCAGGGTTGGAGGTAATGTAGTCATTGACCATGGCCTCCTGAAAATACGGGATTAAGGTCAGTCCAATCAGGATTAAAGCCGCGCCCGCACCGCCGAAATTAAAGCGAATGGAGCGGCGCAGCCACAAAATGCCGGTTAAAGCCGGCAGTACCGGCCAGGAAAAATGCAGCTGCAGACACCAGCCGACGCCTAAGGTCAGCAGCAGCGAGCAGACAAACGTGCCCCAAAAGGATGCAGCTCCGCCCTCGCGGCGCAGGCGCACCAGCATATTCAGCACCAAAGCCGCCCCAAAGGAGAGATAAGAAGGGTTATAGACCAGACTGTCATATAAGAACCACGGATTTAAGGCATAGAGCAGGCCCGCTAAGATCACGGTGCGCGGGCGGAACAGCAGCCTGCAGGCATTGATGAACAGGGCAAAGCCGGCCAGACGGATGAGCTCCTGCAGGATCACCGGCGCATATGGATTAAACCATAAGGACAGCGGCAGACCAATAAGAACGGAGGATAAGGAGCCCGGCACATTCCCCACAGTGCTCGCTTCATTGCCGTAAGGCAGATAGACGCCCTCAATGGCGGCTTTAAACCCCTTGCGCAGCATCTGCATCTGATCGCCGGAGACCCACTGATTGCCCTGATAGTAAAAGGAGAGCAGGCATGAAATGAGAGCAATAATGATCAGGGGCAAATAATAGGCTGCACCAGAGGGCTGACTGCGGCTTGACGTTAGCATGGCGGCACGGTTCTCCTCAATAGCTGATTAAGCGCGGCGCGGCAGCGCCGTCTTACTTATTGTAGCAGTTTCACTGCGAGGATCAGGCTGTCTGCAGACGGCACTTGGCCAGGCATCTTTTACTGCAGAAAGCAAGGCCGATCTTCATAACCTGACGGCAGCGCTGAGATAATTCCGCACCATACTGCAGTTTATCAATCTGCGCCAAAGCAGCTTCAGCCCGGTCTTCCAGATCTGCAGGTGCGGCCGCATACCTGCACTCAATAATAAGACCTTGTCTCGTGCGCTGCCGCTCTGCAGCAATATCCGGACGAACTAAGCCCTGTTCGAGATTGGATTTTACTTTGATGCCGGCTCGGCCGGAAAACAGACCGCAGACAAAGGCGTGATAGAAAGGCTCCTGATAGTCAAAGTAGCTGATCACTGACAGCAGCAGTTCAGAGAGCAGGGAACTGATCCTGCTGCTGTCGCCGGCAAAGCAGGCGTCAATTACATCATTAACCGTCCCCTGAGGCAGCAGCTTCAGGTTGATATGATCAATCAAATCTGCAAACACCTGTTTAACTTCAAGATTAGGAAAGCGCAGATTGAGAACTTTTCTGCCGGCGCTTTCAGCGGCGGCACACTCGGTCAGATAGCCTGCAAAATAAAGCAGCATCCAGAAATTCTCTGCATAGTCAAACAGCGTGCCGTATGAAACATTACTGTCATATTTAACAGTATGATGCCAGAAGTCCCCATCCTCTTCCAGGGTGGGGATGAATGGCATCCTGACATGCTGCGTTTTGCTTGGGTTCAGCGTACATTATCGAGTATGAGAACAGACAGAGCAGTAAGGAAAACTAGATAACAGCAA
>CALXNX010000038.1 GCA_944389865.1 uncultured Succinivibrionaceae bacterium
CGTTGATACTGGCTCCAACAGGAGTCTTGAGCGCGAAGAAGCCCCACCTTCTTCAAGGTGGGGAGTAGGTCACAGAGCTCCCCGCTCTGCAGCTGCTTTCGCAGACTCTGCTTAATCTCCGTCGGGGTGGTAAATGCCGTCGCCATCAGGACAATCCAAACCTGCGCTTTAACTCATCAAATTCAGCCAGCTTCGCTGCTTTAATTTTCTCAGTCTGCGCATCATCCTGTACCTCCTCAGAGGCTGCAGGGGGCTTCTCCTGCTCCACCTGCTCTAAGATCTCGTGGGCTGAAGGCAGCTGCGCGCCGGCCGCGCCCTCAAGCAGCACCGCCATTTTGGGAGCGTCAGTCTGCAGCTCGCGCTCTGAGGTAAAGGCATCGATCAAACGCGCGGCCGCACTGCTGCTGCCCGGGGCTGCGGCATGCAGTTTAGCCTGCCGCGCGGCTATATACTCCCGCGCCTGCGCCAGTTCAGCCGCGCGCTCGCTGTCGCTCCTGGCGCTGTCCTCCTCCGGATCTGCAGGCTTGTCTGCAGCTGCAGTCTCATCGGACGATGCAGACTGCTCATTATTATCTAAATGCGCAAAGAGATCGATCTCTACAGGCTCCGTCCGCTCTAAAGGCTCAGGATCAGGCGCCGCTTCTGCAGCTGCTGCAGTTTCAGTCTGCGGCTTTACCGTCGTGACTGTGCTGGTGCTCTTAAGTCCTAAGGAGGCAGCTGAGCCTGTGAGCTTATGCTCCTTCTGCTGCTCTATGTGCTGATAGGTCTCCAGATAATGCTGCACCGACATATTCTGCACGCTGGAGCCCTCGCCTGATTTGCCGCGGGCAAGGGCCACCCGCGAGACGTAGGGCTCAATCTCGTTGATCTTGTTCAAGGGAGTGACCACCATCACCTGCAGCCTTAAGGACTCAAACAGCGACATGGCGTAGGAGACTAAATCCGGCGATCCGCTGCCGAAAGCCTCATCGATCATGATAAAGCGCAGGGTCTCACCGCTCTTTCCAGGCGTCTGATGATTGAATTGATAAGCCAGAGCCGCCGCTAAAATAGTGTAGGCCAGCTTCTCCTTCTGCCCGCCGGATTTGGCGTTGGAGCTTGAGTAAAACTCGCGCTCCTTACCGGTCATGCGATCGTATTCCACGGCCGCGTAGGTATACCACTGCCGCACATCGAGTACCTTCTGCGCCCAGATTTCATCGGCGCGCAGACTCTCCGCCCGTCCCTTAAAGCGATCAATTAACTGCTGCAGGAGCTTAAATTTCGCCTCGGCGGCAGCTAAATTCAGCGCAGGACCAAAGGAGTCTGAAATACATTTTTTCAAATCGTCTTTGAACTGTAAAATTTCCTGATCGCCGGTGGTCTTTAAGGTCAGCTTAATATAGCTCTCCGGATAGTAGTCGATGCCGATGAGCGCAGCATTGATATCCTTAATGCGCTGGCGCATGCTGACGCATTCCTGTTCCAGGCTGGCGCTTAAATGCGCCACATCGCTGATGGCGCTGTGCTCCAGCTTCTGCTTAAACTGATCCTCGTATTTAGGCAGATTGTCGCGCCGCAGCGCCGTCAGCAGCTGATTGAACTCCGGCAGCGCCTCAGCTTTGGCGGACAGCTCCTTGCCCAAAGCCGGGTATTTATCTATAAACTGTCCCATCTGCCGGCACATCTCGTTGGAAAGGGCCGTGCACTCCTGCTGCACTCTGCTCTGCAGATCCTTTACCTGCTGCATGAAGCTGACGATCACCGTCCCGGCATTGAGAAGCGTCAGGCGGTAATTCCCCTTGGCATACAGGGGCTTTAAAATCTGTTCGGCCTCCGGCGTTAAAGGATCTGCGACCTGCAGATCGGCAAGTTCGGCCAGCCTGTTTTCCATCTTCTTAAGTTCTTCGACGCAGACACTCTGCTCCTGCAGATCTGCGCGCTCCTGCTTCTCAGCGGTCTGCAGCTCCAGCGCACAGCGCTGCAGCTGCGCACTGAGATCCTTTAAATCCAGGTTTTCATTTTCGATGCGGTTCAGCTCAGCCTGCAGCTTTTCAATTTCAGCGGCCATGCCTGAGACATTGAGCTGCTCAAAATCCCGGCAGCGCTCTAAAAGATCAGAAGCGGCGCGCTCTATCTGCATCCGGCGGCCCATCTCTTCCTGCGCCGCGTCCCTAGCCTCCTGCAGCCGCGTGCTCTGCTGCTGCAGCTCCTGCCATTTTTCCTTTAAGATCTGCTTTTTCTCGGTATTGGACCAGCCTAAAACATAGCGGCTGCGGTCTTTAACATCAAAGCGATCGTCCTTTTCATGGCGGCGGCGCTGCTTGATAAGACCGCTGGGCATGACGGCCTCAGCCTGACGGCGAAAATCATCTTCATCGCTGCAGCAGGCAAGGTTGAAGCGCTGCAGCAGCTGCTGGGACAGCGCCGCATAGAACACCGTATCAGGCTTAATCTCCAGTTTCTGCGCCAGTGAATTGGACACTAAGGCTGAGCTCCTGCCGCCCTGCAGATCACTGTGCTTATAGAAAATCAAACGGCTGCGCAGATTGGAGGAGTTGACGTAATGCACCACGTCAGAATAGAGATCATCAGGAACTAAGAGCGATAAGGCAAAGCTGTGCAGCACGCGTTCCGCTGCTCCCTCCCAGAGCTTTTTCTCCTGCTCTTTGACCTGAATGAGCTCGCCGACATAGGGCAGCCGATCCGGACTGACGCCGAGGGTCGCGGCCAATCTGCGGCGCAGCTCAATCTGCGCCTCGGGCAGATTGCTGTCGCGCCGGCTTAAACTGCTGAGCTCCTGCTTAATGCATTCTGCCTCCTGCTTCATATTCTGCTCGGCGCTGAACTGCTCCAAAAATTCCTGCCGCGCATCCGCTACCGCCTGCTGATAGGCATCCTGACGCGCGGAAAGTTCGCGGCGCTGACGTAAAAAGAGCTCGGCGCTGGATGCAGGCTCGATGCGAAGCTTGGCGCACAGTGCAGCGTAGGCATTAAAGGACTGTGCGCGCAGCTCCTGCAGCTCCTGCTTGTGCGCTATTTCCTGCTTTAACTGCGCCAGCGCATTGCCGCCCGCCTGCGCCTGCCGGACCAGCAGCCGATTATGCTCTTCAAACAGTGCATTTCTGCGCTGCGCATCGGCCGCCACGGCAGCCTCCAGGCGCAGATTCCGCTCACGCAGGCGTTCAGTCTCGCGCTGCACTAAAATCTGCTGGCGGGCATTGATGAAAGGAGTGACCTGTTTATAGCAGGCCTCCAGCTTTGCCGCCTCCTGCACTTTGGCCTGATGCAGCTGCCCCTGCTCCTCAATCGGACTTAACAGCTCAATCTGTTCGCGCGCGGTCAGCACCTGCTGATAGCAGCTGGTCAAATAGTCAAAGTGATCAATAAGATCGCGCATCATCGCAGCGCCGCGCCCGGGAGGCAGCATATAGTCGCGCACAAAGGCGGTAATATCGCTGACATTCTTTAAGGAAACGCATTGCCGCAGCAGCGCGACGGCCTGCGTGGATAAATTGAGCTCGCGCATGTACCACTGCTTGTAGTCGGAAAAGCGCTCAAAGATGGTAAAGCCGCTCTGCCTGAGCTTTTTTTTCAGATCGGCGCTGCGCCTGCCGAAATTCATCAGATCGCGGCTGATGGACAGATCCTGCGTGCCGCCGATATAAACCGTCGCGACGGTATCGTCATGCTCTTTGGGAAAGGAGAAGAACTGCCCGAGGCTCACCCGGCGCTGCAGCTTGGCGCAGTAAAACACCCCGACAATGACGCTGAAGACATGCTCATCGCGCAGCTCAGTCTTTTCGCTGCTGCCCTCGGAGGTATCGCGAAAATGTCCGCGCAGATAGGAAGCCAGGGTTCTTTCGCGCTTCACCGCCCCGGCAGCGCGGTTATAAACGATGTTACCAGGGGTCTCAAATAAGGTGGACAGCGCATCCACCAGACTCGACTTGCCCGAGCCGTTGCTGCCGATCAGCAGCAGATTGCTGCGATTGAAATCGAGCTTCCACACCTGCTGATCAAATGGGCCCCAATTTAAGACCTCAAAACGCTCAAAGCGAAAACCGCTTTCCTGCGGCAGCAGCTGCTGCTCGATCAGCACCGGCTGTACTTCACTCATTCTTCATCCTCCCCGTCGGCGGCAGCTTCACTGTTTCTGCGCCCCCCGTAATCCTGATAAGAGCTCAGGCGCTGCTCGAGCTCCTCTTTTAACCTGCTGATGACCTGCGCGGTCACCAAAGCCTTAATAATGCGCAGGATCTCATAGCGCTCGCCCTGGGCATCCTTGATAAGCCGAGCCATCCCCAGCTCGCAGATACGCTTCATCTGTCCGGATAATCTGCGGCGCAGGGCAGCTTCATCGCGCTCTTTAAAATACGGCGAGAGCCCCATGAAAATCTCATCGAAGGTTAAGAGATAGCGCGGCTCGCCTAAATTATCAAGGTCATTGACCTTAAGACGCAGCTAGGTCAGGACAAAAGAAGTCAGCCACGGCAGCTGCATCTTAGGCAGCAGCCGCGCCACGGGCTCATGATCTTCATCGGGGTATTCATCCTCGCGCTTGGAGCGCAGCCAGGCCATGCCGTCGTCTTCATCCAGCTCCATGCGCAGCCCCAGCTCATCGAACCTGCTGAACAGCGCCCCCTGAAAATATTTAATATTGCTGAAAACCACCGGTGAATCTGCACGATAAACCGGCCCTTTTAACAAATAAGTCATCACCGTGCCCACCGCCAGGGTCCTGCGCGGAGTACGGACAGCTTCCTGTTCGAGCTCCTCACTTTCAGGAGCATCCAAATTTTCCGGATCTTCCCAGTCTGCATCACTCATCTGTGCTCTCCTTATCTTCTGCCTGCTCTGCGGCCTTACAGGCGGCACTCCAAGCCTGCTGCATCTGCCTGAGCTGTTCCTGTGCGCCTAAATTCTGCTCACCCTCAGTTTTGAGCTTAATAAAAAGCCGGCTGTATTCAAGCTCCGTGCGGATGATCCGCCCGTCATCGAGTTCGCGCCGGAACACTGCGATGTCGCGATGCTCCGGATCTTCGGCAAAATCATACTCATGCTCAATCAGATCTGCGTAGGCAAAGAACTCCTCCGCCCAGTAAGGCAGACCAAAGCGCTCAGTGATCTGCTGCAGGGTCACTACCGGCTGCTGCGACAGCGCCATGAAGAGATTGGAACGCAGCGTATCTATATCGATTAAAGGCAGGGCGGCAAAATCCTCTGCACTGAGCTCTTCAGCCTCACCGTCCGTGATATTGCTGCTGTCAAAATTCTCTTCCTTAGGCACTGTAAAGAGCGGCCGCTGCGTGGGCAGCATGATCTCCGGGAAAGGCAGCTCCAGCGTCAGCGCTTCCTCAGTGCTCTGCAGGATCTCGGGAGCTGCGCGCACCTGCTGCAGCACCCTGCGCCCGTCTTTGACCAGGACTTTATTCTGACTGAAAATGTTGGTCTTGATATAGGCTGACAGATCCTTATCCTGACGGGCGATCACCCGATGAATCAGCTCAGAGTGATGCAGCAGATCCGAGTATAGATATGCAAGGCGCGGATCGCAGCTGAGCTCGTCAAGATCGCGGCTGCTGTAAAGATCCTGCAGCATCTCATTGAGCTGACTGCGCGACTCAGATGAGAGCAGCAGGCGCTCAAAGGCCTGCGCGGAATTGCCCTGCTCGGAGCTGGCGATCAAGTTCGTCCTGCTGAAATACAGATCAAGCAGATGCTCCTTGGGATTTTCATCAGTTTCAATCTGGGTACGGATCTCGCGGTAGAGGGCGCGCAGATTGTATTCGACCTCGCGAAGATCGGCCTTTAAAGAGCGCGCCAGGCTTTCAAACTGCTGCAGGCGATCGTAAAACTGTTCCGGGCTTAAGAATACCTCCTCGCCGGCTTCCACTGCAGCAATGCGGCGATCGAGCTGCTCGCGCTGCTCTTTAAGCTCCGTCAGATAATCCTCGCGCCGCGAGCTGTCGCGCTGCAGGGTCATCTGCTTTAACAGCTCGATAATAGACCTAAGGCGAGACTCGGTGCCCACATAGCGGTAGGACGGCAGCGCCATTACAAAGGACACCGCCTTTTGAGCCTGCGGTGTGATTTCATAATAAAACTCGGTACTGTCCTCGACGGTAAAGCGGCGCAGGAACTGCAGCCGGTCCGAGGCCCATTCCTTGATCAGAGCGCGGGGATCGCGCCTGATGGGATTGTCATTATCGGCATTAACGCGGGCAATAAAGGCGGTGAGGCGCTCCACGAGAGCGCTCTCGGGCAGCATCAGCTGCCCGCCGCTGCCGAACACCTCATCGAAAAAAGAGATGATCAGCGCCGACCGCTCAGAGCGCAGCAGGCGGCAGGCCGTGCTGTCGGCAAGCAGCGCCTTGACTTCTGCGTATCTACTGTCCATATTGTGTGTAAGTCAAAACTAAACCCTAAGTGCGGGCAGACTGTGCCCCCGAATACAGTCACCAGCCGCGCTTTTGTGCGGATGTATAAGCATATTTTACGCACTTAGCACCCAGCGCTGCAGAGTCTGACACAAATGCACGATATATGGAATCCCTGGCATGGCTGCCGCAAAATCGCGGCCGGATGCCGCAATTGCTATATGTATACCTTGGACCGCCGCCGCGGCATGGACGGCTCCGTGATCTTTAAAACCAAGAATTTTGACTATCCGCTGCAGCGCGAGCGCAATGGGCAGTTCAAGATCCGCCCGGGCGAGCTCATTCGGGTGTGCATGACCTCAGACTTCTTTTTAGAAGAGGCCGATCAGTGGCGGGCGGAGGCCTTCGCGCTGATGGCCCAGCGCCCGGATGTGAAGTTCTACCTTTTAACTAAGCGCGCGGACAGAATGCGCAGCTGCCTGCCTGACAATTACCACCCGGTCTTTCCTAACCTCATCTTCAATGTCAGCGCCGAAAATCAGCAGGCGGCTGATGCGCGCATCCCTTATTTATTAGATCTGCCCTGTGAGCATAAGGGTGTGATGTGCGCGCCGCTCTTGGGCCCGGTCAATCTGCGTCCCTATTTGGCCGCGGGGCAAATCGAGCAGGTGATCACCGGCGGGGAGAATTACGACAATCCGCGCCCCTGCGATTTTGCCTGGGTGCAGGACTTGAGCGCGCAGTGCGCCGCGGCGGGCGTGAAGTTTACATTTATCGAAACCGGCAGCATCTTTATCAAGGACGGGAAGCAGTACAGCATCCCGAATAAAAGGATGCAGAGCTGTTACGCGGCCAAGGCGCGGGTTAACGTGGAAGGCTTGGAGCCTGAATTTGCGTTGACGGACAGTTTAGGCCTGCCCTTTGCCCCGCAGGATCTCTATCAGCGCTCCTTTGGTCCGCAGTGTAAGCTGTGCGGCAGCCGCCCCATCTGCAACGGCTGCGCGCACTGCAGCTCCTGTTCGATGGTGATGCCGGCGCCTACCACTTATGGAAGATAACGAAGGCCGCGCCTACGATCATGATGAAGCCCAGGATGTAGTTCCACTTGAGCTGCTCGCCCAAATAGAGTACCGAAAAACCCATAAAGATGGAGAGCGATAAGATCTCCTGAATGGTCTTGAGCTCAGCGGCGCTGAAATGACCGTAGCCCACGCGATTGGCCGGCACTTGGAAGCAGTACTCGAAGAACGCGATGCACCAGCTGATCAGCACCACGTGCCACAGGGTCACCGACGGAAACTTTAAGTGACCGTACCAGGCAAAAGTCATGAACAAATTCGAGCAGACTAATAAACCGACAGTGATGACCCCGACGGGCAGATGCGACAACATTATTTCTTCCTCCTAATACCGCCGCATAAATGTGATTTAGATCAAATTTTTCGGGGCGCTATTCTAGCAGGATCATTTAAGGCCGACGCAATGCGCATAAAAAAATCTTTTCTGCACTAAATTAATGCACAGCACCTAAAATTAACAATTTCTGCACTGCATTTACACATTAAGAACGGTGTGCACTATTTTGGCGGCTATAATAAGGGCAATCCTTTTTAACCGCAAAAAGAAGAGCTGTTTTATGTTAGAACCAATCAACCCGCGCTTTCCATTAGCGAACTCACTCAATCGCATCCCCTTCATCCTGCAGATTGTGATCGGCCTGATTATCGGCATCTTAATTGCTGTGGTCTATCCTTATGACAAGTCCATCCTGCCGACTTTCGGCACCTTATTTGTGAAGGCCTTAAAGTCTGTCGCCCCGATCTTGGTGTTCGCTCTGGTTTCTGCGGCCATCGCCCGCCACCATCAGGGTGCCAAAACCAATATGAAGCCCATCATCGTGCTGTACCTGGTCTCGATGATCCTGGCTTCCACCCTGGCGCTGACGATGTCCTACCTGTTCCCGAGCAATTTCCAGGTGCTGGCCTCTGCCGATGCCTCGGTATCTGCTCCGCAGGGCATTTCTGAAGTGCTGATGAACTTCATCAATCAGGCGATTGACAACCCGATTACCGCCATTATGAATGCCAACTATATCGCCATCCTGCTGTGGGCCATCGCCTTAGGTTTGATGTTCCGCGCCGCAGGCGATACCACCAAGCGCGTGCTGGAGGATTTAGCGCAGAGCATCTCGGGCGTGGTGCGCATCGTCATCCGCTTTGCTCCTTTAGGCGTGATGGGCCTCGTTTACTCTTCCTGCACCGCAGAGGGCGGCTTCTCCAACTTATTGAGCTACGTCCACGTGATCTGCGTGCTCTTAGGCACCATGCTGCTGATTGCCTTCGTACTGAATGCCATCATCGTTTTCATCGTGACCAGAGAGAATCCGTATCCGCTGATTTTCACCACCATCACCCGCAGCGCCGTGACCGCGTTCTTCACCAGATCGTCCGCTGCCAATCTGCCGGTGAACCTGTCCCTGTGCGAAGAGCTGAAGCTGCCGCGTGATACCTACTCCATCTCTATTCCTTTAGGCTCCACCATCAATATGTCCGGCGCGGCTGTGACCATTGTGGTGATGACCATGGCGGCCGTGCACACCTTAGGTATTGAGACCGACTTCGCTTCAGCCCTGCTCATGTGCATCGTCGCCGTGCTGTGCGCCTGCGGCGCTTCCGGTGTGGCCGGCGGCTCCTTAATGCTGATCCCGCTGGCCTGCTCGATTTTCGGCATCGGCAACGATATTGCCATGCAGGTGGTCGGCATCGGCTTCATTATCGGCGTGCTGCAGGACTCCACCGAGACGGCGCTGAACAGCTCCACTGACGTGCTGTTTACTGCCGCTGCCTGCCGCAGAGCCGAAAGACTGCAGCGAGAAGCAAAAGCCCAGCAGGCTTAAGCTCAAAGATTAAGATTTAACTCAAGTTTTAAGAAGGCAGCCCGTAAAAACGGCTGCCTTTTTCTCTCTTTTTTGCGCCCGGATCATTTAATTGTCCGGTTGCAAGTGCTCGCCTGCGGTTATACTTTTATGCATCTAAAACCATCAGGAGTTCTTATGCAGTTAACAAAGTATCTGACTTTAACCGCTGCAGCTGCGGCCATGTATGCCGCCGGCGCATTAACCGTCAGCGCCGCAGAAGTCGGCCCGCTGTTCAACCCGTCCACCCCGCAGGAATGGGATATGCTCACTCAGGCCAATTACGCCGCAGCCGCCCCGCAGGCAGCCCAATTGGCTGAGCAGTACAGTCTGCAGGTGAAAAGCCTGGATATCGCCGGCGTCCCCTGTTATCTCTTTACCCCCAAAGATGCCAAGGAAGGCAGGCTCCTGTTTTACGTGCACGGCGGCGGCTATGTCTTAGGTTCAGGCATGGCGGGTGCCAACGAAGGCATGATCATGGCCGGCCGTACCGGCTATCAGGTGCTGGCAGTGGACTACCGCATGCCCCCTGCTGAAGCCCCCTTCCCGGCGGCAGTGGACGATATGATGGCAGTTTATGAGGCAGTAATTAAAGATCATGCCCCTCAGAGCATCGGCGTGTTCGGCAGCTCCACCGGCGGCGCACTGACCTTAATCCTAAGTCAGGAGTGCACCCGCCTGCATCTGCCGCAGCCGGGGGCCTTAATTGCCGGCACGCCTTGGGCCGATATTGATCGTATCGGTGACACCTACATCTCCAATGACGGTCAGGATGAGGTCCTCATCAGCTACGACGGCTGGATTAAGCCGGCGGCCAGGCTTTACGCCAACGGCGAGGACTTTAAGAACCCGCGCATTTCCCCGGTGTACGGCGATTTCAGCCATTATCCGCCCGTCATGCTGGTCTCGGGCACGCGCGATCTCTTTTTAAGCAATACCGTGCGCGTGCAGGAAAAACTGCTTAAAGCCGGCATTGAGACCGATCTCTTAGTCTTAGAGGGAGCCTCGCACTGCAGCTACTACCTTTTCAATGACAGCGATTGGGCTGATTTCTATCATCAGCAGGCTGAGAAGTTCTGGCAGAGCCATTTAGCCGAGGATGCATCTCAGGCGCAGTAACTCCTTTCTTTGCCGCACCGCCGGCCTGAGCCCGCTTTTTACCTTGTAAGTTTGCGAGGGTTATCGCATAATAAGCGGCAAAGGCTGACGGTGATCTAGCGTTCATGATCCCTGCCTTGAGAAAGTGTCAGATCTGCCTGCCGCCGGCAGGCGTTCGTACAGTTTGAGCGGATGCATGCGCCCGAACCTGCGAATAAGAGCTGAACACGGCTGCTGCGCAGCAGACCCCACCTTCTATGAAGGAAAGGCGCGCATGCTGCAAAGCGTAAATAAAAACTAAATCTGCGGCCCCTGACGGCTGCCTGCCTCTTGTTTGTGATCTCTATCACAGGCAGTGCGTAAGCTTTGCTGTTTTCAGCCGCGGTCAACTTAAGGATCTTTTCCCGTGAAAAGAATGCTCATTAACGCCACCCAGCAGGAAGAGGTGCGCGTTGCCCTGGTCGATGGTCAGAAGCTCTACGATCTCGACATTGAATCCCCCGAGCACGCCAATAAAAAAGCCAATATCTATAAAGGACGCATCACCCGCATTGAGCCCAGCTTGGAAGCGGCCTTCGTCGATTACGGCATGGAACGGCACGGCTTCCTGCCCATCAAGGAAATCGCTCGCGAATATTATCCTGAGGGCACCAATTTTGCAGATCACAATGCCTTAAAGACCCTGCTGCGCGAGGGCCAGGAAGTGATCGTGCAGATTGAAAAGGAAGAGCGCGGCCAGAAAGGCGCAGCTCTCACCACCTACATTTCGCTGGCCGGCAGCTACTTAGTGCTGATGCCGAATAATCCCCGCGCCGGCGGCATTTCCCGCCGCATTGAGGGTGAGGATCGCGCTGAGCTCAAGCAGGCCCTGGAAAGCATTCAGATCCCTCACGGCATGGGCGTCATCGTCCGTACCGCCGGTGTAGGCAAGAGCGCTGAAGAGCTCTCCTGGGATTTATCCATCCTAACCAAGCTCTGGGAGATGATTAAGAATACCGCGGCTTCCCGCCCGGCCCCCTTCCTCATCTATCAGGAGTCCAATATTGCCCTGCGCGCCGTGCGCGACTATCTGCGCCCGGACATCGGCGAGATCTTAATTGACGACAGCCATGTCTACGAGCAGATTAAGCAGCAGATTGAGCTGGTGCGTCCGGAGTTCTCTACCCGCGTGCATATGTACGGCGGCGATATTCCGCTCTTTACCAAGTTCCAGATCGAGTCGCAGATTGAAAGTGCCTATCAGCGTGAAGTGCGCCTGCCGTCAGGCGGCGCCATCGTCATCGATCCTACCGAGGCTTTAACCTCCATCGATGTGAACTCCGCTAAAGCCACCAAGGGCGGCGATATTGAAGAGACTGCGCTGCAGACCAATATTGAAGCGGCGGAGGAAATTGCCAGGCAGCTGCGTCTGCGCGATATTGGCGGTCTTATCGTCATCGACTTTATCGATATGACCCCGATTAAGAATCAGCGCGAGATTGAAGCCAGAATGCGCGAGGCCGTGCGTCAGGATCGCGCCCGCATTCAGTTCAGCCGCATCTCCCGCTTCGGTCTTTTAGAGATGTCCCGTCAGCGTCTGCGCCCGTCGCTTGAGGAATCAAGCGCTCACGTCTGCCCGATGTGCCAGGGTCAGGGTACGGTGCGCGACACCTCGTCGCTGGCCTTATCCGTCCTGCGCTTATTAGAGGAAGAGGCCCACAAGAACACCGGCGACGTGTTTGCCATCGCCCCGGTGGAGGTTGCCACCTTCATCTTAAATGAAAAGCGCGGCAAGCTCGCTGAAATCGAAAAGCGCCACAAGATCAAGGTTTCCATCATCCCCGATCAGCACATGATGCCCCCGCAGTTTGAGGTCCAGCGTCTGATCGGCCCCGGCACCCCGGGCTGCTATGACAGCACCACCTCGGTACTGCAGCAGCGCGCCCAGGAAGCCCGCAAGGTGATGCAGGATCACATCTTAGCCTCGCAGATGGAGAAGTCGGAAGGCAGCCGAGGCGGCAGCGCCGTCGATGAGCCGGCGATCGATCAGGGCCTTATCAACGACATTACCGCCAAGGCGCCTAATCGTCCGCAGCCCAAGGCTCCGGAGCCTGAGCCTTCTGCCATCAGCAAACTGTTTAAGGCTTTAGGCGGTCTTTTCGGCGGCTCTAAGGAAGAGAAGAAGGATGAGGTTAAGAAGCCTGCACGCAGCAGCAATCGCCGCAGCGGGCAGAATCGGCGCTCTAATCAGAACCGCCGTCCGCGCCCTGAGCGTCAGGAGCGTACTGAGAGCGCTGAGCGTCAGACCCGTCAGGAACGTGCTGAGCGCCAAGAGCCGGTCGAGCAAAGTATAGAGCGCCCTGAGGCTGCGCGCCCCGAGCGTACTGAGCGCCCTAAGCGTCAGGCTCCCAGGAACGGCCAGAAAAAGCCGCGCGCTGCTGCAGGCGATGAAGCCGCAGCCCCCGCGCAGCGCAAGGCACCTCGGCAGCCGCGCCAGGCCAGAGGTGAAGGCGAGACTCGCCGCAAGGGCCGTACTCCGGCCGTGCCGGAAGTAGATCCTAACGAGCTTACCGGTGAAGCTCCGCTGTCTATTGCCCGTCAGCAGGCTGAAATGTTTGCAGCCGAGCGCGCTGCCGCTCAGCCGCAGCCGCAGCCCTATGTACCGCGCGAGCGCGTCTATACCGAAAGCCCCAGTGCTGAAGGGCCGACCTTCGAGCTGCCCTTTGGTCAGCAGGTATCTGCACGCGATCCTGAAGACGGCGCTGCACTGCAGACAGCCGGCCGCCCCGGCGGACTGCAGGCGGCTGTAAATGTGCAGAGCATCGACAACAGCTCTGAGCCTGCGGTTTACAGCATCAGCTTCGGCATGGAGCATCACGCGCGTCCCCTGAATGAAGGCTATGAGCTCAAGGTCAGCACCTTCGGCAGCGGCCTGTCAGGCGCCCGCGACACCTATGCCTCAGGACCTATCAATACTCAGGAGCCGACAGCAGGCGCCGCTGAGCAGGCGGATAAATCGGCTGAGCCCGACTATCCGCCGTCCCCTGCAGAAGAGCCCCGCGCTTAAGCTTTAATTAAGCGCAGCAGCTCTTTTAAGGCGGCCCCGCAGACAGTCTGCGGGGCCGCTCTTTATCACCGCCGTGATCACTTCAAAAGATCAGGCATCAGGAGACGGCAGAAAGCGCAGTCTCCTCATTTAGCGTTTGACGCTGAAGCGGCCTTTCTGCGCCCTGCCCCCTGCAGCAGTACTGATGCTCGGCCTCTGCCCGCATACTTTTTGTGGCATCCTGGCTGTAAGCTGACGACTTAGCGCACCTGCCCTTTCTTTGCTATGATCTTTTACGTTAAAGCCTGCAGCAGCTGCTTTGCTGCAGGAATGTGCGAGGACAGATCATGGAAAATTCGCTGCTGCCCAATATTTATGACTTTTTAGCCCATACCTACCCCTTTTCGGCGCTGTCAACCTTAACGCAGGACACTTTAGCCGCCGCCGTGAAGATCAGTTACTACGCCAAAGAAGATGTGCTGACCGATGATCAGCTCACCGGCGTGGGGCTCTTCATGATCCGCACCGGCAGCTGCGAGCAGATCAATAAGGACGGCACGCTGCGCGCCCGCCTCGGGGTCGGCGACAGCTTCGGCTATACCCAGCTCAATAAGGAAGGCCCCAGCGACTATAAGGTGATCTTTTTAGAAAACACCCTAATCTACCTGCTGCCCCGCCAAATCCTGGAGTTCATCAAAGCCCGCAGCTCAACGGTGAGCCGCTATTTTGACGGGCAGGAATATGTACGCCTGTCTACTGCCCACAATTATCTGCATGAAAATGCAGATTATTTAAGCACCCGCCTGCAGCGCAGCGCCGCGGCGGCCTGTCAGGATAATTTTGTAGCCTGCACGCCGAATGATACCCTGCAGCACTGCGCGCAGCAGCTGCGCGATACCGGCAGCGAGCTGGCGGTAGTGCTCGATCAGAATGAATTAATCGGCGTGGTGACCAAATCCGATTTAGCCCTGCGCGCTATAGCCGAAGGTATGCCTGCCTCGTCCCCGGTAAGCGCCGTGATGACGCATCAGGCCGTAGTGATCGAAGGCAGCAAGCCTTTATATCAAGTACTCGAGAGCATGTTCTTTCACAATGTACAGAACCTGCCCGTAGTGGACAGCGGCAAAGTCATCGGCGTCATCAATACGCGCTCGCTGCTGCAGACCTCGCTGCTGCAGGGCCTCTATTTAGTAAAATCCGCCTCCAAGGCTCAGAACCTCGAGGAGCTGGCGCGCCTTTCCCAGCAGAAGAGCGAGGTCTTTATCACCCTGGTGCAGCTTAAAGTCCGTCCGCGCAGCATTCAGCGCATCATGAGCCGCATTGCCGATGCCTTTACCAGGAGAGTCTGCGCTCTTATCGAAAAGGACATGGGGCAGCCGCCCTGCAGTTTTGCCTTCTTTGCGGCAGGCAGCCTGGCGCGCGGTGAGGTGCAGTTCCTGTCCGATCAGGACAACGGCCTTGTTTACGAGCGCGAGCTTAATGACAAGGAAAGCGCCTGGTTTGCTGCATACGCCGAAAAAGTCTGCAAAGCCCTCGATCGCTGCGGCTACACCTGGTGCACCGGCAATTACATGGCCTGCAATACGCAGTGGCGCGGCAGCTATGCCCGCTGGAAGCAGTATTACGCCAAATGGATTGGAGAGCCCGATCCGCAGGCCCTTTTAAACATCTCGGTATTCTTAGATCTGCGCTGCGAGTACGGCGATGAATTTTTAATCACCAAGTTAAAGCAGGATCTGCTGCAGTATGCAGCTGCCAACACCCGCTTCCTTGCGCTCCTGTGCAGCGCCGCAGTGGCGGTCAGTCCGCCGCTGGGGCTGTTCAAGCAGTTCGTGCTCACCAAGGACGGGGAAAATAAGCCGGCCCTTAACATTAAGCATCAGGGCATTAATTTAATTGTAGAGCTGGCCCGCCTCTACGCCCTGCAGGCGCAGAATCCGGCGGTCAGCACATATGATCGCTTAGAAACGGCGCTGCCGGATAAAGACGCAGCGCGCGAGCTTACTGAGGCCTACACCTTCCTAAACGATATGCGCTTTAACCATCAGTATCAGGCGCTGCAGCAGGGCCATGAATTGTCCAATATGCTCCCGCCCTCCGAGCTCAGCCAATTTGAGCGCAGTCATTTAAAGGACGCCTTCCGCATTATTGCAAGACAGCAGAGCGCCGCACAGCTGCGCTTTGCCAAAGGACTGTAGACGCCCAGGGGATTAGGCCATGCTGTTCTTTAAATCTAAATTGGAAAAATTAGAAGCCGCCCGCCAAAAACTGATCGCGCAGGGCCGGATCCCTGCAGGCGCCGAGCCCTTATACGCCGCGCCGCTGCCTAATCAGAATACGCCGCTTGATGATCTCAAATTCACGGCGCTTGATTTTGAGACTACAGGGCTGAACTTTGCGGAGGACTGCGTACTCTCTTTCGGCGGGGTCGATCTGCAGCAGGGGCAGATTGATTTTGCCTCGGGCTTTCATCATTTCGTCAATAACGCCGAACAGGTAAAAAAAGGCAGCGCCATTATCAATCAGATCACGCCCGAGCAGCTGACTTCAGGCTTAAGCCCGGCTGAGGCTGTGCGCTTTTTATGCCGGCGCCTGGCCGGCAGCATCATCATCTGCCATGCAGCCGTGATTGAGCGCACCTTTTTATTAAAGCTCTTAGGCTTAGGCCCGGAGTTTGCGCTGCCGCTGATTTTCCTTGATACCCTTAAAATTGAACGCTCCCTGATGCATCGCGGACTGCGCACCGATGAGCTGCGTCTTGACGTGATAAGACAGAAGCGCGGCCTTCCCGCCTATGTCTGTCACAATGCTTTAGCCGACTCGGTGGCCGCAGCGGAAGTGTTTTTAGCGCAGGTCAAAGATGTGTTCGGTAAGGGGCCGGGCCGCCTGGGCCCCTTATATGAGCGCTCCATCTGACAGCAGCTGAAGGCTTAGGATCAGCCTGCCGGCACTCCCGACAGGCCGTACAAAACAGCTTACTTTAAGCTTGCAGGAAGATCCTGGGGCAGGGTCACTTCAGTAAGCAGCCCCTTCACAATATTGGGCGAGCCGCACAGGATATTGCCGGTCTTCTGATAATTGCTGATATCGCCGGCAAAGTCGGTGACAATGCCGCCGGCCTCGCGCACCAGCAGTTCGCCTGCGGCGTAATCCCAAGGCTTTAAGCCGATTTCCAGATAGCCGTCGCAGCGCCCGCAGGCGGTGTAGGCCATATCTAAGGAAGCGCAGCCTGAGCGGCGGATATCGGCAGTCTTATCGATTAAACGGCGGAAAATGGGCATGAAGGCATCCATCTTCTGACGATAGCGCACCGGCGGCGCAGTGTGGATAATGGCACCGGAAAGGCCCGGACGGCTGCTGACGCGAATGCGCTGACCGTTTAAAGCCGCGCCCTGGCCGCGCGCGGCGGTGAACATCTCATTGAGCATCGGGTCGAAGACCACTGCAACCTCGGGACGCCCCTTAAAGCGCAGTGCAATGGAAACAGCGCAGTGCGGAATACCCTGCACGAAATTGGTGGTGCCGTCGATGGGATCGATGATCCAGCGGTACTCTGCATCCGGCGAGCCGACTAAACCGGCCTCTTCACCTAATATCGCGTGATCGCGATAGGACTTCTGGAGTATGCTGGTGATCACCTGCTCACACTCTTTATCGATGGTGGTGACTAAATCGTCAGTCCGCTTTTCTTCCACCGTAAACTGATCTTGGCGGCCTAAATTGCGGGCAATTAAATTGCCGGCGGTACGGGCTGCGCGCACCGCGATATTAAGCATAGGATGCATAGTCAAAGAACTCTCTTTTAAGCATATAAAAGCGCGAAAATTATAGCATCCCGCACTATTTTTGCAAGACCGCAGAAAGCGCGCTAAAATCACGCTTCCGCGCCTGCGGACTGAAGTTTTGCGCTACAATTGCGCTGAAATAATTCTAAGTTATTTATGTAAAATCACGCATTTTGAGGATCATTATGCAGTTAATCCCTAAGCGTTATGCAGAACTTGAAGCTCAATTAAAAGCGCTGCAGGCAGCCGACGGCCCTGCGGTATGGCAGGGCCTGATTTTAGGCCTGTGCGCTAAGGGCCTGACTGCAGACAGCCGGCTGCTGCGCTCTGAGGCAGCGCAGGTCTTAAATGACGGCCAGCCGCTGCCGGGCGCATTAATTGCCGTCATCACGGAGCTGAGCCTTGACGCTGAGGACGGCTATAAAAAGAATGATCTGCCGGTGCTCCTGCCGGACTCTCCCGCGTCCCTGCGCTTAAAAGCCTTTTCAGATCTGTGCTACGGCCTGACCTTAGGACTGAGTCTGGATCCTAAGAGCCTCGGTCAGCATCAGCTGGTTTCGCAGAAAATCGGCGATCCGGCCCTGCTGGATTTTCTGCGCACCCTGCAGCAGCTGCAGCAGGTCGATGAGAACAGCGAGCTGAGCGAGGACGACTTCAGCACGGTGCTCTCCTATTTAGAGGATGAGCTCTTAGCCCTGCGTGCACGGCAAAGCTGAGAGCAGCTGACCTCATCCAGTGAGCAGCAGCTCAAGGGGATCCGGCAAAGGTGACAGCCCAGCCCTCTGCGGTTTTGACAGCAGCAGTTATCCCCTCCTGCCGCCCTATTCGCGCCCGGGCATTAACAGCAGCATCTGCTGCAGCGCCTGCATCTGATCGCGCACCTGCGCGGCCTCCTCAAATTTAAGCTCGCGCGCCAATTTGAGCATCTGCTCGTTAAGTTTATCAATCTGCGCACTGAGCTCCTGCGGGGACAAGCTGCGCTGCCTGGCCTCCCATTCCCTGCGCGAGATGGGCTGCGCGCGCTTCTCCTCGGGGGCCTTGAAGACCTCAGTCTGCTTTAAGGCCGCTTCCATCACATCGACGATCTTCTTCTTGATCTGCTGGGGCACAATGCCGTGCTCTTCATTAAACTGCTGCTGCAGCGCACGGCGGCGCGCGGTGATGTCGATGGTCTCCTGCATCGAAGGCGTGACGGAATCGGCATAGAAAATGGCCTTGCCGTGCAGATTGCGCGCGGCGCGGCCTACCGTCTGGATCAAGGAGCGCGAGGAGCGCAGAAAGCCCTCTTTATCCGCATCGAGCACTGCCACCAGGGATACCTCGGGCATATCGAGGCCCTCACGCAGCAAATTAATGCCGACCAGGGTATCGAACTCGCCCAAACGCAGATCGCGGATGATCTCCATGCGCTCCACCGCGTCAATATCCGAGTGCAGATAGCGCACTTTAAGCCCGTGCTCCTCTAAATACGCGGTCAGCTCCTCAGCCATCTTCTTAGTAAGCGTAGTCACCAGGACGCGCTCCTGCAGCTCCACGCGCTTTCTGATCTCAGACATGAGATCATCGACCTGCGAAGCCGCCGGGCGCACTTCAATCTCAGGATCCAAAAGTCCCGTGGGCCTGATGATCTGCTCGACCACCTGCTTCGAGCAGCCCAGCTCGTAGTCCGCAGGGGTGGCCGACACGTAGATGGTCTGCGGCTGCAGCTTGACGAACTCCTCAAACTTCAGCGGACGGTTGTCAAAGGCCGAGGGCAGGCGGAAGCCGAAATTGACCAAGTTCTCCTTGCGCGAACGATCCCCGCGGTACATGGCGCCGATCTGCGGCACGGTGACATGGGATTCGTCAATAATGAGCAGACCGTCATTGGGCAGATAATCAAAAAGACAGGGGGGCGGCTCACCGGGCTTGCGGCCCGTCAAATAGCGCGAATAGTTTTCAATGCCCGAGCAGTAGCCGATTTCATTGATCATCTCAATGTCGTAGGCTGTGCGCTCGCGCAGCCGCTGCTCCTCTAAGAGCTTATGCTCCTTGAGAAAATAATCGCAGCGATCCTTGAGCTCCACCTTAATCTGTTCGACCGCATTTAAAAGAATTTCGCGCGGCGTGACGTAATGGGTCTTAGGGAAGATGGTGACGCGCGGCACCTGCTGCTGCACCTGTCCGGTTAAGGGGTCAAAGTAGGACAGACTGTCCACTTCATCATCAAAGAGCTCAATGCGTACCGCCCAGCCGTCAGATTCAGCCGGAAAGACATCGATGACATCACCGCGCACCCTGAAGGTCGAGCGCTCAAAGGCCGTGTCATTACGCGTATACTGCAGTACCGAGAGACGCTCTAAGATCTCGCGCTGCGTGATGAGCTCGCCGCGGGTTAAATGCAGCATCATCTTTAAATAGGTCTCCGGCTCGCCTAAGCCGTAGATGGCGGAAACCGAGCAGACGATGACTACATCGCGGCGCTCCATCAGCGCTTTAGTGGCGGACAGGCGCATCTGATCAATATGCTCATTGACCTTGGCATCCTTTTCGATATAGGTATCAGTGGCGGCGATATAGGCCTCCGGCTGATAGTAATCGTAGTAGGAGACAAAGTACTCCACCGCATTATGCGGGAAGAACTCGCGCATCTCTCCGTACAGCTGTGCCGCTAAAGTCTTATTATGCGACAGGATCATGGTGGGGCGATTGAGACGCGCAATCACATTGGCCATGGTAAAGGTCTTGCCTGAACCGGTAACGCCTAAAAGCGTCTGCGCCCTGTCTCCTGCTTCAATGCCGGCCACTAATTTATCTACAGCCTGCGCCTGATCGCCTGCCGGTCCAAAGGGTGAGACCAGCTCAAAGCCTTTGCGTACTGCCATGCTCCTGCCCGTCTCAGATCAATTGCCTAAGCGCTGCAGAGTTTCGCCGTCAATGCGCAGCGTCACCCAGTCCTCTAAGGTGTGTGCGCCCCACTGCTGATAGAAGTTCAGCGCATTTTCATTCCACTTGAGGCATGACCACTCAAAACGGCCGCAGCCGCGCTCAACGCAGATCTTGGCTAAAGCATGGAGCAGCATCTTGCCGAAGCCCTGATGACGATACTCGGGAAGGACAATGAGATCTTCCAAATAGATGCCGGCGCGTCCTAAGAAGGTAGAGAAATTGTGGAAGAAGAGCGCCATGCCCACTTCCCTGCCCTCATTATTTACAGCAAAGATCACCTCAGCCTTCTTCTTCTCAAAGATCCACTCGCGCAGGATCTCCGGGGTGGCTACTACTTCATGCTCTAAATGCTCAAAGACGGCCAGCTTCTTAATAAACTTTAAAATAAGCTCAACATCCTGCTCTGCGGCAAAACGAATTGCGGTCATATTAATTTCTTTCCTTTAAAATGAACCTGAGATACAGTCATGAAAACCTGCGTCTAATCATACCATTAAGCACGGTTCAGGGAGGGCTGCGACAAAAATCCTGCCAAAAATTTAAAAATTTTGTTGACAGTCTGAAACTTCATCCCTATAATGAGCCCCGTTTTCAGGAGGTCCTGAAAACAAGAAGATTTTTTGCGTTCCTCCTTAGTTCAGTCGGTAGAACGGCGGACTGTTAATCCGTATGTCGCTGGTTCAAGTCCAGTAGGAGGAGCCAAAGACCGATGCCGGCTTAAGCCGGTTTTTTTGTCTCTGCACTTTCCATTTCTCCCTGCAGCTCTCAGCTCCTGCCGCTCCCTCACAGCGCCGCACCAAAAGTTTTCTCTTTGTTATTTATTCATTTTTACCTCCTGTTTTGCCCCTGCGCACTGGGATTGTCCTTCACGGGCAAATATAAAAAGACCGCGCCTTTATCAGCGGCATTTTCCCCTGATAAGACGCGGCCTTCAGCCCCTAAGCTTTACGCCTGCTGAGGCTTAATCTACAGCTGGAGCCTTAACCACTGACTTGTGCACCAGGCCGATGATAAGTCCGACGAGGGCAAACGGGATCCAGCCGAGGCCGTAAGTGTGCAGCGGCACGTAGTTTGCCAGGATCTCCTCTAAACCGCCCATGGCGATCTGCGCAGTCTGCAGGCCGTTATATAAAGCCATCACAAAGGTAAAGCCGATGGTCCAGGCATAGACGCAGCGCCGGCCGCCGAAAAACTTATGACAGAGCACTAAGAACACCAGAGCCACGCACAGCGGGTAGATGAACATCAGCACCGGAATGGTGGAGACGATAATGGTCTTTAAGCCGAACAGGCCGATTAAATAGGAGATGATGGTAAAGAGCACCACCCAGGTGATGTAGTGAAGCCTGCCGGTCAGCTCCTTAAAGTAGGAAGCGCAGCAGCTGATAAGGCCGATGCTGGTAGTAAGGCAGGCCAGCAGCACCATGGCGGAGAGCAGCAGGGCGCCGCTCTGGCCGAATAAGATCTTGGCGCTTTCAGCAAGAATAGGCGCACCGGTTTCCTGCATGCCGATAGCGGTCACGCTTTCAGACCCCACCTTGGCAATAAAGATGTAGATGACGGCTAACAGCGGACCTGCGATGAAGCTTGACTTATACACCTCGCGGGCGACGCGTCCATGCTCGGTAATGCCGGTGAAATGCACGGCTTTAATCACTAAGGAGGCGAACACTAAGGCGGCAATGGCATCTAAGGTATTATAGCCGTCCAATATGCCCTGCACTACAGCCTGACCCGGGGTAGCGTAAGCTGCCAGCGGGGTCTGCGCCGTCCCCAGCGGAGTGATGAAGGACTTAATAATAAAGACCACAATGGTAAGCACTAAGGCCGGGGTTAAGATCTTGCCGATGCGATCCACCAGCTTATTGGGAGTTGCAGCCAGCCAGCCGGAGAGCAGGAAGAAGAAAGCCAGGAAAATCGGCATCGCATATTCCGCACTTTCGTCAGAGAGAAAAGGACGAATAGCGATTTCATAAGACACCGTGCCGGTACGCGGCACTGCAAAACACGGACCGATAGCCATATAGCAAACCACGGTATAGAACACCGCATAATACGGATGGATGCGGGATGCTACCTGCTGCAGCGCTAATTTCCCGGAATAGCCGATGCACATCACGGCCAGCAGCGGCAGACCCACACCGGTGATGCAGAAGCCTAATAAAGCCCACCACACATTCGAGCCGGCAGCCTGCCCCATCGAGGCCGGAAAAATTAAATTGCCTGCGCCGAAGAACAGCGCAAAGAGCATTAAACCAATCGGAATAAAGCGTTTACTACTTTGATTATTCTGCATATAAAAACCTTCAGCCAAAGCTGCCGCACTGCTGCAGTGCAGAGCTGCCCTTTTTAGAAATCAGGGTATTTTAGCGGTTTGTCCACCGCTCTGCACTCTCTTTTTACAATTAATGCGGCAAAAGGGGGCAGTATTTTGCTGAAGGTCAGCAGCTTAAGACGCCGTTTCACAGGAGGCCAGGATATCAAGCTGAGGATCGTACTCCGAGCTCTTCACCTCCAGGAGGCCCATGATGGTATGGAACAGATTGTCATGCGAGAAGCCGCCGGCTGCAGCCTTGCGGGTCAGACACTGCTTGTCCACCGCTAAAGCCTGTGCCGTGACCTGAGGCAGCCACAGCTGCATCGGCACATGGGTCTGCTCATCAGGGGCAATATCATAAGGGGCGGCATGCAGGAAGATGCCGTTTTCACCTAAGGACTCGCCGTGATCGGAGACATAAAGCAGCATCGGGTCGATCTTATCTAAATGCTGCTCCAGCACATCATTAATGAGATGATAGAGTACTCGATCGGTATAGGCGATGGAATTGTCGTAGGCATTGCGCACTTCCTCCAGGCTGCAGTTCTCCACATCAGGGCGACTGCAGTACGGCTTGAAGAGTGCATACTCCGCCGGGAAGCGCTCATAGTAGTGCGGGCCGTGTGAACCGATGAAGTGAAAGGCGATTACCGTATCCTGCGTGATGTTGGCAGTCAGGCTCTTGGCGTAATCTAAGAACACCATGTCCCTGCAGAAAGTGCCGTCGCAGTGAGTTTTATCCACCGGCGCGATCTGCACGCTCTTCACTCTATCGCAGACGCCCTTGCAGCCGTCGTCGTTATCAAGCCACACTACGTTATAGCCGGCCTTCCGGATCACATCCAGCACATTCTCTCGATTCTGCACGAGCCTCGGCTTATAGGCCGCCCGAGGTGACCTACTCCCCACCTTGAAGAAGGTGGGGCTTCTTCGCGCTCAAGACTCCTGTTGGAGCCAGTATCAACGCG